>NZ_JAGFIP010000028.1:0-31660 GCF_017582705.1 Paenibacillus sp. F411
CAAGGGCTGCTGGATGAATTAGACACAATAGAGCGGTTTGAAGCGCCTGGACACGGTCGAATCTTGGGCGAGGTAACGCAAAAACAGGCTGATTTATTTCGAGCACTGGGAGTAGAGCCTCCCTCGTTATAAATTCCGGGAACTTAGGTTGCATCGGAGGGGCTAACGTTATAACCTAGAGTATGTAGAGCACATACTACATATATTAAAGGTTACTTAAAGAACATGGCGGGGGTTACTATATGGAGTATTTTGCGGACTTGACTTGGAAAGAGTCCATTAAAGATATTATCGATATCCTCATCGTCACTTATATCATATACCATCTGATTTTGCTCGTACGAGGAACGCGGGCGGTTCAGCTGCTGAAGGGGATTCTGGTGCTTGTCGTCATCTGGGCGCTTAGCACGTGGTTTGATCTATATACGCTAAAATGGCTGATGAACCAGATCTTTACGTTCGGGGTGCTGGCAATCTTTATTATTTTTCAGCCGGAGCTCCGCCGAGGTCTGGAGCAGCTGGGGCGCGGAAAGCTGTTCGGGCGGGCCGCGGATATGGATGAGCAGACTAATAAGTTAATCGGCGAAACCATTAAGGCCGTGAATTATTTATCACGTCGAAAAATAGGGGCGTTAATTGTGTTTGAACGCACGACGGGCCTGAACGAATACGTGGAATCCGGAATCTCGATGCGCTCTGTGCTGAGCTCGGAGCTGATCATTAATATTTTTATACCGAATACACCGCTGCATGACGGGGCTGTCATTATTCAGAACGGGCAAATTGCTGCAGCAGGCTGCTACCTGCCGCTGTCCGAGAATCCTTTTATCAGTAAGGAGCTGGGTACGCGCCACCGGGCGGCCATCGGGATCAGTGAGGTAGGAGATGCTATTTCTGTTGTCGTTTCGGAAGAGACGGGACAGGTCTCGCTGGCAATGAACGGACAGGTTGTCCGCGATATTAAAGAAGAATCACTGATTTCGAAGCTTTATGAACAATTGCGTCCGGCTGCCGCTGTAAAGGAGAAACGCTCGTTCTTCTGGAAACGGAAGGGAGACCGTTAGCATGGATAAATGGATTAAGAATAACACCGCTGCCAAGCTTATTGCTCTTGCTGTGAGCATGCTGCTATGGGTGATGGTGCATATTGAGAACGGTGTGCCTGCGCCGCCTACGACTTCGTTTGATACCAAAACGGTACAGGTGAATATCCAGACGTTCGGTTTTGATGATACTGCTTATGCCCTAACGGGGATCAGTGCCGATCAGGTGTCTTTAAGGGTGAAGGGGCGCCGAACGGATATTACGACGATTTTTGCCGATGAGTATAAGGTGAAGCTGGACTTAAGCGGGATCAAGTCTCCCGGCACACAGACACTGCCATTAACGCATTCGCTGCCCAATGGCGTGGAGCTGGTCTCGATGGACCCTTCTGTCGTCACGGTCACGGTGGAGGAACGCCAGTCTGAGACGGTTCCAGCGGCGGTCGGCACCAGCGGCGAGCTAGCTGAGGGCTACCGGCTGTCGGGACCGATCGAGGTGAATCCGAAGAATGTGCAGGTGACGATGCCGGAGTCAGAGCTTGCCAGGCTGTCCCAGGTGAAGGGCACGGTGGAGCTGGACGGGGCGAAGGAGTCTTTTGAAGAAAATCGGGTGAAGCTGACCGCATATGATCAGGAAGGAAATGAAATGACAGACGCTGTCATTAATCCGCCTGCTATTGCGGTTCAGGTTCCGGTGGAAGCGGGCTTTGTAAAGGTACCGCTGGAGGTTCAGTACACTGGCAGTCTGCCGGAGGGGCTCGTGCTTTCTGAAGCTGACCCGCGCATCACAGAGGTTACACTATACGGCGAGCCGGAGCAGATTGAGAGTATAAAGTCCTATAACGGTGCGTTGATTGACTTGTCAGAGCTGACAGAGGCAGGGACAACAGTGCTTTCGGCAGACTTGACGCCGCCTCCAGGATTTGAGAGAATCGAGCCGGGCTCCATGGAAGTGGAAATGACGGTTGTTGCGGTCAGCGAGCGGATGATGGATGATATTCCGATTTCGATCACGAATGTTCCTTCCGGTCTGAAGGCGGTCATGGTCGAGCCTGGACGTTCCTTCCTATCCATGACGCTGAAAGGGGCGCCGGCGCGGCTGGACGAGCTGCAGGTCCAAGATATCATTCTTTCCGCAGATGCCTCCGGGCTGGACGCAGGCATTCATGAAATCCCGTTAGAAGTTACCTTGCCCCGGTTTGTCAGCCGGGTGAACAACAGCCGCATTGTCATTACAGTAGAGCTAAGGGAGCCGGCTGAGCCTGCAACGGGAGAGCCTTCCGAGCCGCCGGGAAGTCCAGGCTCCAGCGATAATGATGGCAGAGAGCCGGTGCCTGAGCCGGAAGAGGAGCCTGACGGGGATCGCAGCGGAGAGAAGGATCCGATGCGTGAGGAAGATGACCGCGCTGGCTCCCAGCCTGGGAGCGGGACAGGCCCGGGAGAAGAGGAACCAGCTCCGGAACCCGGTAATGAGCCGGGCAATCCAGAGCGTGATCCAGCTGACGATCCGGAGAATGAAGCATCAACAGAGACGACAGACACCAGAGCAGAATAAATATATAATTGAAGCAGCATTTATACAAAAGGAGATCAAAGAACAATGGGGAAATATTTCGGTACTGATGGGGTCAGAGGCGTTGCAAACCAGGAATTAACCGCAGAAATGGCGTACAGCATTGGCCGCTGCGGCGGGTATGTTCTTGCAGGGAGCAAGGAGAAGCCAAACGTTGTCATTGGCATGGATACACGGATTTCCGGCGCGATGCTGGAGTCGGCACTGGCAGCAGGACTGCTGTCCATTGGCGCGAATGTCATTCGAGTGGGAGTCGTAAGCACACCGGCCGTCGCTTATATTACACGTTTACTAAAGGCGGATGCAGGGGTTATGATCTCGGCGTCGCATAATCCGGTGGAGGATAACGGCATTAAATTTTTTGGCGGTGATGGCTTCAAGCTGTCGGATGAAACGGAGCTGCAGATTGAGAAGCTGATGGACGCCGAGCAAGACGAGCTTCCTCGTCCTGTCGGTAAGGATTTGGGGCGCATGACCACAGATGAAGAGGCGAAGTACAAATATTTAGAATATTTGAAGACCACCATCAAGAACCGCTTTGACGGCTTGAAGATTGTGCTGGACTGTGCCCATGGAGCTGCATATGAGCTTGCTCCCCAGCTGTTCCGGGATTTGGGAGCAGAGGTTATTGCCATCGGCGCTGAGCCGAATGGACTGAACATTAATGAAGAGTGCGGTTCTACACATCCGGAGCTTCTGCGCGATGAGGTGCTGCGTCACGGTGCGGATCTGGGACTTGCTTTTGACGGCGATGCGGATCGCCTGATTGCGATCGACAGCACGGGAGATGAAGTGGATGGCGACTTTATTCTGTGCATCTGCGGAGATGCCATGAACCGCGCCGGATTGTTGAAGGAAGGCACCGTAGTGTCTACCGTCATGAGCAATATTGGCTTCTATAAAGCGTGCGAATCGCTGAAGCTGAAGACAGCCAAGACCGCAGTAGGTGACCGCTATGTGATGGAAGAGATGCGTAAAGGCGGCTATAATCTGGGCGGCGAGCAGTCGGGGCACGTTATTTTTCTCGATTACAATACTACAGGGGATGGCATTCTGACGGGAATTCAGCTGGTAGATACATTGGTATCGGCCGGGAAGCCGCTGAGCGAGCTGAAAAAGAGCATGCGCAAATATCCACAGGTGCTCGTCAATGTTCGCGTTGGGGATAAGAGCAAGTATGAGGGGAATCCAGGCATTCTTGCTGCCATTGCGGAGGTTGAAGGCATTCTTGGCAGCAATGGGCGGGTGCTGGTTCGTCCATCCGGTACAGAGTCATTGATTCGTGTAATGGCAGAAGGACCTGACAAGGAAGAGCTGGAGCGTTATGTTCAGCAGATTGCAGAAGTCGTGAAGCAGGAACTTGCGTAATTAGCGGTATTTTGTCCAGGAAAAGGCCGGAGAAGAGAAAGATCGCGTTTCACCGGCCTGCTCTTGGGTTGATACAACTAAGAGAGCTCCAATGGGCAGGAAGACCAGTTGCCAAACCGGCTGGAGATGCATATAATAAACCATGTTATTCAAAAATAGAAAGGCAGGGTTGTGAGGTTACTGAAGCTTTACAAGCGCCAGAGCTTGTGAATGCGCGGGGACGGCAGAGTAGCTTAGATGAAATCATGGAGTCTGACGGAAGAAACGCACAGTCACCATGGCTAAGCGAGATGCCAACGGCATTCCAAGCTGACGAGGTGGAGGTGTTCGAAATGTTCGGCGGGGACCTCCCGGTATGCTGCACCAGCCGTAAGCCGGATCGGAAAAGGAACAGGCGACTGTTCCCACAACGTGCCGGCAGGTGCCACTATACTAAACTGGAAAACCACGAGTGTCCGAGAACACGCGGTTTGATTTCGCGGTGGAGGAAGAGTGCATTCAAGGTTTCGGTGAATTCAGTCTGCGTGACAGGCTTGAACGTTGATAACTGAATAAATCATTCTTCTTTGTATTTTCTACCGCACATGCAGATCCGTGTTCTGTTGACGTCTCATCGTGGGACACCGAACGGAGGAATTTTATTATGTGTGGTATTGTTGGATATATTGGGAACCAGAAGACGCAAACGGTGCTGATCGAGGGATTGAAGAAGCTGGAGTACCGCGGGTACGATTCGGCAGGCATTGCCGTATTTACATCGGAGGGTCTTCAAGTTGCGAAAGCCAAAGGACGTCTGGCGAACCTGGAGTCGAAGCTGGAGAATGCTCCGCTCGTAGGAACTGCAGGAATTGGACATACACGTTGGGCTACGCATGGCAAGCCTTCGGATGTGAACTCCCATCCCCATACGGACGAAAGCCAGAAATTCTCGGTGGTGCATAACGGCATCGTGGAAAATTATCTTGAGCTTAAGGAAGAGCTGATAGAGCAAGGCCATCAGTTCGTGTCCGAGACGGATACCGAAGTGATCTCGCACCTTATTGCCCGTGAATACAACGGAAATATCGTTGAAGCGGTGCAGAAGGCGATTACCTTCATGCGTGGAGCGTTTGCTCTGGGTGTGCTGACTGAGTATGAGCCGGATAAGCTTGTAGCAGTGCGTCAAGCGAGCCCGCTGATTATTGGTATTGGCGAAGGCGAGAACTTTATTGGTTCCGATATTCCAGCTATTTTGAAATATACGCGTGATGTATACATTTTGAACGATGGCGAAATGGCTGTGCTTACGGCTGACGCTGTCGAATTGATGACGATTGAAGGGAATTTTATTTCTCGGGAAATGATTCATGTCGAATGGGATGCAGTCACTGCAGAAAAAGGCGGCTTTGATCATTTCATGCTCAAAGAAATTCACGAGCAGCCGAAGGCTTACCGTGACACAATGCTGGGCCGTGTGGATGAAAGCGGGCGCCGCGTCGTGTTCCAGGATTTGAAGCTGACGGAAGAACAGATCAAGAACATTCGGAATGTTCAGATTGTTGCCTGCGGGACGGCTTATCATGCCGGCTTGGTGGGACGCAGCGTCATTGAGCAGCTGGTTCGTATTCCTGCGGAGAATGATGTAGCATCTGAATATCGCTACCGCGATCCGATCGTAACTCCGGAAACCTTGGTCATTGTCGTCAGCCAATCCGGTGAAACTGCAGATACACTGGCAGCATTGCGTGAAGCGAAGAGCAAAGGTGCTCACGTGCTGGCTATTACGAACGTAGTTGGCAGCTCTATCGCCCGGGAAGCGGACGATGTCGTTGGAACCTTAGCAGGCCCTGAAATTGCAGTAGCCTCGACAAAGGCGTACAGCTCCCAGCTGATTGCTTTCTATCTGTTCGGTCTGTACCTTGCACAGGTTCGAGGTACAATTACCGAGGATGCAGCTGCTGAAATTATCGCTGCAATGGACGCCCTGCCGGAGCAGGTTGAGTCTATGCTGGCGAACACGGAAGCAATCAAGGGCTATGCCGAGCAGATCTCCAAGCACCAGCACTTGTTCTTTATTGGCCGTGGACAGGATTACGCTGTTGCCCAGGAAGGCTCTTTGAAGCTGAAAGAAATCTCTTACATCCACTCTGAAGCGTATGCTGCAGGGGAACTGAAGCACGGAACGCTGGCTTTGATTGAAGAAGGTATTCCTGTGATCGCTCTGGCCACGCAAGAGGATGTACTGGAGAAGACGGTCAGCAACATTAAGGAAGTTAAAGCACGTGGTGCCGATGTTATGGTAATCACGTACGAGGAGCATGTGGTGAACCTGCTGAAGTCTGTCGACCAGGCCTTCGCAATTCCAAAGACCCTGCCTGTCCTGACAGCAGCCCTGTCGGTGGTTCCACTGCAGCTGCTCGCGTACTACGCTTCCCTGGCCCTCGGCCACGACGTCGACAAGCCGCGTAATCTGGCGAAGAGTGTGACGGTGGAGTAGGGTGTGGGTTGGTGGAGTGAATTATTGTGAGATGCAAATAAACTCATATCCCTCTCTCCAAACTCGTATCAAAGCAAATAAAGTCGTATCAGAGCTGAGCAGTTCAGGATTATTTCCTGTCATTTGCTCAGCTTTTCTTTTGTTTCAGGGGATAGGGATTAGGGGAGATGGAAGGAAAATGCAGGCTCTTTCTCGAATCTTATCTCAGAGGCTTTTTTCAGGCTATTCAAGGCTTTTGGGGCGTTGAAGCGGGTTTACTCAGGCATTTGCCCAGGCTTTTTCTCAGGCTTTCCTATGCCCTATAGCCCTGTCTTATCCCTGTCCTTTCCCTGCATTTTCCGATACGACTTTATTTTCATTTCCCAAGCCATGTTTCAGGCAGTTCTCAGGCTTTTTCTCCTGTTTTGCCCATACGACTTTATTTACTCAAGTTGTCAGAAAGTACAGGGGAAAGGGGCGAGGAAAGGCGTAGTGACGGGCTTTTTTGAAGGTGAGGGGAGCGGGGGCGGAGCGATACGACTTTATTTTCGTTACATAATTATGTCCGGTAATAAAGATGTCTGGAAATAGTAAAAGATCTATGGAACCAGTAAAAGATGTGTGGAACCGAAATGTAAAATGAATGATTTTTAACATCTAGAAGGGAGCCCGCGGGATTGATTCGTGGCTCCCTTTTAAAATGCTAAAAAACAATATACATACTTCATGATTGGTGGTGAAAATGTTGAATGACATTGTCCATAAAATAAAATGTATCCGTAAAGAGAACAATTTAAACCAAGTTCAGTTTGCAAAAAGCATAGGAATTTCTCAAGGGAACCTGAGTGAAATTGAAATGGGGAATAGTAATCCGTCCGCGGAAACGCTTATATCAATACGAACACAATATAACGTGAACTTGAACTGGTTATTAACCGGAGTGGATACGGATGATGGTGTAACATATGTAGAAGAGATTGAGAAGAATTTAATAGATGTGTTCAGAAACCTTGATGATTACCATAAAAACGAAATAGTTGAAATAATACGCCTTAAATTGAGATTGAGATCATTACTTTATTAGTTATATATTTGGATTTCCCGTTTTAACCGGTTACATATTTTACAGACCTAATAGGTCATGGCATTTTACAACGAATAAAACACCAAGGTATTACTCTCAATGTTATGCGTAAAATCCATCGAGAGCTTGGACCAAATTTGATGTAAAATGATTCATAGGGAAGACCTCTTTCTTGTGAGTTGATTGTGGTGACTTAATTCTACAAGAAAGGTTTTCCTCTTTGCTAAGTATCTATTTACACAAGATATTTTACGCTCTCGCAATAAGACCTTTCAAGATTGGTTGGACTCCTACAGAAGAAATTTCAGTTAGACCAGGAGTACCGATTCGTGAATTTGCTGAACTTCAGGGTGGAATGATATACTATCAAACTAATAAAAAAAATAAAACACCGGTGAATACCCCTACACTTGTTACAGCCCCAGAAAAACAAACTAATCCTGCCCCCGAGACGTTATCTATGTCTGCTAAAATAATGGTTGCAGGGATAGTAACATATAAGGTCGGTAAGTTTATTATTTCTGTTGTGTTGGTACCTCCATCAGGGGGTCGAGTTTATTCTTGAACCTTGCACCGTAAGATGAATAAGAGGGGACAACCCATTAATTATGAGTTATCCCCTCTTTTAATTATTCAACCAATCTCGCGATGTACCTCGGTGGATATTCGAAGGATGGGACATGTTCATTATTGTCTTCGATACCGATACCTAGTAAAGGCCAAAAGTATTCTCTGAGTTTACGTAATTGGTCATCCGAGTAATCATTAATGTTATCCGTTAGTCCTAGTAATAAACCTAACTTATCCTGCTGGTCTAAAGACTCAATCACACCACATGGTGCATTTTTGCGAATACAATCTAAGCCGCCTAATTGATTAATATGGTGTGTGCTTAGATAATTGAGCCAGAAATAACCGCGTAAGCGCTGGGTGTAACCTGGCGGGCTGCTCGTGTCGATTGACCAGTGAGTCTCGAAAGGTGTTCTTGTATAACTGCTTGCAGCGGTGGATTCATAAGTAATGAAGCCTGTAACTCCTTCAAGTAAAATGATTGCTTGTTTAAATAAATCAACAAAATCATTTTGAACATGCGAAGGGATATAGTTGTTGAACAATCGTTCATTTAAAGATAGACTGAAACTATTTGGAAAAATTCTACTTTTTGCTAACTCTGGTGAATATGTAGAGGCTTGGTTACAGCTAATTCCCACAGTATAAAGCCCTGGATAATGCCGATCCATAGCTTCATCGTGAAGATCATAGTAGTGGAAGATATCTAGGCACTCAATTTTGCCTTGCAGGAAGTAATCGTAGACCTTCGATATATTCTTGTTGTTCATTTGCATGGTCTTTTCTTTACCATTCATGAATTCAATCATAATATCTAGATCTTCTTCAATGTATCCTAGAAAAAGATCGAAAAATTGTTGCAGTAAAGAGACGAGTTGTTCTCCTTTATCATTTAGTATTTTGTAGGTTGTAACATGCATGCTCATTGCTTTGGAAAAAACTAGGTTTTCCATAAACTACCCCCATTGGCATTGTTATTACGATAATCGCAAGACTCAGAACTAATTATATTTTAAGGTCAAATAGCTATAATTACCATAATGTTTAGTTTTGGAGCAATTAATGTTTCAAGCAATTTTTTTGGTTTCGTGCCTTTGCAGGGGCTCTGCTTACATAGGCTCCATGTCAAACCTATTCAAGGATTTTATTACTTGTATTTTGATAAGAACTATGAATAAAAAGAGGTGTTCAAAATGAGTGAATTTAGTGAAAGTTATCATCTGATGGCTGTAGATAGAGAAACAGCTATAGAACTAATTAAGAAGTCTGGAAACAAAGGATATGTATTTGAAGAAAAAAATGGATGGGTTACTTTCCTGATAGATGGACCAGGCTTTGATATAAATGAATCAGTTGTTCGGTGCAATTCTGGATTATTGGCTCATTATATTTACGCAGAAGATCATGGGTGGCAATTTCAAATTTTCAATAAAGATAAGATTGTCTTTGATTACAAATGTGATTGGAGTGATGAAATAATCATTGATAAAGATTGTTTTGATTTAGAGGTGATTAACGAGTTGATTGTCAGTCAAGGAAATGAAACAAGTAACATAGAAGAAATTTTTGATATTGATGAATATGATTTTGAGGACCCACCGGCATATCAGTTAGCTGAAAAAATTGGATTAGTAAATTATGAATGGATATCCTTAGATTATTTGATTAGTGATGACTTAAATAATAAAGCGATAGTCTATGTAGGATAATATATGTGATACTCCAGCCTACAAAAATAATGTGACTTGATCTGGACTTTTAATTACGTCAGATTAACACTTTCATGATCGGGACTGTTCTACGTTTGAACACCATGAGTCTCGCTCAATTAATTTTATGTTATCTTTTTTAAGTGTTCCATATGCCTTGCAATCTTTATGGAATATATTCACCCTTTCCGTATGCATTATTGAGCTAGGGGTGCAAAATCCTGGGTGGTGGAGTAGAGAACATCTCCTTACGATATTGCCTAGGGCGTGTCTTCAAACCACTCGGGTTGTCTTAATCTGGTAAAATGAAGGTATGAGATAACAATACGAGTTACGTGACGACCAGTGGGACAAGATGAAAGACTTGCTGCCTGCGGAGCGGAAAGCTCAGGGCGGCCTGCCTGCCAAAGACAACCGAATTATGATCAATGCAATGCTGTGGATTGCTCGAAGCGGAGCGCCATGGCGGGATGTACCGAAATATTACGGACCATGGAAGTCGGTCTACACTCGATTTCGACGCTGGGAGAAAGCAGGTGTATTCCATTAAGTTTTAGAGTGCCTCGCATCGGAACCCGATTTGGAAAGCTTAATGATTGATGCCTCGATCGTCCGTGTACATCAGCATGGTGCTGGCGCAAAAGGGGGCCAGACAAGCAAGCAATCGGGAGATCCCGAGGAGGCATAACTACGAAAATTTATGCGGTCGTTGATGCGTTAGGATGCCCGCTGAGCATCGTTCTTTCTCCTGGCAACACACATGATGGTGTGATTGGATATGAGATGCTTCAGAATCTGGATTTAACCAATAAGCAGGTCATCGCAGATCGAGGGTATGACACTAATCAAATTCTCGATCTACTGAAGGAACAGCAAGCTACATCAGTTATTCAACCTAAGAAGAACCGTGTAAAGCAACGAAAATGTGACTGGTGGTTGTCAAAGAACGCCACTTAGTCGAATGCTTTTTCAATAAACTGAAGAAATATCGACGTTAGGCTACTCGCTATGAGAAGCTGGCCTGTACCTTTGCGGCCTTTTTATCCTTGGCATCTAGCTTAGTTTGGCTTGCCTAGGTTTGAAGACACGCCCTAGAATGATAAAAAAAGGAGACCTATCAATGATAAGGAAAGTAAGTTGGAAATCTCTTGTCGTAATATCGTTTATGGTACTCGTTATGATTATTTTAGCGGTTATTATAAGCGTTAAGACGAAGGAAATTAAAGGGTACCAGCATTATATTTCGGCCCATCTTATCACTAATATTTCTGAATTGGTTACTCGAGTTTCCAATTCGGATCTATCATTGAACGAAGCAATTACAAATAGAAGCTTAAGTGTATATGAAGCAAATTTTCTTAGTTCTAACCTTTTAGAAATCAGTCATAAGGTTAACGCTTTAAACAAACTGGCGCAAGATATAAAAAATGAAGATCCAAATCACTTAATAAGTTCGGCGGCGGTAGAGCATCATATGTTTATTAATAAACAGATCATCCATCAACCCATACATGAGTTGAATTTATTGCAAAACGATGCGATTTTGGAATTAAAGGATAAGGATATTGAGGAACTCAAACTGATACAGAAGGATATATCTCATGGAAAGAAGTAATATATAAGGCTTTGGGAATAAGCGCAGCACCGTTACCAGAACAATATATACAGGAACATTCAAGGGGTTTTATAACAAAGAAAGATTGGTTTAATCTCTATCGCGAATTACAAAACTACACGAGTTAGCTCGAGCCCGGTTAAAGCCCCTTTAATTATCTCCATCCAAAATTCCCAACGCTTGTGCTTTAACGAGTGCCTGAGTACGGGTGGACACCTCCAACTTGTCATACAGCCGTGAGAGATATACGCGGATGGTGCCCTGAGAAAGAGACAAATTTGCTGCGATCTCCTTATTGGATGCCCCTTGCCGGATCTGGTTCAGCAGATCAAGCTCAGTTCGGCTTAAGGCTTCGGGGAGGGAAGGTGTCAATTCCGCGGCAGCAGCGAGTTCGACTTCATGGGGTTGCGGAAACTGTTTGCCCAGCATGCGGACATAGTCGAGCAGCTTCCCTTCTGCTTCAGCGTCATGCCGAACTTCCGAGCGCTCAGCGTACTGTTTCAGCAAATGCTGCATTTCCGGCCCCTCATCCAGAAAACTTCGGATATATCCATGTTGACTTCCTAAAGTCAAGGCCTCAGAAAGAAAAGTCATTCCCCGCGTAACCTGACCTCTCTGCGTTTCTAGCAGCGCCTGCAAAATAGAGATTTCCACGAGACTCGCAATTTGCTGTTCCCGTGCGGCTTGAAGTTTTAACAGCTCCAGCAGCCGAAGACCTTCAGGCTCTTTGCGCTGTCTACCCAAGAGGCGGACAAGGGTCAAGATTTGAAACTCTCGGCTATAAATGGGTTTATCCTTGGGCCGGATGCCTAAGGCTGCGACTTCTTTTCTGGCTTGCGTTATGTTTCGCTCCTGTAGTAATAGTCTGGCCCGAAATGCACGGAGCTCCAGCACCCATGTATGTTCATTTCTAGACAGCACAGATTGCTGGGTCTCGTCAATAATATGATGGGCCAGTGTGTACTGCCCCTCCGCTGCTGCCAGGCGAGCCTCGGTGATCCGAAGAGGAATCAGCAGCCCCAGGGTATCCACACTGCTCCTGGACTTCGCAATTTCTCCAGCCAGACGCCGGCTGTCTTCCAGCCGGTTCCACTCATAATATCCCTCGCATAGTGACTGCTTGACATAGAGATGTATCAGTGATTCTTTCCACCCGTGGGCAGCAAGTACGTCGGTAAACATGAGCCCGATTTTCTCGGTATCGCGTGATAAGACACCGTTCAAGCCCATTGAGGTGAGCCTTACCAGCGGCTCGCGAAGATTGTAGTCAAAGTGAAGATATATCGGATTGTCCGGGATAATGTTATCCAGAATACCTTGACTGAACACAAACCATTTCTCGAAATCTCCGTTTCGAAACACCAGATTGGAGCGTACGAACAGCATGCTGCTTTGCAATTGGTTCCGCCGTTCCGAAGATGACATATTGGCACAGATCTGTTCCAGCTTCGTCAAAATCTCTTCGGCCTGCTTCATGTCTCCCGTTAGCACTAGCACAAAGGCATGAAACAAGGACAACTCGTGCGAAAGTGTGTGATGGGAAGATATATGATCCAGCCACTTGCAAAGTGTCGTCAGTTCCCCGCGGCGCAGGACATGCTGAAGATGAGATGACAGATACAATTCAGCAAGATCATAATTCTCCGCCTGTATGGCGTGCTCCAGCGCTTCATCCATCCAGCCATTCTCCGCGAAATGCTGTCCTGCCAGCACATGAAGCTGCCTGTAGACTGAAGGATGTTCGAGCAACAGCCGATGCTGCAAAAACTCGGCGAACAGATGATGATATCGGAACCATCGGTCCTGCTCATCCAGCGGAACCAGAAATAAATTCAGCTTTTGCAGCTGATTCAGCATGAGCTGGCCGTTACTCAGGTTTGTCACGGCATTGCATGCAGCTGTATCCAAACGGGAGAGAACGGATGTTTTTAACAAGAAGTCCTGTGTTTCCTCCGAAAGCTTGGACATCACTTCGCTGACAAGATACTCTCCCAAATGGCGGTGATCTCCACCGATGACGTGCATAAACAGCTCATCCGGGCTTGAACTTTGTAGGGACAAGGAGGCGAGCTGAAGTGCGGTTACCCAACCTTCAGTCTGTTTCGTTAGGTCCCGAATCTGCTGATCTGTAATAAACATAGAGGTATGTCCGTATAAGGAATGGAGGTACTCTCGGGTTTCTTCTTCGTTAAATTGGAGCTGCTCCATGGAAATATCGGCAGCCTGCTTCTGGACTCTCCAACGGATGGTAGAGAACGGCAACTCGGTTCGGGAAGAGAGAAGGATGTGAATGTGCTGCGGCAGATAGTCGATCAGATAACTCAGATTATCATGAATTGTTGGATGATCTATGACGTGAAGATCATCCAGGATAATATAGCTTTCGCTGGGAAGCTCGGACAGCTCATAGAGGAGTGTATCCAGAAACATGCCTGATGAAGCTCCAGGCAGCATATCTGCAAGGGTCAGAAAGCGGCTCTTCAGATCTGTGGGCAGAGAGGTGTACAGGGAGCCCACGACGTAACGCCAGAAACGGACGGGATCATTATCTCTGTCATCCAGCGTCAGCCAGGCATGTACTTTCCGTTCATGCGCGGCGGCAGTTCTCCATTGAGCCAGCAGAGTAGACTTGCCGTATCCGGCTGGCGCAATGATCGAGGTGACCTTCCCCTGGCTTCCCAATGTAATTTGTTCTATTAACTGCTGCCTGTGTATTACATTATCTTTTAAAACAGGCGGTGAGATTTTTGCCTGTATCATCGGTATCTTAATGGGCATTGACTTCGTTCCTCGCCGTTTGTGACGTTATAGGTCGAACTATTTTGATTATAGGGGAAAAAAGATAAAAAGTTAACATTTGTCAATGTTTCTCCCTGAATTCCTTTGCTACCATGGGGTCTAAACCGAGAAGGAAGGCTTTAAAATGAAGCGGGAGGGATCAAGGTTGAGGAGGTTAGGCAGGATTTTGCTGAGTGTGTGTCTGCTGCTGGGACCGCTGAGCGGCTGGACAGGCGAAGAGACGGTTTATGGAAATCCGGGGAGTTCTCCGGTAGATCCTAAGCTGGCTGCAGGTTTTTATCATGCGGTTTCGCTGGTTAGCAGCGGTGATGTTTATACCTGGGGACAGAATACGAATGGTCAGTTAGGGAATGGAACTACGGTTCCCCGGAGTATTCCGGTTAAAACAACAAATATAGGCGATGTCATTGAGATTGCCACGGGGGCCCGAAGCTCCATGGCGCTGAAAAGAGACGGTACAGTATGGAGCTGGGGAGCGAACGAACAAGGAGAGCTTGGCATTGGCTCCGAAGAAAATGTGAGTGTTCCGGTTCAGGTGCAGGGCCTGCCAACCATACAGGCCATTGCTGGGGGTGTCGGATACCACAAGCTGGCACTGGATGAAGAAGGTGAAGTATGGGGCTGGGGCAGAAATGAGGGGGGGCAGGTCGGAGATGGCACTTTTATCAAAAGAACCTCACCCGTGAAGGTTCAGGGATTAAAGGATGTTATTCAGATTGCTGCTGGGGAATATAACAGTCTTGCGTTAAAAAGCGATGGTACCGTCTGGGCCTGGGGTCATAACGACTATGGCGAAATCGGAGACGGTACGAAAACCAGCAGATCGATTCCAGTACAGGTAAGTGGTTTGAGCGATGTGTTGGCCGTCTCGGCAGGCACTTTTTTCAGCATTGCACTTAAGAAAGATGGTACCGTCTGGGCTTGGGGGCGCAACCTCTATGCCACGCTGGGCGACGGAAGCAGAAGTGACCGTTCCTTGCCTGTACAGGTCCAAAATCTTCAGAATATTACAAAAATAAGTGCGGGAGCACACCACAGTCTAGCCCTTGATGCCGCTGGGTACGTATGGGGCTGGGGGGATAACAACAGCGGACAGCTGGGGCAGGGACACGTACTTTTGACCAATGTACCTCTTCAAGCTGCAAGTATGGATCGTGTCATTGATATTGCAGCGGGCGGTTATTTCAGTTTGGCGCTGAAGGACAGCGGCATAGTATGGGCATGGGGATATGGAAGGAACGGAGAGATGGGAGATAATACGTCGAACAGCCGGACGTTGCCCGCTGTCACCAGGGCGGTTCTAGACACGACGGCACCGGTGCCAGACACAGGCCTGATACATGCTTTGGAAACAGAGGCTGGAACCGTAGTACTGGATTGGAACGCAGCCAGCGACAACCTGATCTCCTCAGACCGGCTGGAGTATCTGCCATACGTCTCAACCAGTGCGGTGATCGACACCGTGGCGCGCATTGAACAGTATGGAACTCCGCTTGGCTTTTATACGCCGGCATTGTTGCAGCAGACGGTATCCAATCTGGAGCCGGGCAAAACCTATTACTTTAACGTCATTGTAAGGGATAAGGCGGGATATAAGGCGGCATACACGGTAAAGCCGTTGGCCATGGCTAAACCCAAACGATTTACGGTGACATATGACGGAAATGGAAGCACGGCAGGAAGTGAGCCGACAGATCCAGCCATCTATGCAGAAGATGATGTTGTGAAGGTACCTGGCAACATCGGAGGGTTGTCACGAGACGGATATGAATTCATAGGATGGAGCACGGCAGCAGACGGCAGCGGGAATGCCTATGCCCCGGGAGATTTCCTTCGGATCGCTGATCATCATGTTACGCTTTATGCGCACTGGAGGATTGCTTCGGTAGACCTGCCTGATCCAGGTCCAGCGCTAGATGTATATCTTCAGCAGGTGGGACTCAAATCTGATGCAGGTCCGGTGTTGTTGTCACCAGGCTTCACCAGAACGGTTTATAATTATGAGGCAGCCATTAAGCATGACAGTGGTAATATTTCAGTTACTGCAGATGTATATGGCAGTAAAGCCCGGGTTACAGTCAGTGTATACGGTCAGGCGGGAGATCTCATTTCCGGTCCGCAGGTACTCAGTTCCGGACTCGAAAGCCCTGCTCTTCCACTGCCAAGCGGTAACAGCAGGATTGAACTGGAGGTTTCAGCGGCGGCAGGGGTGCAACAGATCTACACCGTTACGTTAGTCAGGGATCATAAATCCGGTGAGGAAGATCCAGAAGACGATGAGGGTGGTTCTCCAGGTCAGGGTGAAGGTCCTCCGGCTGAGCCTCCTGTAGCACCGATAACGGGAGGTTCAGGACAGTCGGGTTCAGGCGAACCGACTGCTCCGGTCCATGGTCATTCTTCGTCCAGCGCCGAGCGCCTTGAAATAACGGCATTGGTGAATAATCGTGCGTTATCAGGTGTGGTTAAGGCAACCGTGAAACAGGAAAAGGATGACCTTATCGCAGATGTAATCCTGAAGGGTGGCTTACTGTCATCATCTTTGGCACAGAGCAAGAATGAGGTTGAGGTATTCATTACGGTTCCTGCAGATGTGAAGCAGATCAAGCTGGACGTTGATAGGGTGGCAATGGAGCTTCTGCGAAGCCGTCAGGGGGTGATTAAGCTTCAAACCTCAGTCGGTCTGCTGACATTCCCTGTACGAGGAATCCCGGAGCCGGCAGTGAGTCAAGCCCAAGGAGGAGCGGCAGTATCGGTCCAATTGTCGATGGCGGAACGGGAAGCTCAAGAGAGCATTTCCAGAGCGGCCTTCGCGCAGGGATACCGGTTGCTCGGCGTGCCGGTAGAACTGAAAATATCGGTTCCTTCTGGTGATAGCTTGAAGTCTGTAGCGAGCTTTAGCCGGATGGTAGAATTGAGAATTCCAAGATCAGAAGCAGAAGAAGAGCGTGGAAGTGAGGTCACAACAGCTGCTGTATGGCAGGCGGGAAATCCGCTGCGGCATGTTCCTGCAAGCATGAAGCTGCAGGATGGTAAAGCTCTCCCTGAGGTAGTGCTGAGCACATTGGCACCCGGTACATTTGTACTGCTTCAGGAGATCTCTTCTCCCGTCTTCGAGGATCTTCGCGGACACTGGTCTGAGCCTGCGGTAAAGAGCCTGGCATCCAAAATGATTGTTCAGGGTCATGGAGGTCCGAATTCAGTAAGTTATGCACCAAATGCACCGATTACACGTGCAGAGCTGCTCGCCATAATGGTTCGAGCCCTTGGTCTGCAGGCTGATACTTACCGTGATAAAGGACCCAAGGCTTCTCCATTTACAGATGTAAAGGTCAGTGACTGGTTTTATGACACTGTGGGTGCTGCCTATGAGTATGGTATCGTTCAGGGATATGGGGATGGGGCCTTGAGACCATCAAGCCCTGTTACTCGCCAGGAAGCGATGGTCCTGATGATGAGGCTGTCTGAAACAGCAGGGGGAAGGCTTACGCTCACTCTGGACGAATCGGTGTTGTCGGGGTATACAGACAAGAGCACACTTTCTTCGTGGGCAGAGCAGGCCGCAGCATTATTCATTCAACATGGCGTGATTCAAGGCTCAAGCCAGGAGCTTCGTCCGACAGGTGTCTTGACCCGGGCGGAGGCTGCTGTCATGACAGAGAGACTGCTGGTCAAGACCGGACTTATAAAGTCGGGTTCCTTTTGATAGGGCGCGTACCAGAGGAGTTACTGCTGCACATATAAATATGGGGCTGTCTTATTAGAGATCATGGATCTTTGTGAGGCGGCCTTGTGCTGCTGACGGAGTGAATCCCACTATCGAATCATAGCCAAGACCTTTCTTCCTACCTTTTCATCTCGGGCCATAATGGACACCTTGCGTTTTACATCAAAATTCTCAATCGGAATGGCCCGTAAATCAGCAGAAAGTCGTTCAGCAAAAATATCTGGCAGGATCGAAATGCCAATACGGGCTTCAATAAAGCCAAGAATGCTATGTCCGAATTCAATTTCGGAGGAGATGTTCAGCGTGGCTCCGAGATTTTCAAATTCTTTTTCAATGAGTCGCCGGGCGTCGCAGGTTTCAAGGAGCATCAGAAATTCTTCATCTTTGATATCTTCGAAATAAACGTTTTCCCGTGTCCCATAAATAGGGTGGTCCTTATGGACGTAAAGTCGGAAGCCTTCAGCAAAAAGGAAGGTCGAGAAGAACGGATGATCGATTCCCGTGTTATCAAACAGTGCGACATCAATCTTGCCCTCCTTCAAAAAGCTTAGCAATTCCACATAGCTGTGGGAGATTCTGAGGCTGTAGTCTGAGCGGTTCGTAAAGGCAAGTTTTTTCGGCAAGTAGGAGGTGGCTACACTGGGCCAGGCCCCGATGGCGATACCTTTTAATCCCTGCTCCATCGCAATGGCTTTTTTGACCTCGTTCCATTCATTGCGGATCGTCTTTGCCGCAGGCAAAAGCTGTTCGCCGGCCTTTGTTAAAGTCACCCCGGTTGTAGATCGGACAAACAATTCAGCCCCGACATCCCCCTCTAAAGTTCTGATTTGCTTGCTAAGGGCAGGCTGTGTCAGGTTCAACTGCTCGCTGGCTTTTGTCAAGCTGGCTGTTTCGACGGTGGTCAAAAAAGCGTCAATCCATTCGATCCTCATCGTGTTCTCTCCATAACGTGTGGTTATGACCACCTAACTTAGTGGAAGTACCATCTTTTTTATTGTGATGATAACGTAATGCTGTACCAAAAACAAATGGAAGCTTCCCTGATGAAACCGCAATATGCTACCTGAGACTGAAAAGCTGTTCGTGGCTAAGGAAAAGATTACGGTAGGGTTCGCTTCAAGTTTGGCCGAGGTGGTTATAACATGGAGTACCGGGAACGGGCTGGATGTCGGTGACGCTGCAGGAATAGAAGGTTCCCTGGAAGGAAAATATATCGGTATGAAATATGACCTACATTGGAGGAATACAACATGACTAAGCATATATTAATGGTGGTTACGACAGCAGACGAGATGAAAGAAGGACATAAAACAGGCTTGTGGTTATCTGAATTTGGCGAAGCCTATGTGGAGTTTAAAAAGCAAGGATACGATGTCACTGTCGCAAGTCCTAAAGGCGGAAAAGCACCTGTCGATGATCGCAGTCTCGCAGACGGCGTCGCGCCAGAAATTCTTGAAACGGCCAAGCTTCTGGAGGACACCCTAAAGCTCGAGGAAGTGGGAGATATTTCGAAATTCGATGGGATTTTTATGCCTGGCGGTCATGGAACGATGTTCGATCTTCCTGACAATACCACCCTGCATGCCATGATCCGTGAGCTATACGAGGCAGATAAAGTCGTGGCGGCTGTATGTCATGGCCCGGCAGGATTGGTGGGCGTAACCCTATCCAATGGAAAACCCCTCGTCGACGGAAAAACGATAGCTGCATTCACAGACGAGGAAGAGCGTGAGACCACATTGGACCGTTACATGCCGTTCCTGCTGGAAACCCGTCTTCGTGAGCTGGGTGCCAACGTCATCGTGAAGGACAATTGGGCGGATCATGTGGTCGTGGATGGGCGGCTCGTAACCGGGCAGAACCCACAATCCACGGAATCGGCTGCGCGTGAAGTTGTCAAGCTGTTGGGATAGGAGGAACAAACGGTGGAGCCTATCGTCATTACTGCCGTATTGAAGGCAAAAGCAGGGCATGAAAAAGAGCTGGAGCAGGCCTTGCTAGCTGTACTACAGCCTTCCCGTGAAGAAGAGGGCTGCATCCAGTATGATCTGCATCAGTCTACGGATGATCCAAGTGTATTTGTATTCTACGAAAGATGGGCGAATGAAGCAGCGTTGAACGCTCACATTCATTCGGACCATTATGGGCACTATCGCCAACACGCAGAAGAGCTAGTGGAAACCAGAGAAGTGTATCGACTGCGTTTAGCAGCAGGCCATCATTAATTCAGCTCGCTAGAGCATATAAGAACACCTTTTCAACAAGATCGTGAGTGCTTTGAGGCACTCGCTTTCTGAATGAAGGGGTGTTTTTTTGGTGCAGCCGCAGCCCGCCTCCGCACCAAACGAGTGCGAAAAAGCGAACTCGATGCGGCCGCGGCCCGCCTCCGCGCCAAACGAGTGCGAAAAAGCGAACTCGATGCAACCGCAGCCCGCCTCCGCGCCAAACGAATGCGAAAAAGCGAACTCGATGCAACCGCAGCCCGCCTCCGCACCAAACGAGTGCGAAAAAGCGAACTCGATGCGGCCACAGCCCGCCCCCGCGCCAAACGAATGCGAAAAAGCGAACTCGATGCGGCCGCAGCTCGCCTCCGCACCAAACGAGTGCGAAAAAGTGAGCTCGGTGCGGCCGCAGCCCGCCCCCGCGCCAAACGAGTGCGAAAAAGCGAACTCGATGCGGCCGCGGCCCGCCCCCGCACCAAACGAGTACGAAAAAGTGAGCTCGGTGCGGCGTAATATTTTTGCTCCATAAAGCGATGGTTTAGAAAAAAGAAAGAGAAGGAGAACGCTTCGCCCCTGTCGAAACGTAATACCAGCCAAAGAGGCGGTGAGCGCACTCAAACAGATAGCAATCATCGAAAAGCCGACAAGCCAGTAGAAGGGATAATCATATGGAACGGATCACAAGAATAACGGATTTAGATATCCTTGGCACAGCACCCAAAATACTGGACAACGTCTCCCGCCTTGCATCCAGAGGTGTACTGCTGAATCACGAACAGAAGGTAGCTATGATGTATATGTCACAAGTGGATCGCTATAAATTACCGGGCGGGGGAGTGAATGCGGAAGAGGACATAGAAGATGCATTTATTCGGGAAATTCAAGAGGAGACAGGATATGACGCGGAAGTCATCCAGGCGTTAGGATGTATTGAAGAGCACAAGGGTAAAAATGACTTTATGCAACGGTCTTACGGTTTTATTGCTAAAGTAGTGGAGCACTCGTCGGCGATCCCGGCTGCGTTAACGGAAAGTGAACAGGAGCTGGGGATGGGGGTTCAATGGATGACCGTGGACGAGGCGGTAACCGCAATGAACAAATCTCTTCTCCACTGTGATGACTATTCAACAAGATTCATGATTGTGCGGGACATTACAATACTTGAGCAGGCGAAAGAGCATATTGTACTTGCCGGTCCACAGTCATCAAGCTCCCCCATTGCACCGTGCTGACTGACCCCGTGCGCCCTTATGAGCGAGGGGCCAGGAGCATCACCGAGACACCGATGATACAGATGCCTGCCCCGACCCAGTCATAGAGGTCGGGTGTTTTTTTGTCAACCCCCCATCCCCAAAGTACGGAGAGAACGATGAACACTCCCCCATATGCGGCATAAACTCGTCCGAAAGAGGGGAATTGCTGTAGAGTGGCAATGACACCGTACAGCGCTAGAGCAACGCCTCCGACACCACCCCAATACCAAGGCTTACCTTCTCTTAGCCACAGCCAAATGAGGTACCCCCCGCCGATTTCGGCAATACCGGCGAGAATGAATAGCAGTATAGTCACCATGATGTGCAGTCCACCTTTAAGTTAGAGTAGGAATAGCGTCATTATACCGTATTTCGGAGGCACTTCCTGCTGCTGATTAGGCAGACTCCGGTTAGGCGGAGGAATATGGGGACCAGGAGGGACAGATGCTCTGTCCCGCTTCTTTGATCAAGAGAACACTAGATCGACTTGTCCATTGATCTGTATGGAATGGCCTTGAACTTGTTGTTTTCCTTCACATCGGCATGTCTTTGGAAGAACGTGGCGGTCAGCGGCTGAATCGAGTTCGGATTATCGAGTTCGTTTGGCTAATACGCGCATGAACCGACTGCCCCTTGAAAAACACTACCGCACATGAGGTAAACACAAGATTCCGGCGGCGCTCTTGGATATGATCAGATCATAATTGTAAGCGCTAACAAAATGAGCGAAAAGGGGTTGTGTCTATGAATGTTGTTCTCCTGAAAAAAAGTGCTGCCTTGATGCTGTGCATCGCCTTATTGGCATCGCTGCTTCCACCGCCGGGCTTGGCTTCGGCGGCCGCGTATTATAGCGATCATGAGCGTTTTGATGATTTTCAGAATCTGGATTCAAGCATCGCGATCGGCAACCATACGGCGAACCCGCCTACGACGGGACAGCCTATTAACTCCAGCAACAATACGGCGAGAACGCTGAACAACTGGAGATCCAATGCCAGCGCCGGCATCTGGAGCATGGCCTCCGATGATGGCAGTAATGTTGCAATGTACTTCAATGGAAACGGTACATCAACGGCATGGCTTATTGAGTATTCTGCGAGTGATGTGCTTCTCTCGGCGGATGTAAAGCTGCACCCAAGCACACCGGATATTATGCCGAACAGCCCTTCTTACTTCGGCTTAGGAACCCGGGTGACAGATAATAACAGCATGTATGCGCTAGCTATCCGAAAAATGTCAGCATCCCAGTATAGCCTGGTGTTGTTGAAGCGAGTCGGCGGCACGAGTACGGAGTTGTCGCAGTCTGCCCCAATTCCTGGTTTTGTGGCCGGTCAATACTACCGGATGACCTTTCAGGTTACCGGAACACCGGGGAACACGGTGTTGACCGGCTCGATCGAGGGGGGCCCAACCGTCACAGCGCTGGTTACAGATTCAACGGGTGTTCCAACAGGATCCAGCGTAGGCTTTTTTGGAAATGCAAATATGCAAATGTACGCAGATCATGTTCATGTTCTAAAGACGTTTCCAGGTATGCCAACCGGAGTGACCGTGATATCGGATGTCGACAACCAGGTGAGCCTGAAGTGGTCTGGCGCTGTTGGTGCTGAGCAGTATCATGTCAAGCGGGGAGAAGCACCGGGCGGTCCATTTACAACCATAGCTACAGTAGCTTCCGGCAGCTATCAGGACCGGACAGCGCTGAATGGCAATACCTATTATTACGCTGTCAGCTCTGTGGCAAAAGCTATGGATGGAACGAATGTGGACAGCAGTCTATCAACAGCTGTACAAGCTTCGCCGCAGGCATCTACAGAAGCCCCGCCAGCACCGGGTCCGCTGTACGCTTCAATTCGGGATACCGAGGTGGGGATATCCTGGAGTGAGGTTCCAGGTGCGGTGGGCTATAGCGTCAAGCGCAGCTCGACGCCCGGCGGACCTTATACGGTGCTGGATGCTGTGTATGGAGTCGTCACCAGTTACCTGGATCAGGGCTTGACCGTACAGCAGGATTATTATTACACAGTTACTGCGTTTAACCAGAGTGGTGAAAGTACACCTTCGCCGGAATACCATGCAGTTACGGCTTATCCGCCAGAGGCTCCGCAAGGCCTGACGGCTATACCGGGTCACTCCGAAATCAAGCTGCAGTGGCAGCCGGTCCCGGATGCCGCCCACTATACAGTCAAGCGGGCAAGCTCTGCCGGCGGCTCCTATACCGTTATTGAGCCAAACTGGACAGCCACGGAATACGTGGACGGGGGACTTCAGAACGGGCAAACCTATTTTTATACTGTGCAGGCGGTCAGTGACAATAAAAGCAGCAGTCTGGACTCCAATGAAGCTTCAGCCATGCCGCAAAAGCGCTACACCTTTACAGAAACCCAGGTTACCGCGAGTCATTACGACAAGGTTTATAACGGGGACTTGAACTGGGGCAACAAAGCAGCCAATACGCTTGATGACAATCCGAATACCCGATGGGGCGCGAACGGAGCCGGGGCATGGATTCAATATGATCTGGGGAGCGTTGCGACGGTTGGGGATGTGGGGATTGCTTTTTATAAAGGAGATGAGAGATCCTACTTCTTCGACATTCAGAGCTCCATGGATGGTGTATCCTGGGATACGATCTATAGCGGGGAGAGCCGCGGAACGCAGCTGGATATGGAGAACTTTGACGTTCCAGATACAGATGCCCGATACATTCGACTTGTAGGTCAGGGGAACAGCTCCACCGAGTATAACGGCTACACGGTTGTCCATATGTACTCCCCGAGTGACAGCGGGGTGGATAACGATCCAATCTTGCCGGCACTGCCGCCGCAGACTGTGAGCAGAGAAGTGCGTCCGACCAAGGCAGGGCTGTACAATGTGGACGGAACACCGCATCCGCTGCCTGCTCCTAATGCCTTTACCGGTCGGAAGATCGATGTGACGGCGGCTCCTTATGGGGCCAAGGGCGATGGCATAACGGACGACCGCCCAGCGATACAGCGTGCTATTGATGACGCACAGCCGGGTGACGAGGTGTTTTTGCCGAACGGAACGTATAAGCTGCTGAGTGCCTATGCCTCTGATACACAAATTGTGCTGAAGACGGGGGTGAACCTTACCGGAGAAAGCCGGGAGGGCGCGATTCTATTGTCTGATTTCGATAACCGTCTCGGTCCGGAGTTGACGAATACCGGCTTATCCAATGCCAGCAGCCGGGTCTTGTCCGCGATGAACCAGAACAGCATTGTGATCTCCAGCCTGACGATCACGTCCACATGGGATCAGGAATATCCAACAGACCCGGCCATTAACCACCCGCTGCGAGGGGGCTACAAGCATGGGATCTACATTGATAAATCGTCCAGCGGCAGCTCAGCTAAGGCGCCTTATAATATTGTTGTAGACAACGTCCTCATCGAGAAATTTGAAAAAACCGGGGTACGTATGGCCAAGGGACAGCACCTGGTCGTCCGCAATTCCATTTTCCGTAATGCAACGGATATCGGCGGCGGCGGTGCAGGCTACGGAATATCGCTTCAAGGGGAGTTCAAGCTGGACCGCTTCGGTGAGGAGGAGGACTCTCAGTATAACCTGATCGAGAACAACGTATTTGACGGCACCAACGCGATGCGTCACGGCATCATTGTGCAGGCATACACCCACAATAATCTGGTTCAGAACAATACCTTGACTAACAACACTTATGACGCCATTGATTTGCACGGTGAGGATGAGTATCTGAACGAGGTAAAGGATAACACCATTATTGGGACCCGCCGCGGTGCGGGCATTGCGCTGGGCAATACTGGCGGCGGTTATCCGAGCAACCATAGCGAAGCCGGTCCATACAACTACATCCACAGCAATTTGCTCAAAAATAATGCAGAAGGCATTACGGTCGTGCTGGGATCGCCGGATACGATCATTGAGAACAATGTCATTGAAATCGATCCTTCGGCATTCGTCAGAGGACCGTATCAGCAGTCCGTGATCGGGCTGCGGCTGCTGAACGCGCCGCGAACCATCGCTTCCGGCAACACCATTTCGAATTTTGAAGCAGGAGATATTCCAATCCTGCTGGACTACGATAATGGTGATTCTAATGCCGCCCAGGTGGGCAGCGGTGATCCGCGCGATATTCAATTGATCGGCAACCGCATTGAGAAGAGTGCCGGTGGCATTGAAATTCGCAGGGGCCAAGGGCATGTGGTATCTCCGGACGGGCTGAAGCTGTCTAATACCTCAGGCAATCCGGTATACCGTGCTGTGCACTATGCTACCGGGGATGCCTGGTCTGCACAAGGTGAGCCGTATGCGGCGATGTTTACCTTTGACCTGGCGGAGGTGACAGCACTTGATGAAGCCTCCCTGCAGTTTAGCGGCAGGCTGACAGATCTCAACCCTGGGAGCGAGGAAATAACGCTTCAGGTGTTTGGAATGAATGCAGCAACGAGCGGACATCCATCAGCTGCAGCAGCAGGAGAAGGTGTGTATCTCGGAGCATTCACAATGAAGGGCTTCAAGGATCAAACGTACAACCTGCCATACAACGTGGATTCCTATTCGATTTCTACCGAAGCGTTAAAGCAGTATCTGAGCAGCAGAGACGGCGGCGAGGCTGTACTCCTGGTTGCAGATACAAAAGGCCAGGGGGTTCCTATGGAGCTATATGCCTCAGATCATCCACATCTTCAGCTTCGGCCGCTGCTCAAGACAGGCGCAGCTGCATCTGAAGGCCCTGCGGCTCCGGGTGAAGGCGGGGCAGACCCGGGACCTTCAGAGCCGCCGGCATCAGGTGAATTCGAAGGGGGAGCTCCGGCTCCTGTAACTCCGGCTCCTCCGCAGGGGAATCCGGTTCTCGTTCCGCCAGGCAACAGCATGATCCTGCCGGCGAAGACCGCCTTGCTGAACGGACTGAGCATTGCGCAGGCGCAGGCGGACAGCAAGGCGGTAGAGGAAGCGGTTCAGCGTGCCGTCAATCGGCGGATTGCCTTTAAGTTGGATGCTGACGCGAAGACAAGCGGCATTCAGGTGTCTGTCGATGCAGCTGCCCTGCGTCTGGCTGTGGAAGGGGGAAAGGCCAAAGAACTGGCTGTAGAAGGCAAGGACGGCAGCTACCTCCTGCCGCTGACTGCAGCTTTGCTGCAGCAGCTCCCGTCCTCAGGGAAGCTGACGGTGCTCATCTCGAAGGATTCTGCCACAGGGGATCTTGCAAAGGCTGAAGGCTGGAAGGTCACGGCTGCGGTGAACTTTAAGGTGTATATTGTGCAGCAGGACGGAGCTTCCGTTGAGATGATCTCGTTCCCGCACTATGTTTCCCGCACGATCGTAACGGATCAGCAGCTGGATGATCGGAAAACGGCGGTCGTTCGAGCCGAACGGAATCCCAATGGAAAGCTGAGCTACACACCGGTTCCTTATCAGGTTCAGGAGCGCGGAATTATATTGTTCAGCAGAAGCAACAGTACGTATTTGATCCTGGAGAACGACGTAACCTTTACCGATATCAAGCGTCATTGGGCGCAGGAAGAGATCGAGGGTATGGCTGCCAGACGGATTGTACTGGGTGTGACTGAACAGGAATTCCGTCCGGATCAGCCGGTCACCCGAGCGGAATTCGCCGCTCTGCTGACCCGAACACTGGGCTTGTCCTCAGCGTCATCAGACCCCGGGATTGCGTTCCGTGATGTCAGCACAAAGCACTGGTATCATGATGCGGTGAAGGCTGCGGCGGCTAATGGACTAGTTAACGGATACCGGGATGGTACGTTTCAGCCGAACCAGAGCATTACCCGGCAGGAAATGGCCGTGATGATCCACCGGGCGATGGAATTTGCCGGGTATGACTCGATCCGTGATTCCAGCACTGCAATGATCTTTAGCGATCGCGCTGACATTGGAAGCTGGGCGACAGAGTCGGTTTCACTTCTGGCTTACATGGACATGATTAACGGCGTGGGTGGCAATCAGTTCGCTCCAAAGGGGACAGCTACCAGAGCGCAAAGCTCCGCGATCCTGCACCGGATGCTGAGTGCATTGACCTTTACCCGGTAAGCTGCAAGATTTGAAATTCTGCAATCTAGTAACCATGCCTGCTATAAAAAGCGGTAAATGCTTGAGTTGACGGTAATCCGCTCCCTTGAGGGGGCGGATTATTGTTTGTGTTTTTTTTATATAGTTAGGTTTATTTCAAGGTCCTTCGCGCTATAAATTCACTTGTCAGGTTTACCAAAAAACACTTTACTGAGCGTTTACAATGAAAAAATATATTACATGTTTTGTAATATTGGCTAATAAGTAGTTGAAATAAGGGAAAATGTGTATTATCATTCAGAAAAGAAGCTTATTTTTCCATATTTACATGACAGGTCATTTATTTGTACATAATGTATGATTTAATTCGAATTCCCAATGACACCACTGCCTGCTGCTGAGCGATGAATAATCAGGTATGTTCAAGAGAGTGAACCCTTCATGAGAGGGATTACGCTGAGAAGAGAGCAGGATGCTTTTTCTTTTCTCAGGCGGGAGGAGAATGAATATGCTTCATACGATGAAAGAGATGAACACGTTAACAGACCTGTTGTCCTGGCGCGCGGTCCATCAGGGAAGCCGGGAGGCTTACCGCATGATGACCGAGCATGGTGAGGATACGGTAATGACGTACAGCGAGCTGGATGCCCGCGCCCGTGCACTGGCAGGCTGGTTTGCTCTTCACGGTGCCGAAGGTCAGCGTGCACTTCTGCTGTATCCGCCGGGACTGGATTATATTGCTGCTTTTTTTGGCTGTATGTATGCAGGCGTTGTCGCTGTACCTGCGTATCCGCCGCGTCTGAATGCCCACCTCCTTCGTGTAACCTCGATTATTGATGATTGTGATGCCAGCTTTGCGCTGACCGACACCCCTACCTTATCCCGTCTTCAAACCAAGCTGCCAGAACATCCTGTCCTTCAGCGCCTGACATGGTCGGTGACAGAGGACTGGGCAGGTGAGAACGGAGCAGAATCTCCTCAGCTCGTATTAAAGAATAAGCCGCAGCTTGCTTTTCTCCAGTACACGTCCGGCTCTACTGCAGCACCGAAGGGTGTTATGCTGAGCCACCTCAACATTTTGCACAACCTTCAACTGATTCAAGAAGCCTTCCAGTTAAATGAAGACGACCGAAGTGTGATCTGGCTTCCACCCTATCATGATATGGGCCTGATTGGCGGCATTTTGCAGCCGCTGTATACCGGCTTTCCGGTAACCCTGATGACACCTGCTCATTTTATCCAGCGTCCCTTACACTGGCTGCAGGCTATATCTGACCGTCAAGCTACGGTTAGCGGGGGCTCCAACTTTGCCTTTGAGCATTGCCTCAAAAAGATTGCTCCACAAGCCCGGGAGCAGCTTGATTTAAGCCGCTGGGTCTGTGCCTTCACAGGGTCAGAGCCGATTCAGGAGGAAACGCTGCGGCGTTTTGCAGATGGATTTCAAATGAGCGGCTTTGCCTATTCCTCCTTCTATCCGTGCTACGGCCTGGCAGAGTCCACACTGTTCGTGTCCGGAGCAGCGCGCGGCAAAGGGCCGGTGAAGAAGCAGGTGGAACGCAATGCGCTCGAAGAAGGCGTCATAGAGACGGCAACGCCCTTATCTGCCGGTCAGCGCAGCTTGATCAGCTCCGGAACGGTCTTAAGTAAAGACCCATCTGTAGTCATTGTCCACCCGGAGTCTGCGGCCAGACAAGCCCCGGGAAAGATCGGTGAGATCTGGGTATCCGGGCAGAGCGTGGCCCAGGGATATTGGAGGCGGGAGGAGCAGACGGCAGCAACCTTTAATGCGTACCTTTCAGACACGGGGGAAGGCCCGTTCCTTCGTACAGGCGATCTGGGCTTTGTAGATGCCGGAGAGCTCTATATTACAGGCCGTATGAAGGATCTGATTATTATAAGGGGCCGCAATTATTACCCTCAGGATATTGAATATGCTATAGCTGACAGTCATCCGGCGGTAAGCTCTGGCAATGCAGCCGCGTTCCCGGTAGAGATAGAGGGAGAAGAAAGGCTGGTTGTCGTATGCGAGCTGGAGCGGGCTCAGCGCAGAAGTGACCCCGACGAGGTATTTATGGCGATCCGGCAAGCGGTCTCGACCGGCTTCGAGCTGCAGGTCTATGATATCGTGCTGGTCAAGCCGGCATCCATCCATAAAACCTCCAGCGGTAAAATTCAGCGCAGCCTGTGCAAGCAAGCTTATCTGAATCAGAGCCTGGATATTGCGGCGGCTTATCTAAAGCCTCAAGCTGCGGCCGGACCCGATACGAATGCCAGCTGGGACCAAGCTGAGGAGGCTGGGCTACGCTGGAGCAGTAATGGAAAAGAGGACGAGGTCACGGGTTTTTTAGTGGAGCAGATCACCCAATTGCTCAAAGGGACGGCTCCTCCGCTGGAGCTTCCGCTTCCGGCGCTCGGGCTGGACTCCATCCATGTTCTGGAGCTCAAAGCTCGCATTGAAGACGCATTTCAGCTGGAGCTGGAGCTGGACCGACTGCTGGAAGGGCCGACAGTGAAGAAGCTGGCGGCGTTGATCCGGCAGGAGGCGGCTGGCGGAAGTCCATCGCTGGAGAAGCGCACTGAAGAAGGAGGGCATCTTACAGAGTTTCCGCTATCTGCGGGACAGCGCGCCTTATGGTTTCTGCAAAAGCTGCAACCCGGCAGCCGCATGTATTTCATTACCCGAACCTTTCGCCTGCCAGGGCAGTTTGAGGAGGAAGCTTTCTTCCAAGCGATGAAGGTGATACAGCAGCGCCATTCTCTCCTCCGGGCTGTCATTGTGGAAAGTAACGGCGATCCGTTGCTGAAAATAAGGGAGCAGATAGAGCTTCCACTGTCACGGCACGATACCCGCGGCTGGAGTGAGAAGCAGCGTCTGGAGTGGGTCACGGGTCAAGCCGCGAAGCCATTCCTTCTGGACCAGGAGCCTTTATTTCGTATAGGGCTGCTCCTTGGCGAGCCGGGAGAAACCCTGTTAACCTTCACCTTTCATCACCTGATCAGCGATTTCTGGTCGTTTGCGATGATTGCAAAAGAGCTGGGACAGCTGTACGCCGCTATGAGCACTGGTGCACCAGTCGCATTAGGAGAAGCCGGGAACTCTTACGGCAGCTACTGGCTGCGGCAGCAGCAGCGGCTGCAAGATAAAGGCGAGCTGCTGAATGCGTACTGGCATGATCGTCTGGCGGGACTGGAGCCGATGCTGCTGGAGCATTCGCCGCCAGAAGCATCGGAGCCGGCGAAGAACGGCAAGGGAGAGAAAATCTTTTTTGCGCTTCCGGCTGAGTTAACGACCAGGCTGCGGCAGCTGGCGAAGGATAACGGAGTGACGCTCTATACCTGCCTGCTCGCGGCCATGTTCACGATGCTTCACCGGGGATTATCCCAGGAGGAGGCAGCGATTGGCAGTCCCACCTCGGGACGGCTGCAGCATCAGGATCGCGAAACGGTTGGTTATTTTGTCAATCCGGTCGTGCTCCGAAATTCATTTGTGCCACAGGAGTCATTCCGAAGTCTCCTGCTTCGGGTGCATGAGACCGTTACAGGGGCGCTGAAGCATCAGGAGTATCCGTTCTCGCACATTGTCGAGCGGCTGCACACCCGGCGGACCCAGGGAAATCCGCTGTTCAATGTGATGTTTACACTGCATGCTCCGGTGCTGGGACAGGAGGAGCTGGCTGCCGCTGCCGTAGGAATTCCAGGAGCGAGGCTTACGCTTGGCGGGCTGGAGCTGGAGCTGATGGATGTGGCACCCAGTCATCCGCAGTTCGATTTGTCGATCGTGATGGGACAGGCAGGGGAAGAGCTGCTGGGTTGTATGGAGTACGACACCGCCCGCTTGCGGCGGGAGACGGCCCATTCTTTCTCGGCGCTGCTTCTGAAGGTAGTGGAGAGCGCTGTGCAGGACCCGGAGCAGGCAGTGTCCCGTCTGGAGCTGCTCAGTGAGGAAGAGCGCCGCCGGCAGCTGGAGGAGTGGAACCCTGCGAGCGGCGAGGGCGAGCCTGAGGATATGCTGCTCCGCATAGAGCAGCAGGCTGCAGCAACACCGGGGCAGACTGCCGTAAGGTTCAGGGGTGGCAGCCTGAGCTATGGAGAGCTGAACGGACAGGCCAACCGCCTTGCCCGGAGGCTCATCGCGCAGGGGGTCCGGCGCGGAGACCGGATCGGGGTATGCCTGGACCGCAGTCGCGAGCTGGTGGTCAGCCTGCTCGCCGTGCT
>NZ_JAGFIP010000029.1:0-23992 GCF_017582705.1 Paenibacillus sp. F411
TCGGGTCTGCACCTAACTTCCAGCAAATCCCGAAGGGAGAGCGCTCCAAGCAGGAAGGGACCTCATCTCAAGCGCCGCAGCCCGTCCATCGGGTCTGCACCCAACTTCCAGCAAATCCCGAAGGGAGAGCGCTCCAAGCAGGAAGGCATCTCACCCAAGCACCACAGCCCGTCTATCGGGTCTGCACCCAACTTCCAGCAAATCCCGAAGGGAGAGCGCTCCAAGCAGGAAGGGACCTTATCTCAAGCACCACAGCCGCTCCATCGGGTCTGCACCCAACTTCCAGCAAATCCCGAAGGGAGAGCGCTCCAAGCAGGAAGGTACCTCATCTCAAGCGCCACAGCCCCTCCATCGGGTCTGCACCCAACTTCCAGCAAATCCCGAAGGGAGAGCGCTCCAAGCAGGAAGGTACCTTATCGCAAGCACCACAGCCCGTCCATCGGGTCTGCACCATCGTGAAGCGTCCCCGAAGGGGGAAAGCGCTCCTAGCACCCAAGCTCCGTATCTCCGCCACACTCGCACCCTGCACGGGTTTACTTTCGGGAGTCCAGAGGGCAGAGCCCTTGGGGCCCTCCCTTTGGAAAGGGAGGGTTTGGGAGGGATTCGAAAAGCTTTAGCTTGCGCAGGACTCGCATTCTTCAATCGTCAGTGCCCGGCTGCGTACATAGTATGTGGACTTGATGCCTGCTTTCCAGGCATGCAGGTGCAGCTCCAGGAACTCCGAAGCGCGGATGTCCGGACGGACATACAGGTTAAAGCTTTGTGCCTGGTCTACGTGACGCTGGCGGGCCGCAGCCATCTTGATGGACCAGTGCTGGTCAATCAGGAATGCCGTTTTGTAATACCAGATTGTCTTGTCCGACAGATCCGGAGCCGGATTCGCGATCTTGTAGGTTGTTTTTTCTTCATAAGACAAGAGCTCGTACAACGGATCAATGCTGGCGGTGGAGCCGGCGATGATCGAGGTGGAGCCGTTCGGAGCGATGGCGAACAGCCATGCATTCCGGACACCGTTCTGCTGAACCTCCTGCTGCAGCTCGCGCCATTGCTCGGTGGTTACGAATTGGCCTACATGCTCGCCGTCGGTGTAGCCGCGGAAGGTGAAATATTCGCCGCTTTCCCAATCCGAGCCCTTGAACTTCGGATAGTGACCTTTTTCCTTGGCGAGCTCCATGCTGGATTTAACCAGCAGATAGTTAATATGCTCATACAGATTGTCGTTATAAGCGACCGCCTCATCAGACTCCCAGCGGATGCCCTCCAGAGCCAAAAGGTGGTGAAGCCCGAACGTTCCCAGGCCGACCGCGCGGTATTGGCTGTTCGTGTACTGGGCCTGCAGCACTTCAATATTGTTAATGTCGATGACGTTGTCCAGCATCCGGACCTGAATCGGCACGAGACGCTCCAGGACGCCAGCAGGCACTGCACGTGCCAGGTGGATCGAGTTCAGGTTGCACACCACGAAGTCACCAGGGATTTTGGAAATCACGATCCGGGTCTGGCCGTCCTTCGTAACCAGCTCTTCCTGCTCAACGACCGTTTGGGACTGGTTCTGCATAATTTCCGTACACAGGTTGGAGGAGTAGATCATGCCATGCGCCGAGTTCGGGTTCGCCCGGTTGACGGTATCACGGTAGAACATGTATGGCGTGCCGGTCTCCAGCTGGGACTTCATAATCCGCTTCATAATGTCGATGGCTTGTACGGTGATGCGCGGCAGAACCGGGTTAGCGACTGCCTCTGCATATTTTTGGCGGAACTCGCCATCGCCCTGGGCAGCATCGTAAAAATCCTCCAGACCGAGCGGACGACCGTCCTCACTCTTCCAGCCCATCACTTTCTTCACTTCATGCGGGCAGAACAGGCTCCACTCGTCCCGGGCCTCAACCGCCTCCATGAACAGGTCAGGCAGGCATACGCCGTGGAACACGTCGTGCGCTCGCATACGCTCATCTCCGTTGTTCAGCTTCAAGTCGAGGAAGGCGAGAATGTCCTTGTGGAACACGTCCAGGTATACAGCCACGGCGCCCTTGCGGGTACCCAGCTGGTCCACGCTGACAGCGGTGTTGTTCAGCTGACGGATCCACGGGATCACGCCGGAGCTGGTGTTCTTGTGACCCCGGATGTCCGAGCCGCGTGCGCGTACCTTGCCGAGGTATACGCCGATGCCGCCGCCCATTTTGCTCAGGCGTGCTACATCAGTGTTGGAATCAAAAATCCCCTCCAGCGAGTCATCCACCGTATCAATAAAGCAGCTGGACAGCTGTCCGGCGACTTTTTTGCCGGCGTTGGACATGGTAGGCGTAGCGGCCGTCATGTACAGGTTGCTCATAGCCCAGTAGGCTTCCTTCACGAGCTCCAGGCGCTTGTCTTCCGGCTCTTTGTGCATCAGGTACATGGCGATGACCATGTAGCGCTCCTGCGGCAGCTCCATGACCCGGCCGTCAAAATCCGTAGCCAGGTACCGCTCGGCCAGCGTCAGCAGTCCGATGTAATCGAACAGAAGATCGCGGGAGTAGTCAATCGTATCTGCAAGCTCCTCAATTTGAGCCTTGGTGTAGCAGGAGAGCAGCTCTTCGCGGTAAATCCCTTTTTGCACCAGCTCTGTGATGAGCGGGTACAGAGCGCCGTAGGGCTCTTCCGGATAAGCTTTATATCTGCGGTGGTTGGCCGCTTTTTTATATAATGACGTCAGGAGGGAGCGGGCTGCCGCGAATTTCCAGTTGGGCTCCTCTTTGCTGACCAGCTCCAGGGCGGACATGGTGAACGCATTGCTGATCTCCTCACCGGAGACCTGCTCACCGCGAAGCTTTGCAGTTACCCCGCGCAGCAGTCTTTCCTTATCGAGCATATCCAGGTCCTTCAAAATACGGTCCGCATACACAGAGAGGCGGATTTCATCAAAAGCCAGCTGACGGTTATTGGGCTTGACTACGAGTTGTGGCATACATCAATTCCCTACCTTCCTTAGGAAAAATAAAAGCAAAAAAGCAAGACAAGAAAAAAACATTTTCGACCAACCTCCCTGGGAAGGCTGAAAATGCTATTGTGCGCTGTGGGTTAAAATGCTGTCTGGGTGTGTATGTACAGACGCGATCCGCAAACACGTGCCTGATTCCCGAAAGAAGCAGGTGCTAGGCATATAGGAGGGAGCTCATGGATTTTCGCCATGCTTCCCGTTCGGTCCGGAGCATATGTAAATATGTTCAGAACCCCTACACACACTATATTTGGTTAGTGATACTTAATTTAACCCAATATGTTGTATCTGTAAACGATAATCTTCAAAAAAGCACAAAATGAATTATAGCAAATGACCGGGCAAACTGCCAATGTAGAAACTCACAAAAGAGAGTGGGAATCCATAGATATTGACGAAATGCGTCAATTTTTACGCAGATTCACCGGATCTGAGAGATTGCTATTTTTGTCACTGGCTGTGTGCAGTGGAGTGTGGTATGGGCTGCTTCGCTGGTTGATGGGTGTGGGGGCGAGGGGGGAGCGGGTGCGGATCTAACTCTAACTCTAACTCTAACTCTAACTCTAACTCTGACTCTCTAACGGTTGCCACGAGCGCTAATGCGTCAAATCCAAGGTTACTTTAATTCTAACGGTTGCCAGACGAGATATTTTAGCAATTTGATGCCTCACAGCGACTGTTTCCACCAAATAAGCACGCTCACAACCGTTAGAATTAATTTGTTCCCGATAGAGCAACAATAAGCACTGTGGCAACCGTTAGAGCATGAGCTAGTGTAGAGCATGAGCGACTGAGTGCGTGAGCTAGAAGGTGTAAAGCATAAGCTACTGAGAGAACGGACTAGTGTAAAGCATGAGCTGAGCAGAGCAGAGCATAAGTAAGTTAGAGCATAAGCTACTGGGAGCATGAGCTAATGTATTGAGAAGCGTACACACGAGTAGGCAAGCCAGCTATGCTTGAGTGTGCGCACGTATATTGATGAGCAAACGCCCAGCCGTGCCAAGACACGCTCAGCACACGTGCGTGCATGAAAACTACTTCTTTTCATCATAAAGCTGTTAGAATAAAGGTATCCTAAATCTGAAGGCAGGAGGTTATATGTATGGCGATCGCAGAGGTAACCATTATACCGATTGGTACGGAGAGCACGTCTTTGAGCGCATATGTAGCGGGAATGCAGCGGGTATTGGAGCAGCAGGAGGGGGTTACTTTCGAGCTGACCTCCATGAGCACCATCATTGAAGGCGAGCTGGGTGATATTTGGAAGGCGATTGCTGCTCTGCATGAAGCGCCATTTATGTGTGGGGCGAAGCGGGTGTCCACTTCGGTCAAAATCGACGATCGCCGTGATAAGGCGGGCTCCAGCAGACAGAAGCTGCAGTCGGTCATGGAGAAGCTGGGGCAGTAGCTGTTCCACAGCGGCTGGCCGCGGAATCGCTGCGTGCGTACCGCATCGCATGCAGCTCTCGGCCCGAGGCAAAGCGCTGCTGCGGCCGAGCCGCACCCATGCCGGCCATAAAGCAGCGGCGAACCGCCGCCCTGCTCCAAGGCCAGCATGTGTACGGTCCTCATTTGGACAAGTTAATGATTTCTACATACTTGCTGTATTTCTGATCCGAGATGATGAGAAACGGGTCCATTCTTAACCGCTCTGCCTCATCAGACGCCAGTTCCCGGATATGTACGACGGATTTTAGGGTTACGCCGGCGTAATCGGTTTTTTCATCCAGTTGAATTTGGTCATACAGCTCCTTGCCGGACAATGCGTAGGTCCTGACGGGGTCGTCTATATCATAAGCTTTGGTGTAATATCCTCTTTCTATTTCTACCTCCAAATAATATTTTTCCTCCCGGGCAAATTTACCCTTAATTGAAAGATCAGCAAAGGCAATGATGGAAACCAGCGGTTTGTTGAAATGGATTCGTTCCTGGTAGAGTGCATACAGTTTTGGAGAGGCGGCGACGGCGAGTAAGATCACAGCTAAAAGAACATAGGATCTTGTCTTCATCTCAAGACGAGCGATGCTGCTACAGAGAATCTCAGCGCCAAACGGGCTGTGGTTTCCCGTGCGGGAGCAAAATACAAAACCGTCTGGAGCAGCGGCTTACGCTGTCTGCATCTGCTGTAGGCATGGCTCTGACCTCCTTTTTGATTCATGATGGCTGCATAAAAAGGAATAGATATGATGTAGTACGCCACTTTAGCACAATGGGTTCAAGAATGAAGCTGATACCACCCGCACATTTATAAAGAATATGCAAGTCTTCCTGCAAATGCACAGCCGTTTACAAGATTCGTTGAATACAATGTTTGTACATGCAGCGGGGAGGAGCGTCTGCATGCCAACTGCACCAAGTCAGCTAAGAAGGTGTGAATCGCCGTCGGTTCCGGCGGAACCGATCCGGGAGTGTGTGGGCAGCCCGGCTGCATGAAGTCAGGAAAGAGGGGGATGATTCGTGAAAAAGGTATGGATCGACGCCGGTCACGGAGGAACAGACCCGGGAGCGTCTGGAAACGGACTGCAGGAGAAGAATGTGGTGCTCGCGATCGCTAAAGGCATCCAGCAGCGGCTGGAGGCGGAGTATCAGGAGGTGCAGGTGCTCATGTCGCGTTCCACCGATGTATTTCTGGAGCTGCCGCAGCGCACCGCAGCGGCGAATCGGGCCGGAGCGGATATTCTGATCTCGATCCATTGTAATGCCGGGGGCGGCTCCGGGGGCTTTGAGTCTTTTCGCTACACTAAGCCGAGCAGTGAGTCGGTAAGGCTGCAAAATCATCTGCATACCGACATTATGGCGGCCCTGCGTCCGTTTGGGGTCAATGATCGGGGACAGAAAAGCGCGAACTTTCACATGGTCAGGGAAAGTGCTATGCCAGCGGTATTGACTGAGAACCTGTTTGTGGATGTAGCTTCAGATGCCGCCAAGCTGAAGCAGAATGAGGTCATTGCGGCGCTGGTCAACGGCCATGTTACCGGCATTGCCAAGCATTTGGGATTACAAGCAAAGGAGGCGAGCCCAGTGGCAGAAACCCCGAATTCCGCACGAGATATTCATACTGTCAGCCCATGGGCACAGGCGGCGTGGGACGAAGCGGTGAAGAACGGGCTGTTTGATGGCAAGCGTCCCGGTGCGCCGTTGACCCGCGAGGAGGCGGCGATCGTATTTAACCGTCTGCGAAATCAGCTGATGGCGATGCTTCAAAGCGACAAAGATTAATCTCTCCAAGTGTCGATCAGGAGCAGGAGCCCCGGCCTGGAAACCGGCAGCAATATAAGGTTAACCGATAAAAGCCGCCCCTCTGATACCCGCTGCTGCGGTGCATCGAGAGGGGCGGCGGTTTGAGTGGGCGGCTAGCAAGAGTGTGGTCGATCGACTGCTGTTATGCAGCGGAACACCGCGCACCGGGAGCTGCGCCCAGTGCGGAAGAATGCGTCGGTTCGACCAATTCACGCGAGCATTGACCAGAGGAGTTACGGCAGCAGTGATGCTGTGCACGGAATGGCAATGGTGACCGTGGTGCCTTGCCCTTCCTCACTTTCAAATCGGATGGTGCCTTTGTGGTTCTGAATGATTTTGTAGCTGACCATGAGCCCGAGTCCGGTGCCTTTGTTTTTGGTGGAGTAAAAGGGTTCTCCGAGCTTGGCCAGCTTGCTTGCCGGAATGCCGGTGCCGTTATCAATAAACTGAACGATGATCTGCTGCTGATCCGCATGCAGCTCGGCGAGCACATCGACTCTGCCGCCGGAGGGCATGGCCTCAATCGCATTTTTGAGAATATTGATAAACACCTGCTTCAGCTGGTTCTCCACGCCAAACACCCGGAGCCCCTCTGTAAACAGGGCGTTCATCTCAACATTGTTCATATTGGCCTGGGATTCCAGCAGCATAAGCACGTCCTGCAGAATCGGGGTCAGGTCCTTTTCCACAAAATCAATAGCCTGCGGCTTGGCGAGCACCAGCAGCTCGCTGACGATCTGCTCAATCCGGTTCAGCTCGTTCAGCATAATATCAATATACATGTCATTGCCCATACCCTTGCCGGACATAAGCTTGGTGAAGCCCTTCAGAGCGGTCAGCGGGTTCCGGATTTCATGAGCAACACCGGCCGCGAGCTGTCCTACGGCAGAGAGCATTTCATTCTTGCGGAGCATTTCCTCCGCATGCTTGCGGTCGGTAATATCCTCCGAGAATTTGACGTAGTGGATGATGCGGCCCTGCTTGTCGCGAACCGGGATCATTTTGACCGATTCCCAGAACAGTTCGCCGTTCTTTTTGCAGCCGGTCAATTCCCCCATCCACTGCCCGTCCTCCTTAGCCAGCTTCATTACATGCTCAATCGGCCGCTCGCCGGCCTCGCTCTGCATGCACTCGCGAATGCTTTTTCCCTTTACATCCGCCAGATGAAAGCCCGTAACCTCCGTATAGCGGGGATTCACATATTCTATCCGCCCAGCGGGGTCCAGGATCGCCGTAATGCTCGGGCTTTGCTCGACCGCATAGGAGAGCTTCTGCAGCTCCTCGTTTACCGTTTTGAGATCCGTAATATTGACGAACGTCAGCACGACGCCGCTAATAAAGTTGTCATCCTTCCGGTAAGGAAGGATACGCATGCTGTACCAGGTGCCGCTCTGGCTTTGAATTTCCTTCTCAAAAGGAACCAGTGACTGCAGCACCTCCTGAGCGTCCTGGACTAGCGTATCGTATTTGAAATGGTGCGAGATATGCTCAATCGGGCGGCCGTAATCGACCTCCATCAGATGGATTTCCTTCGTAATCGCCGGAGTAAATCGGCGCACACACATCCGCTTATCCAGAAAAATAGTCCCGATCCGTGTGCTCACCAAAAAATTGGTCATATCGTTGTTCACGTCCGTCAGCTCCTGAATCTTGAACTGATACTCGGTGTTGACCGTGACCAGCTCCTCGTTGACCGACTGCAGCTCCTCATTGGCGCTTTGCAGCTCCTCGTTCGCCGCAACCAGCTCCTCATTCGTGGCCTGCAGCTCCTCATTGGACGTCTCCAGCTCTTCAACGGTAGCCTGCAGAGATTCCTCTGCCCGGAGCAGCGCCTGCTCCAGCTGCATAATCCGCAGGTTCACGCCGCTGTCTACCTCGAATGGCTGCATCACCACCTGTGATTCCGAGCCCGGCTGCTCCGGCTCCATGAACAGGATGAGAACATATTTCTCATAGGTCTTGTTCTTGAGGGAGAAGGGACGGATATGCAGATCAATCTGTCGCTCACCGAGATTCGTCTGAATCGTCAATGAGCGGTACGTTACACCGCGGCGCTGCTCCCGTACCTTTTGTACCGCGGAGGAGACGGCGGCGGACACCTTGGGGTCGATCATTTTGTACAGATTCCAGCTGGGCTTTCCCTGGGCAAGCATCAGATATTCATGAATCGGGCCGTTTAGATGAATTACATCATTACTTTGGTCCACAACCATGCCCGGGGCCACATGCTCCTCGACGAGCGTGGTCTGCAGATCATCGAGCCGCTTCGGTCCGCTGTCCTTAGCCGGCACGACAGGGGAGACCATTCTGCGGAAGGGCTGCGGCTGTGCGAGTCGGTCCTCCATCTGGAACATGCGGGGCTCTTCGCCGGCGGACGATTTTTTGTGCGTAAAAATATTCCATCTCCGGTCAAACGCCTCAAACTGGTTCGTAAAGCGCCCGATCGTTTCGCTGGGACCTAAGAAGAGGAAGCCGTCAGGGTTCAGGGCAAAGTGAAACAGAGACAGCACCTTCTGCTGCATTTCCGGCTGCAGATAGATCAGCATATTGCGGCAGGTGATAAGGTCCAGATTGCGGAACGGCGGATCTTTGATGATGTTCTGCGGTGCAAAGACGACCATCTTGCGGATTTCCTTGCTCACCTGGAACATATCATCATCCTTGATAAAGAAGCGGTCCTGATCTTCCCGGGACAGATGGCTGATGGTGCTTTCGGAGTAAATCCCCTGGCTGGCATATTCAATGGATTCCTTGTCGAGATCGGTGGCAAAAATTTTGATGGAATACGGCGTCTCCAGGCTCTCGGCATATTTGCGCATCAAAATAGCTACCGAATACGCCTCCTCGCCGGTGGAGCAGCCGGCCACCCAGACTCGGATCTCCTTGACGAAGCTTTTGCGCTCGAACAGCTCTGGAATCACCCGCTCGTACAACACGTTAAAGGCCTCCGAATCACGGAAGAAATTCGTAACCCCGATCAGCAGATCCTTCCTTAGCGACTGCAGCTCCTCGCGGTGCTCATCGAGAAACGTCATGTACATCGCCATGCTGGGCACATTGTGGATGGCCATGCGCCGCTCGATGCGCCGCAGGACGCTGTTGCGCTTGTAGTACGTAAAATCGACTCCGCAATCCTGGCGGATCTTCTCAAAGATGAGCTGGATATACTGCTCCGTCGTTATGGTTTCGCGGACGGTAGATACATTCTCATAGCCTTCTCCATGCACATGGAGCAGCAGGCGCTCGGTCATTTCCTTGGGCGCCAGCACCGCATCCGCATTGCCGGAGAGCCGCGCACTGCTCGGCATGCCGTCATATTTGGCAGAGTGGCTGTCCTGTGCAATAACGAGGCCGCCTGTATCCTTAATATCCTGAATGCCGCGGGACCCGTCCGTACCGGTACCGGACATGACGACAGCCACCGCCTGGTTTCTGCACTCCTGGGCCAGCGAGCTGAAAAACATATCAATCGGCATATGCAGCGTGGTGTTAGGAAGCGGCTCTGCCAGCTTTAGGCGCCCGCCGGAGATGGTTAGAATCTTGCGCGGCGGCGTCAGATAAATATAGTTAGGACGGACGACCATATCATGCCGCGCTTCGCGGATGTTCATGGCCGTATATTTGCGAAGAATCTCGCTCATGAGACTCTTATAATCAGGGGACAGATGCTGCACGACGACAAAAGCCATGCCGGTATCCGGCGGCATATGGTCGAAGAATACCTCCAGCGCCTCCAGCCCGCCCGCAGATGCACCCAGTCCTACGACGTAGGCCGGCGCATGCTCCTCATTCTCGGTCTCGTTCGTTTTGGGGTGAGTAAGGCTCGCAGGCGGCACGATGATGGCAGCTTGCGGCTGTAATTCATTTTCGCTCATTGGGCTAGTTCCCTTCTCCTTGGGCTGTGGTCATTGAGGCTTCACGGGCTTCGTGCTGCTGCAGCGCATGAATAGCTGCCTCCAAATACTGCCGGTAAGCTTGCCGGGCTCTCTCATCCAGGCTGCGGGCGAGGTCCAGGGAATCCAGCATATATTGGAAATTGTCCGTAAGTGTACGCGTTTTCATTGCATGCTTGCTTAGAATTCCCTCAAGCCATAACGCATAATCGGTAAAAACAGAGGTGTTGCCAAGCTGAAAGGCCGTCTCCAGATGCTTCAGATGATGAAGGTTGTCCTCCCTGCATTTCTGACGTCCCCGTTCCCCGTAGCGCTGCAGCAGGGAGGGATCTGCCGTATAGATCATATCCATCACCTGCTGGATCATATCAGCGTACTCTTCTATGGTTTCCATGCTCCGCATCCTTTCTCTAGCTTGAATGCATTGATAGACTTCAAAGGTGTAATTGGAAATATTATCATATTTTATTCACTTTTTATAGCGAAATCGCCTGTGTTGATCATTATAATAGAAAAAAAGACTTCCTCGTCACTTTCGACAAAGCTTACGTTCAATCGCCAAAAATAGCCCTGGTCACCAGCTTCAAGATCATATTACAATGTAAAACGTTATGATATTACCGGGGGGATAAGAAGGTGCTGCCCTTGAATATGGAAATTGAGCATCTGGCAGAGCTGATGCTGGAAGGACTAACGGAGGAGTGCTGGAGCCTCTTGGTCCGTCATATGGATTCAGGTAGAAACAGTCTGTACATCTATGATCAGCTGCTAACACCGGCAATGCGATATATCGGCGGTCTGTGGGAGCAGAATCTGGTCTCCGTCGCGGATGAGCATCTGGCCTCAGGGGTTTGTGATGTTATGATTACGCGGTATGCACAACAGATAAAGCCGGCGCAGGGACATGGAGGAAGAGCGATGTTCTTGTGCGTCGAGGGGGAATATCATCATCTTGGCCTGAAAATGGTCTCGTCCCTGTTTCAGGAACGGGGCTTCAGCACCCGCCTGTATGGCGGTAATCTGCCGCTGGAGAACACCATGGTCAGTGCGATGAACTGGAAGCCCGAGATCATTGGCGTGTCCGCGTCCATCGTGTATCATCTGCCGACTTTGATGAAGTACACTCAGGCCTTGCAGAGCCTGAGCTATGAACCCATGATCGTCATCGGCGGCCGCCTGATTGACCGCTATGGACTCCAGAATACGCTGGGGGAGCGGGCACTGTTCTTTCCCGACCTGCTCTCCCTGAACGATTGGCTCCGATCCTACGAAGCGGCAAGCCGCCAAGCTGCGGCGCATTTCAATATGAGGTGAGAGAACTTATGGAGGACAAGCAGCTTCCCGTGCCTTATTTCAAAGTCAATCTGCATTATCAGATTCTTGCCTGCTCTTCGCCGGCAGCAGACCTCTTTGCAGCTTCCGGCAGCTGGCTCAGCTTCATTGATGAAGGCTCGCTGAATAAGGCAAGAACCTATATATCGCCGGATCACACGGATCAGCGGGTAGAGCTGATTCTGAAGACCCGGTCTGCTCAGGTGCTGCCCTTTGAAGTTTATCAGCACTGGGATGAGGAGGAGTGCGGCCATCTGGTGTGCATCTCCAGGGACAAGCAGTACAAGGCCGTTGCAGAGCGGCTGGAGCGTCTCCATGAGAACCTCGAGAACGGCATGTATGAGCCTGCTGTTCGGCAGGCGGGAAGCGCCAGAAGCTATTTGAGCGCAAGCCATACGCTAAACCGGGAGCTGTGCAGCGTGCTGGAAACCGTCAAGGATTTGCTGGATCAGGTGCATCCCAGCCTGGTGGAGATCCACCAGACGGACTACAGTGATATTATTCGGCAGCTGATCGATACTGCATTGAAAAATGCTTCCCGGGAGATGTATTAAAGCCCGGCTGCATGGGCGTTATGTAAATCGCAGAAATCCCCGGTACCCTCATGAAGGTACCGGGGATTTTTGTGATTTGGACGGGGGTGGAGCTCCCAGGACAGAAGGAGCTTTCCAGAGCTCGTTAGCTCGGCATGATCCAGACGATTTCGCAAATGCGGACGAAGCACATTTTTCCGTGTACCTCAAGCACTACGTGATCCGGCTTCACCTGCTTCACGCAGCCCTCAATGCGTCCGCGGGTCGTTTCCAGCACTACATACTTGCCAATCAGGGACTTGAACGCCTCCACGACATAAGGATCAACAGGGTAGACTACAATTGGCTGTGTTGTCGGCTGATGCTCCATTTGCTGGTGATGCTGCTGATGCTGCTGTCCCATCGTCTGCTGAGGCGCCATCGTGTAAGGCGATGCTTGATAATACGGTCCCAAAACATTCACTCCATTCGTGGTATCTTTCATATTTGCAGTCTATGCAGCTGCCCAGTGGGCGGTGCCTGCAAGCAGGCTATATATCTTGCCCTTTGTCATTAAGAAGCAGAGGGGCCCATGGCAATCCAGGATACAAAGCCATGGCTTTGGGTGCAGCCCGGCTGCCGAAGCACCTCCAATATTGCATAGCGGGCCTGCTGCTCCTTAAGGGAGACGAGCAGCCCAGGATGATTGCTCATCGCCACAATGACGTAATGGGCGGTTGGATAGGCCTCGTCAAAGGCGACCTGGACGACAGCCTGCTGCTCATTCCCGGCAAACACGAACGCGCTCAAGCCATACTGCTGCAAGGACGGTCCAGTGCTGCGAACCGGTGCGAATCCGAGATGCTCCAGCTGAACTGCGCCGGAGGTCAGATGAGAGCTGTCGATCGAGCCCGCGGCAAGCTGAGGTCCTGAGACAGCCCCGTCTGCCAGCTTGTCGCCGGTCAGGGAGGCATCCATGACCTGCTCGCCTGTAATGGCACCGGCCTCCAGATGCCGGCCTCCAATGCTGCTTGGCTTAAGGTGGCGAGGCAGAATCGCGCCTTCTGCGATGTGCCGGGACTGCACTGCTCCCGCTTGCAGATGCGCCGCTCCCAGACTGTCCGGCTGGAGCTGCTCCCGGCCAATCACGGCGTCCTGAAGATGCTCTTTCCCGATGCTTGATGGTGCAATATGGCTGCCGTTTACGGCTTCCGGAGAGAAATGGCGGGAGGACAGGCTATGGTCTGCCAGATGCTGCTCCCGCACGCAGCTTTCTTCAAGATGCTCAGCATGAACGACACCTGCCGTCAGATGCCGGGCTTCAATGGTATGGAGCTGCAGATGTGTTCCGTCCACAGCGCCCGGTGCGAGCAGGGAGCTGTCAATGGTATGGGGCTTCACATGGCGCGACTCCACGGCTTCCGCCGCCAGCTGTTCACTTTGTACGGCGCCAGGCTGCATATGAATGGAGGCGATCGAGGAAGGCTGGAGCTTGCTTCCACTGACGGCCCCGTCGCTCAGCTCCTGCTCTGTAACAGCTCCTGACTGCAGATGCTCTGCCGAGAGTGACTTCTTCTGCAGCTTGTCGCCCCCGATGCTGCCGTCGGGCAGTAAATCCGGGGAGCGGACGTCCTCTGCCAGATGGGAGAGGGTAACGCTGCTGTTTTTAAGGTGATAGCCGTATAAGGTTTCCGGAGCCACATGTCGGCCTTCTATGCTTTCCGGAGCCAGGTGCCGGGCCTCAATCGCGTTGTCTGCCAGATGGTCTTCCCGGATGGTTCCGCTTTGAATAGCGACAGCTGTCACAGAGGAAGGCGCAAGATGGATGCTGTTCACCGCGTAGAGCTGCAGCTTCTCCGGACCAATGGATTGATCCTGCAGCTGCCGGGTGGTAATGCTGCTGTCCTGGATCGACAGGGATGCCAGCACCTCCGGCGTGAAATGCCGATGTCCAATAATCCCTTCAGCCAGATGGGCTTCGGTAATGGCGGCATCTTTAATTTTGGTGGAGGTGACGCTGCCTTCAGCCAGCTTGGCAGTATGAACAGAGAGGTCGGTCAGCTTGTCGGTTGTGACGCTTTCCGGAGAGAGCTTAAGTGCGGTGACCGCATGATCAGCCAGATGCTGCGGATAAATCGCTCCGTCCGCTAACGCCTGCTCTGTTACTGAGCCTGCCGCCAGTTTGGCAGAGGTCACAGAGGCAGGCGCAAGGGCAGGGCTACAGACGCACTCCTCGGTAAAATGGCGCGCGATCAGCGCGCGATCTGTCAGATGCTCTTGCTGCACGGCCTGATCTTGAAGGGCAGCTGCACTTACGCTGCCTGTGCCAAGATGGATTTCAGAAATGAGGCCGGGCACCAGATGATCGGCGTTCACGCCTTCGGCGGCGATAGCGGGGCCAAAGACGGCGCCGGGGGCGAGCTTGCGGCTGTCCACGCTTTCCGGGGCCAGCTTGGATGCTGTCACCGCCTGCTCCTGGAGGTGGGAGGACGTGATGGAATCACAGGCCAGATGGTGCTCCTGAATGGACTCCGGGGCGATGGCAGCACTATCAATCAGGCCTGCACTCAGGTGCTGGGCGGCAATGGCTCCGTCCTGAATATGACCGCCTTGAATGGATTGTGGCGAAAGATGTGCGGACACCACAGCTTCTAGCGCCAGCTGCTCCCTCTTGATGGCGCCGCTGGCAATATGGCGTGTATGCACGGCCCCGTCGCTGAGCTTTTGCGGCAGGATGCTCTGATCTGCAATCTTCGAAGCGGTGACGGCTTGCTCCACCAGCTTGGAGGTGCCCACGGATTGCTCAGCCAGCTTCAGGCTCGTGACAGCGGCGTCGCTCAAATGACGTGTCTGAATCTCGCCGGGGGTCAGCTGCTGACTGCCGATGGAGGCAGGCTGAAGCTGCTCGGGACCGATCAGTCCCGCAGCCAGATGCTGCGCCGTAATAGCTCCCTCCGCAATGTGAGCAGAGGTGATGCAGCCGCTCTCCAGCTGCTGGGTGCCCACTGCATGCTCTGCCAGCTGTTCACGGCCGACAGCTCCGGGAGACAGGGACAGGCCGGTGATGCTTGCCGGCTCCAGATGAATGCCCTGAATGGAGCCGGGCTGCAGCTTGGCACCATTCACGGCGCCGTCGCGAATGATGGCGGTGGTGACGGCTTGCTCTGCCAGCTTGGCGGTATGGACAGCTTCGTTGGCGAGATGGTGGGTATTGACGCTGCCGGAGGCGATTTTGTCTTCCGTAATCGCTTCGTCCTCCAGCAGCTGGCCCGGAACACTGCTTAGGCTAAGGTGGCGCGGAAGCACAGCGCCATCGGCGATATGCTGAGACTGAACCGCCTGCAGTCCCAGCTTGCCTGCATCAATGCTGCCCGGCTTGATGTGGCTTGCTGTGATGGCATGATCGGCAATGCTCTGCCCGGTCACAATGCCGCCAGCCAAATGCTCGGCAGTAATGCTGGCTGACGCCAGCTTGCTGGATGTGACGCTTTCGTCAGCCAGGTGAATGGTCGTGACGCATTGATCCTGCAGCTTGTCGCTGCCGACCGAGCCGGGGGCCAGCTTGGCTGCCGTCACGGCGCGGGCTGCAAGATTGGACTCGGTGACAGCGGCCTTTCCGATATCCTCTGTATGAATAACAGGGGCTTTGGACGGGAGCAGCCGTTCCTTTAGCAGCTGCTCCGGATAAGCTGCCAGCATCTCCGCCTGCTCTGTGGCTCCTGCAGGAGCGGCTGTCTCCCCAGCCGGCTCCTCGTGTTCTGCATCGGAGAAGTCGCTTTGCACGGGCTCCGCTGCGGCTTCGGCTGGCAGGACGGCAGGAGCAGCCTGACGGATCGACGCTTCCTTGGTCTTCGCCTTTTCACTGGGCTGTGCCAGATCGATTTCCTTCAAGCTGGCGCTGACCTGATAGCGCTGGCCGGGGTCTTTGCTGCTGGAGTGTTTTCCACGTTTTTTCAAGCACTGCACGCTCCTTCGCGAGAGAATGGATCATCTCCGGCATCCTATGCGAAAGGCTGGGCGGCTGTCACTGCAAACACAAAAAAGCACCCGACAGCGCTGCCGGATGCTTCAGGGGGTGCTTGAGTATATTTCAAATGACTAAATGCAAAGCACCTATATAAAATTTAACCCGTGACAGCCAAACAGCTGTGCAGACGGTTCCAGATTGAAATCAGATGAATCGAACCTTCCAATACAACAAAAGCCCTGCCTCTCTTTCGTCCTTGCGGCTCCGATGACCGCTCCAGTGTGAATCAGAAAACAAACATCCTGTACAAACTCATACTTTTGGGTTAGAAAATAGGAATTTACAACCTCGGTGTGAACATTCTCGAGTAGAATCGAAGTTGAAGAGGAATCCATCGGGGTTAAACTTCATATAACAATTGAAAATAATATCATACTTTTTCTGAAAATGCAAATCTCATCTCTGCAAGTCTCTCCCTAAAAATAAACCGCTTGATTTTTTCGCCGTTTCAGCCGATATTTCTAAATATAAACAATTACAGAGAAAGTAGGCACTGGCATGCAGCTGTATAAGTCCTTTCTGCGTCAGCTAATTCGAAATTATATGATTGGCTCCTTGATCGCCGTTCTGCTCGTCGGCGGTGCACTGATGACCACAACCCTTAACGTTTCCTATATAGAAAGCTTCCGGCTGCTGAGCATTTTAGGTGGATCCTTTGTCGTAATGCTCGCTGTGGAGCTTTTTGTTTTTTTCAAGCATATTGGAATCATTCGCAATGTCCTGCTGGAGGAGGACGCCACGCTGGATCAGCTGGAGGCAGCCTATCTTCGAACTCACCGGATGCCGTCGCTGGCAGTCTATCGTATTTACGGTCCTCATCTCCTGGGCATGTCCATTCCCGCGCTGATCGCAACCGTATGGATGATTCATGCCGGGCTGCTGAGCATCCCGCTGTCCTACATCTGGATTGCGGTGCTGGGTGCGGTCATGGTCGCCAGCTGTCATGCGATGATCGAGTTTTTCCTGACGGTTGCCGCGATCCGGCCGATTGTACGAGAGCTGCGCCGGCTCGCGCTCATTCGATATGGCATAGACTTTTCGCTGGAAGGACATGTGTTTACCTCCATCCGCACCAAATTCCTGCTCAGTGCGATGCTGATCGGGACTTGTCCGCTGTTCCTGTTCAGCCTGGCGGTTCGGGTGCATATGGGGCAGTTCTATGAGGAAATATCGCGAGGCTACTGGGGCTGGGCAGGCATCATTCTAATGCTCGGCGTAGGCTTCGCCTATATCGGTGCACTGCTCATGACGCAGGACGTCAACCGACCGCTGCGTCAGCTGTACAAAGCAATGGATACGGTGAAGGAGGGACGCTTCATTCAGACCTCCAATCTGTATTCGGATGAATTCTCCAGCCTGATCGCCGGCTTCAATATGATGGTTCGGGGACTGCAGCTGCGGGAGGAGCGGAACCGCAAGCTGCTGGAGAGCTATTTTGCCGCGCTGGCCGCAGCCCTGGATGCAAGAGACCCCTATACCGCAGGTCATTCGCTGAGAGTTGCTGAATATTCCGTCATTATCGGCCAATTGGCAGGTCTGAACGCCCATAGTATTGATATTCTTCACAAAACAGCACTGCTGCATGATATCGGCAAAATCGGGCTCCGGGACAGCATCCTGCTCAAAGAAGGCCGCCTGACCGAAGAGGAGTTCTTCCAGGTGAAGACCCATCCGGCACAAGGGGAAAATATTCTGAAGCAGATCGAGCCGCCGGATGCTATGGCACCTTTTCTGGAGGGAGTGCGGTCCCATCACGAGAGATATGACGGCCACGGATATCCTGATGGCCTGCAGGGCAAGGACATTCCGCTGTTCGGCCGGATTATTGCCGTCGCGGATGCTTATGATGCCATGACCTCCGACCGCCCTTACCGGCGGGGGATGAGCCGGGCCGAGGCACTGGACATCCTGGAGCAAGGGCGCGGAAGTCAATGGGATCCTGATTTCGCAGGGATGTTCGTTCAGCATATGCGGCGCAATCTGGAAACAGCATAAAGCATGTGGAGGGACCGGACTTAGGCAGTATGCCGAAGTCCGGTTTTGTCTGTGCGGGACTGCTCCCGCCGATGCATCCAGCCCGCCAGAAGGACGCTTCCCTCGTAGAGAGCAATCATCGGCACGGCGACCATCAGATGGGAGATAAGGTCCGGAGGCGAGATCAGTGCGGAAATGATCACAAGCAGCAGATAGGCATAGCGCCGCATTGAATGCAGCAGTGCCGGGTTGAGCAGGCCGATCCGGGTCAGGAAGAGGACCACGGCGGGAAGCTCGAATGCCAGAGCTAGAGGCACGATGATGTTGAACATAAAGCCGAAATAAGCAGCGACACCATACGTCTCGACAAGCTCCATCTCCGTATTCACCTTCGTCGTGAAGGCCAGGCTCATAGGGAACACGACAAAATACGCGAAGGCCAGGCCAAGAATGAAGCAGAGAGCCGAGAAGGGAATGAACTTCAGGGCCGCCTTCTGCTCCACCGGCTGCAGTCCGTCCTTGACGAACAGCCAGAGCTGATACAGCGTGAAGGGAAGGGCTACAATGAGCGAGAGCACCAAGGCAATGCCCATATAGATGCGTAGTCCGTCCCAAGGCGAGAATACATTCCAGGTGACCTGAAAGGCGGGGGAATGCAGCTTCATAAAGGCCAGACACCCGGGAGCAGCAAGCAGCCCGGCGATCATAGCGCCCGCAAATACAACGGCCACTGCGATGATCCTTTTGCGAAGCTCGGCAAGGTGGCTGCCAAGACTCATGGCTTGCTGTACATCCATATTGATCGACTCCTTCCCTAAGAGGGCTTTGACAGGTGCTGTCTGGTGGCTCAAGCGGGGGCACAGCCCCGCCGGCGCGGTTTAGGTGGTTCCCGGAGCTCGACCGTATTAAATCCCTCCTGCATCTTCTGATGAATGTAGATCAGCTTGTTTACGTCCTCAAACGAGTATCTGCGGTTGCCTCCCTTCGTTCTTTCCGGAAAAATAAGCTTTCTCTGCTCATAATACCGAATTTGTCTCTCGGTAAGGCCGGTAAGCTCGCGAACGACACCTATACTCATGACTTTGTTCTCCACAGCTGCCGCCTCCATTCTTGAACGTATAATAATCTAACATCTTATGTTATATGATATAACTTAAACCCTCCTTTCTCATTAAGGTTTACACGTATTGAAATGATTTCCATAAGGATATGAATCTGATTCTATGTAATTATTATCAAAAAATCAATTATTTTTCATAAAATAAAATTAGTGTGTAAGGATTTCTTACATAATTTAACTCAAACCCGGAATTCTTTGCTAAGATCAGCGCATAACCTGATTTAACGGCAAAGGAGTGGGTGACATGGCAGTTCAGGATAAACCGGAGGAGATGACGCGGAGGCAATTTCTAACGGCTGTCGGCAAGGTGGGAGGCTCGGCTGCGGTATTTAGCTTAATGGGAACGATGGGGCTGCTGGCCCCACAAACGCTGAAAGCGGCTGAATATGTGCCCCCGGGCGTCAACGACTTAAAGCTTAGTGGCCGGAAAGGCCAGAAGGTTATCATTCTGGGAGCCGGTATTGCCGGACTCACCGCTGCCTATGAGCTGGGGCTGGCCGGCTATGACTGTACCATCCTGGAGGCGAAGGAGTTTGCAGGAGGACGGTGCTGGACGGTTCGTAAAGGGACCTCGGTGGCGGAGATCGGCACCGTACGGCAGACCGCGCGCTTTGATCAAGGACTTTACTTCAACGCGGGTCCAATGAGGATTCCTCAATTTCATGTTACGATGGACTATTGCCGTAAATTCGGAATTGCCGTGGAGCCGTTTAACAATGTGAACGAAAGCGGGTTCTACTACAACGAGAATGTGGGGGCCTTGTCCAACCGCCGGGTGCCGAAGAGAGCAGCCAAAGCCGACGTGCGCGGCTATACGGCGGAAATGCTCGCCAAAGCAGTCCATCAGAACCGGCTCGACCTGCCGCTTACCGCCGAGGAGAAAAGCAAGCTGGTTGACTATTTGCGGGCAGAGGGGGATCTGAGTCCGGATCTGTTCTACAAGGGCTCTTCACGCGGAGGCTACAAAGAGGAGCCGGGCGGGGCCTTGGACGGCGGGGTGCGCCGGGACCCTTTTGATCTGAAATCGATTATTGATTCCGGCTTCGGCAGGTATTTCAGCAATGAGTACAGCTATGACCAGCAGATGATGATGTTCCATCCTGTTGGCGGTATGGACAAAATCGTGGATGCCTTCGTTAAAAGAGTCGGGAATAATATCATCCGCTACCGCACGGAGGTTAAAAGAATCTCGCAATCAGAGGATGGCGTTAAGATCGTGTATAGCAGCCCTGGCAGCGGAGGGGAGAAGGAGATCACCGGCGATTACTGTATTTGTACGATTCCACTGAGTGTGCTGAAGCATATACCGGCTGATTTTTCCCCGGAGATGTCGAAGGCGATTGCCAGCACGAATTACGCTTCTGCCGGAAAGATTGGACTCCAGTTTCAACGGCGCTTCTGGGAAGAGGACGACCAGCTTTATGGAGGGAACTCGCTCACGAACATGGACATCACCCAAATCTATTATCCGCCGAACGATTATTTTTCCAAAAAAGGGGTGGTGCTGGGCTACTATGCCTTTGGCGGCAACGCCGATAAGCTGGGCCGGATGTCATTCTTGGAGAGAGAGCGCCACGCGCTTGCCCAAGGCGGTAAAATTCATCCCCAGTATGCCAAGGAGTTCGAGTCATCCTTCTCGATTGATTGGAAAAAAACAAAATTCCAGGAAGGCGGATGGGCCTCATACAGTGCCGATGACCGCAAATCCTTTTACCCGGTCTTATGCAAACCGGATCGCCGCATCTATCTTGCCGGAGAGCATCTCAGCTATATGACAGGCTGGCAGTCCGGAGCGATCGAATCCGCCCAGATTGTCGTCAAGGAGCTGCATGAGCGGGTGATGAAGGCTTAACGTGAGCCTCGAAAGCTTTCGGATTTACTGTGACTAATGTATAGAATCAGATCCTGGAATAGAAAGGAAGATTGTGATGAAAACAAAAATGAAGCTGGATCAAAAGCTGAAGTATGCAGCGGCCATGGCCCTGCTCTTCAGCCTCGCAGGAGCCACGGTGTATGCCGCCGATAAACCAGCCGAGACTCCGGTCATTCAGGCCATTAAGGTTTCGGCAGGTCCCGGATTTTATGGAAGTCCCTCCTCATCCATTTCCAGTGGTGTGATCGTGCCGCAAGGCTACTCCACGCTGTATACCAGCGGCACCGTGCCGCCGCTGCTGAACAAGGAAGGAAAGACGGTATATGAGCGCTACGGAGATACAAAGACTCAGGGAATCGGGGTATTGAAGGCCATTGAGAAGCAGCTGCAGGAGCAGGGGCTGGGCATGAAGGATGTGGTATATCTGCGGGTATACATTACCCCGGATGCTGTGAAGGACGATGCGTTTGATTACAAGGGCTGGTTTGATGCCTATGCCGAGTTCTTTAACACCGAGTCCAATCCTGTGAAGCCTGCCCGCTCAACCGTGGGTGTAGCCAGTCTGGTCAGTCCGGATTGGCTGATCGAGATCGAAGCCGTCGCTGTGTATCCCAAAGTCAGGTGACTGGAGTCGATCTCACAGGTAAGGCTTGTGTTACGGCTTCCGGTCGCAAGCGGGGTCATTGCGAAGTACAGCACGGATGACGATTCATAACTATATATGAAGGGAAGTGAGATTATGTTTCAAAATGTTGGCTTTGCCGGCGTGATGATGGTGCTGATTGTGGTGCTAATTCTGTTCGGTCCGTCGAAGCTGCCGGAGCTGGGAAGAGCCGTGGGCCGGACCTTGTTTGAATTCAAATCCTCGGCCCGGGAGCTGGTCGGCGATGACCGTAAGGAAGAAGAGGAAAAGAGCGGGCTGCTGAAATCCAAGGACTGAATGTTGACGGACTTTGCGCCGTGCAGGAGATCCAATTATCCAACCGACCCGGCCTTTGGCCGGGTCTTTGTCCTGCATTTTCCTTGTTGTTATATGCTGTCGAAAAAGGGTTGGGTTTTGTTCCATTTTTTGTGTCTTGATTAGTGAATATGGGTATTAAGGAGGAGAAAGGAGGTGAAAACGTGAAATGAACAACCGCGTATGGCCTTTCGTTCTTGGCAGCTTTATCCTGCTGTTCACGCTTCAAGCCGGAAGTGACGCCTATGCAGAAGAGTTAAAGCCTGCTGCTGAAGTTAAGGGCCAGGCTGGTCATATGCTGTCGTTGCAGCGGGGGCTGAGCGGTCTCAAGGATTCGGTGTCCGGCGTCAGTGATTCGGTAAAGAAGACGTTATCCGATGCCCGTAATACGGTAGAGGATACAGGAGATGCCCTGAAGCAGACGGTGAAGGAAACGGCTTCAGGCGTGGAGCGGACAGTGGAAGAGGCGGTGCAGGGCTTGGGAGAGACACTGGAGCCCGCAGCGGAACTGGCTGAAAGCACATTGAGAAATGGTGCAGGCACGGCTTCAGAAGCTGTTCGGCATACCGGAGAGACGGTGCAGAAGGTACTGGAATCGGCTCATGAGCCGGAGGTGGTCGTAACAGAAACCGTGAAGGCAGCAGGCAAGACGGTCCGCGAGACGGGCAAGATGCTGTCAGGCACGGTGCGAAACGGCGTAGCTGCGGTGAAGGAAACCGGTAAGGGTGCGGCAAACACCGTGGAAGAGACGGCAGAGAATGTGCTCCGTGAAACGGATAAGTTGTTGAGTCAGGTGAAGGAGACGTCAGAGACGCTGATACCGGTGAAGCCGGCACAGCCATCGAAGCCGCCAGCTCCAGTGAAGCCGCCGGAGGCGCCGGAAGAGCCCGAGCAGGAGCTTCCACAAATTCCGGAAGATGCATCACAGCCGGAGCGGCCGATTTTTACACAGCCTGATCCGGCACCTAGTGATGTCCGCGCAGATCGTGAGCATTCGGAGGATAAAGTAAGGCTTGGGCTAAATCCCCCGGAGCCTGTCGCAGTGACCGGTAAAGAGCGGGAAGCATCCTCACGAGTGACAGAGAAGGAAGAAGACCGACCGCGGGAGAGCACACCTGACACATCGGAGAAGGATGAGCTGCAGGAGGCTGAAGAGAACAGCGTTGATGCAGCAGCAGCTTTCCAAATCGGAGCTGCAGACGCGTTTGCTCCGAAGCAGCGACAGCAAGAGCCGCAGGAGGTACCTCAGGTCTTGGGAATGACAGAAGCGGCGCAGGACAATGCGGGACCCCGTGTTGATTCGGGAGTATTCTTGGAGCAGGCAAGAGGGAATGCTGAAGTTATCCTTGATAACGCTTTTTTTTACAAAATTTACAGTACGCCGCTGTTGTATGCCCAGAACGCCCAGTCCACCGGTACAGCCGGGATCGGATCAACAGGGATCTGGCTCTTATCTTTTCTGACGGATGGAAGCCCGGTTTCGAGTCCGGAATCATCCCCGTCTGCATGGCCCGGCTCGCTGTATGCGCTGAATAGTCAGTGGATAGCTGAGCCTGCAGGACTTCCGCCACAGCGCTCTCCTTATTTTGCAGAGGATTACACAAAATCAAAATAAGGAGAGATGAATATGAAATGGACAAATAAATGGGTTATGGCTGCGGCAGTGAGTGTTCCGGTGTTGTTTGCTGCCACGGTTGGCGGTGCTTCTGTGGAGGCTGCAGCGGAAAGGAATGCTAACGAGTCAAGCTCGCGCGCGCTGCTCGAAATCCGGCTGGATAAGCTCCCGCTGGTAGAGAAGGTGCATGTGGGAGTGCTGGAGCATGAGCATGGGGAGAAGGACAGCCATCATGAAGGAGGCCAGAGCGAAGAGGGTACTGATCACGAAAGCACCGAGGAGGAAAATGCCGATCCAGGAAGCAATAATGAGCAGTATGGAGATCAAGGAAACATGGATGAGCAAGATGCTGATCCCGAGGTGAGCGAAAGTCAGAAGCGGGAGAAGCGTGCATTGGTGGACCTGGATCTCAAGGAAAGCGTGCTGGGCGACCGTCTGCATGTGGGTGTGCTGGAGCATGAGCATGAG
>NZ_JAGFIP010000003.1:0-304741 GCF_017582705.1 Paenibacillus sp. F411
TGTTCCAAAATACTGTTAACCATTCTTCAAAGTTTGGTAAAGTTTTGACAATGACATTAGTAGCCTGGCTAATGAACCCTAGTCTATACTCATGATTATAAATTCCATCCTCACAGATAAAGACCCAATGATGATTTGAACTTTCTCCTGCATCGAACATGGTTAAGGATATAAGACGATTTGAGTCGATCAACTCACCCGTCTCACGAATCAAGATTTGATCAGGCAAATCAGGCAGAATCACTTTGGTTTGGCATAACCTTCCACAAGGTGATTCATTAGAAACCCCACCAATTGGTTCAATATCGAGTAGAAATATACCATTTGAAAACTCAGTTAGAAAAACAAGTAATGAAGATGGTAAATTCACCCCTAAGTTGTCTTCTATAACTGTAATGTCTTCATAGTTTCTGAGCTCAAATCTATCAACATCGGGAAACTTTTTATTAAACTGATTTATAAACTCTCTAATCATAAACACAATCACGATCCCTTTATATGTTTTGACATTTACTTTCTTGGTGCAAACTGCCCTACCTCAATAAAATCTGCCATGAATTCTGAAAGCTCGAGGAAAACATCACTCCCTCGTGACATCAGCACCTGAACTCCTTCATACTCAGCTTCCAGCTGCTTTTTTACGCCTAATGCGATTTTTAACACGATGTCTTTTTCTCGCAGTCCATTTGCCACTGCCCCTGGGTCTTTACCGCCATGATCTGCATCGATCCATACCTTCTTCATCCTTGATCGACTCCGATCTTGGTTTGTTTAACGACCTGGTGGCCAAACACGGCAAAGGCACCTGCAAGAATGCCTTGAATCACTGATTCCACGCTTCAGCCAATGATCCCAATGATAAAAAGGACAGCCATCAATAGAACAATATAAACAATGGACGAGTCTGACATTAAGCTCTTTTTTCTTTTTCTTCATTAGCTAAGCGTTAGCTAATTATAAGAATAAAAAGTAAAATAAATCGAGTAGGAGGAGGCGCCTAGCCTCCGTCCTCTCACACCACCGTACATGCGGGTCCGCATACGGCGGTTCCAAAAGGTTAACAAAGCTCCAAATAACGAGAAAGCAAACTTTTCAGCCCTTTCGCTTCCCAATAGGAAGTTGGAAGGGCGTTGTTTGTGTTTCGAGACATTTCCCACGCTCCGCGTCTGGAGTTAGCCATGACAAAACATGCCCATTCTGGGACACCGAGTGCCCGGAGTTCTCGGATACGAGTACGTACCCGTTTCCATGGCTTCCAGAGACACATACGTAACCTGCGCCGAATCCACTGGTCGAATTTCTCGCAGTGACCTTTTGCTGAGGCTAGCCGGAAATAGCCAATCCAGCCGATGAGATAGCGGTTTAGTTGCATAATCCGGTTTTCCATAGACATCGATCGCGTTCGGTTCGTCAGCTCTCGCACCTTCTCTTTGAATCGCGAGATGGTTTGTGGCGCTAATCGAATCGTCGCTTTCTTGTCCCTCAGGAAACTGAATCCGAGGAACTTACGGTTCCAAGGGCGATCTACCGCGCTTTTCTCTCGATTCACTTTCAGTTTCAGCTTCCCTTCTACGAAGCGTGTTACCGAATCCATGACGCGTTCTCCCGCACGTTTACTCGCAACGAATATATTGCAGTCGTTCGCATAGCGGACGAATCGCAATCCTCGTTCGGATAGTTCTTTGTCCAAGTCGCAAGTCGTCCAGCAGAATGTTCGCTAAGAGCGGGCTCAATGGTCCGCCCTGCGGCGTACCCTCTCCCGTTTTCTCGAGCACGTCATTTGCCATAACTCCTGCATTTAGGTAGGCACGAATGAGCTTCAACACATATTTGTCCGTCACTTTCCTTGCCACCCTTGCCATGAGCATGTCGTGGTTTACTCGGTCAAAAAACTTCGCTAAGTCCAGGTCTACGACCCAGCGGAAGCCTTCTTGGATGTAATGTTGAGCTTGCTTTACCGCGTCATGCGCTCGCTTCCCAGGGCGAAAGCCGTAGCTATGCCTTGAGAAGTCCGCGTCGAAGATCGGGTTCATCACTTGCAACAGGGCTTGTTGATGAAAGCGGTCCATCACGGTCGGGATGCCAAGCAGCCTCACGCCGCCTCCGGGTTTGGGGATTTCCACCCGTTTGACGGGCATGGGTCTGTAGGTTCCCGCAAGGAGCTCGGTCTTCACCGTCTCCCAATGTGTTTTCAGGTAAGCTTGTAGATTCGCTACCATTACGCTGTCCACGCCGGGCGCTCCTCCGCTCTGTACCACTCGCTTGTAGGCGAGCCTGAGGTTATCTCCTCTGAGCATTCGTTCTAACAAGTCGTTATTCGCTTCGCGAGAGGGAGGGGCGACTTGTGCCGACGAAGAACTCGGCGCTCCGACATACCCTGACGGCTTCACCGCTTCTCTTTGCCACGAGCTCTCTTGCGAGATTTCCTGCTGTCTTTGCTCTTCATGCGAACGCATCGGTTTCCTCTCTCCTTTCAGTTCAGCCCTTCCGGTTTCCGGCGTCCCGTACTCCCGTACTATGGCCTCTGCTGACTCCTGCGGATTCAGCACGGCTTCTCAGCCGCGGTTACGAAGTAACTTCGCGTATTCCGCAGGCCTCCCCAGATAAGAACGTCATCTTTCTGCCCGCGACCACCTAAGTCTACAGCGCCAGCCCTTGGCGGCTTTGGATTTCGTCTTGGTGTGGAGACTCATCCGGCTGTCACTGCCTCAAATTAGGTTCGTGTACCTTGGTCCGTGCATTTGCCTCCGGCTTCCTTCAGATTCCGCCTCGCGGTGGACACCCTTGCCCTTGGTTATGGTAGGCGCTCGCCAGCTCCCGTTCGGGACTTTCACCCTAAAGATAACGCCCATGCTGGGCGTAAACAGCAAAAAACCCTTGCAGCGCAAGGGTTTTTCAATAAGTGCGCCCTGAGGGACTCGAATCCCCGACCAGTCGGTTATGAGCCGACCGCTCTAACCAACTGATTTAAGGGAAACGTTAATTTCGGTTTTAATAGGTTTAATTTCCCTTTATTTACCAGGTTTATCTCTCCTACGGGCTTAGCACGTTTTAATGAGTTTATGACCAACTCTGTGATCATTTTTATGATGCCACCTTGATCAGAAAGATTTGTCTAATCTATATGTAAGTTTTTTTGAAACCCGGAACTCGAACGATTGGATTTAAGGCTTGCTTCACTGTCTTACTATTTTTCATTAAAACTGAACAGACACTATTTCTTCAATCTTTATCCACCGCCATTCATTTGAACCTGTGGCCAACTTGATTTCACGTCTAAATGTATGGATGATAACGACCCGTTCCATCTCATTCCACATCCTCATATTTATAAAATAAACGAATCTTCACCTTTCTGCGTCTGTGATATGACTCAGCCAGAGCTTTTTCAATCAATTCTATCTCTTGCGTATCAAGATTTATTTTCCTTCATTCCTCTTACTAGTTGCTATTAAATGATACACCCTTCTAAGCAATATACAGTAAAAAAATGCTAGAATGGCATCTTATGACGTTTTTATGTTGTTCAAGTCAGTATCTACCATCCTCTTAATAACCATTTTAATAAGTTAACTATAAGGTTAATAGCATAAATTGTGATTAACATTATTAAGGAAGCCCATAGTATTTGTTTAACACTCATTTTTTTCTTACTGTTAAATATTCCAAACAAAAGAACGAAGGTCAGCACAGTTGCAATAACAACATAGTCAGGAAGCATTTTGATCTCAAGGAAGTCAAACATCACTTACTCCTCTCAATATATCAAAGGAACACCCAAATAGGTGTTCCTTTCGAGTAACTTAAACGCATTTACTATGTTATCAAAATACTGTCCAAGTATTATATTGGACACTTCCACTTTTATCAATAACAAATCTTACTCTATAGTGCCAAGTATTATCCTTTCCAGAAATGCTGACATACACAATAACCTCCTTAGACCCAGATTTAGTAAGATTCGTTTTCATGATCTCCGACATTCTCATGCATCAATGCTCCTTAATAATGGAGTAAATCCAAAAATAGGTGCCGAGAGGTTAGGACATAGTAGCGTTCAGATTTATCTCGACCGTTATTCTCATCTCCTCCCCAACATGCAAAGAGATGCAGTGGACCTTGTAGAATAAAAGATAAAAGATGCTATAAAATTAGCTCATTAAATGTTATGTGACCATTTATGTGACCAAATTAAAAAATCAGGAGTAAAACGGTATTCATTTACTTTCCCCATCAACCCCCATAGACAGCAAAAAACCCTTGCAGCGCAAGGGTTTTTCAATAAGTGGGCCCTGAGGGACTCGAACCCCCGACCAGTCGGTTATGAGCCGACCGCTCTAACCAACTGAGCTAAGGGCCCTGATCATATACCAAATCCTATAAGTACATTATCAAGTAAGAACATTGGTTGCGGGGGCAGGATTTGAACCTGCGGCCTTCGGGTTATGAGCCCGACGAGCTACCGAGCTGCTCCACCCCGCGTCATTAAAAAATCAAACAGCGACAATAAATAATATACATGATCTCGCAGCAGCAAGTCAAGTCTGAAATTCTGGAATTCACAGTGTGGCCTCGGGTTATCTTTGCCAGTTATGAATTTAAGGAAGATATCGGACTCCATATTTGCCCTTTCGAGAGCGGTACACTTCAACGGCCCGAGGATCGCCATAGCCAAACAGCCAGGCATCCTGCTCCAACCGCTTGGCGAAGCAGCCTGCCTGGAATTTGGTGGTATACAGCTTGCCATAATAAACCCAGTTCATTGGTATCATCTCCCTTTGAGCATGTCTAACGCAGTGTCGTTAGTATGCCCAAAGAGCCCGATTACATGCCAGGCTCACCCTGATCTTTCTTCAGCATCACAAGCTTCCATAGATCGTAATTTATTTATCATCCGGAGACTTTACCGCAGAGGCCTCTTTTCTGTCATCCCTATCCGGATCATCAGCGGTACCGTTAAGCTCCGGTTCAGCAGCAGAAGCTGCAGAACTCCGGGAGTCCGGCTCAAGAAAGCCGTAATAAAGAATGCGCATCATTTGCTCCCCCACAGCATTAGGGCTTCCCAATCCTTCATACCAGGGTACTCGTGCAGAGTATTCTTTGATGAAGCTAAGAAAGGCCACGAGAATATGGGGAGAAATATCCTTACGGATCTGCCCTTTTTGCTGACCTTTAAAAATCAGAAGCTGCAGCTCAGGAAGCACCTTTTGTTGATGAAAAGACAGCATTTTGTCCATCTGCTCCGGAAATTTTGCCAGATCCGATACGAATGGCTCACTGACGGCCGGAGAGAAGCGTTCCTGCTCTTGATACAGCCTCGTAAATGCTTCCAGAGGGTCCTTCGCCTCATCCAGCAGCTCCTGAAGCTGAGCCCAGGACTCTGCTATCAGTAAATCCACAACCTGATCCAGGAGGCCTTCTTTACTCTGAAAATGATTATATACCGTCATCTTCGACACCGGTACAGCTTCAGCAATCTCCTCCATGCTTGTCTGCATGATGCCTTGGGATAGAAATAGAGACTTGCCGGCCTCCAGCATCGCTTTTCGTTTCGCAGTGGTCATCTACGGAATATCCTTTCTCTGCAGCAGCGCAACACCCACGACCAGCCCGGCAGCATACAGGCCTAACGGCACCAGCCACCCTGCCGCGCCCAGTCCCCCGCCGCTGACGATATCTGTTGCATCCACCAGCTGATACGGAGAGAGCAGTGCGATCAGCTCCATCCATTCGCTACTCCCGGACAGCATATCCAGGAAAAAAGCCAGTACAGCCACCCCGCACGCAATCCCCACAGCCGTCCGATCGGAAGCAAACCACGAGGTCAGCATATACCCAATCCCCATAAAGCACAGCACGAGCAAGTAGCCCGACCACAGCAGCAAAAGCACTTGGTCCCATGAAAGCTCCCCCGATGCCTTGCTGTAAAGAAGCGCCAGCAAAACGCCGCTGCCTGCAATATACACCAGGCTCATATAAATCCAGTGCGCTGCCGCTTTGGACCAGAATATACCCGAACGACGGTAAGGAAGCGTGAACAGGTATTCACCTGTGCCGCGATCCTTCTCCTTGGCAATGCTTCCCGCAGCCCAGGCAGCAGCAAATGAAGATAAAATCACGATGAAATATGGAAACACCTGTGTCGCCAAATACCCCTGCAGCGTGCGGAAGCTTTCGACATCCAGACCAAAGGCCTGAACCAATCCCGGCGGCATGCTTCCCAGCAGTCGCTCCATTTCGGGATTATCCACGAATGCATCTGCCTTAGCCAGCAGCAGCAGAATGAAGACGACCGTTACCCCAAGACACGTAAAAAAAGCACGTCGATTCTGCCGCAGCTCATGAGAAACAATGTTCCAGCTCACGCTTCTTCCCCCTCTTCATTACGTGCCCTGTAATCGTCCATGAACAGCTCCTCCAGCGTCGGCCGGCGAATTTCCAGATCCTGCACCGGCAATCCCGACAACGCGGCAAGCAGCGAAGACAGCTTCGGTCCTGATGCCTCCAGCGTATGATATATGCCGTCAAACTGTATTTGAGCATCCAGCTCCTTTAGCGGCAAGGTCTCCCTCTGATCTCCCGGGGTATCAAATTGCACGGAGACCCGGTGTGTACGACCAGAAGACAGCTCTTCAAGCCGATTGACCCGCAGCAGCTGTCCTTCCTTAATAAAAGCAACCCGCTCACAAAGCTTCTCCACCTCAGATAACACATGCGTCGAGAAAAAAATAGTCATGCCCTCCTGACGGTTCAGCTCTGACAGCAATTGAAACAGCTCTCGCTGGATCAGCGGATCCAGTCCAGAGGTTGGCTCATCCAGGATAAGCAGCTCGGGCTGATGAAGCAGGGATAGGATGATACCGAGCTTCTTCCGATTACCCAATGAGTAAGATTTCATTTTCAAATCCGGATTCCACTGCAGCCGTTCTGCGTAATTCATAGCTGGTGTATCCTTGAGCCTCCGCCCGTAGGCCCGGGCAGTGAGCTCCAGCGCCTGCTTTCCCGTCATTTGGGGATAAAGCATTACTTCAGACGGCAGATAGCCTATACGCTTGCGCAGCTCCGGCTTTTCTCGATCCAGAGCCTCTCCCAGCACCTGCAGGGATCCGGATGTCGGATGAATCAGCTGCATGAGCATACGGATGGTTGTAGACTTTCCAGCTCCGTTGGGGCCAATAAACCCGAAGATTTCCCCTTGCCGCACCTCCATATTCAGTCCCGTAACCCCGATCCGTTGTCCATATTGCTTGCTGAGGCCTACCGCTTCAATGGCGAGCATAACCACACCTCTTTTATACTTTTATTTGACTTATAGTCTAATTATATGTTAATACAAAGCTATAATTCAATATATTTTATACTTATGATCATAGTAATATAAAAATTACGAGTCATCAGTGCCACTCCTCCACCTACATCCACGCAAAAAAAGACCGAAGCTCAAAGCCGCCCCTCAGGCAGCCGTCTTCGGTCTTTGTCATATAGCTCCAGTTAAGTAAAAATGCGCTACTGCTTCTGGCCGTAGGCAGCCGGATTGGCTCTAAAGGATTGCAGCAGCTCCAGATCTTCCTTCTGGATTACACCCTTTTCGAGAGCTACTTCGGTCAACGCCGTGTAGTTAGAAAGGCTTTGCAGCGGCACACCCGCTTCCTCAAACGCCTTCTCGGCCTTGTCCAGCTGATAGCTGAAAATCGCCAGGACGCTTTGAACCTGTGCACCGGCCTCCTCTACAGCCTTCGCCGCTTTAATAGAGCTTCCCCCGGTGGAGATTAGATCCTCAATTACGATGGCCTTCTGACCCGGCTTGATCTGTCCTTCGATCAGATTCTCCTTGCCATGGCCCTTGGCCTTATCGCGGATATAGGCCATAGGCAGATTCAGCTTCTGGGCAACCCAGGCAGCATGAGGAATGCCAGCTGTTGCCGTGCCTGCAATGACGTCCGTGTCCGGAAACTGCTCCCGAATGATCGCCGCAAAGCTCTCCGCTATGAAGTCCCGAACTTGTGGATGAGACATGGTCAGCCGGTTATCGCAATAAATCGGAGATTGAATGCCGGATGTCCAGGTGAAGGGCTGATGCGGACGCAGGGCGACAGCTTCGATCTCCAGCAAATACGATGCGATTTGCTGAGGTACTCCGTTCAAGGTATTCATGTCAACATCATCTCCTCTATAATTTGCTCTGCAGCTTCCCTCGGATTCTGTGCAGCTGTAATCGGACGTCCCACCACCAGATAATGGCTGCCGCGGGCAATCGCTTGTCCAGGGGTAAGCACGCGGGACTGATCGCCAATACCGCTGCCGGCAGGACGGATACCTGGGATCACGGTCTGAAACTGCGGACCGCACGCCGCTGCAATAGCTGTCACTTCGAGAGAAGAAGCTACCACACCGTGAAGGCCTGCCTGCTGCGCCATTTGAGCATAACGAACAACCGCATCCTCTACAGTTCCGGAAACGCCAATCTCCTCATTCATCATCTGCTGACTCGTGCTGGTGAGCTGAGTGACCGCTATGATGGAGGGCATGACAAGGCCCGGGGTTTCCGCAACGGCTGCTTCGGCCCCGTCCTTGGCTGCTTCCATCATCTGCACGCCCCCGGCTGCGTGCACATTAAACATGTCCACACCCAGACGCGTTACGCTATGCGAGCCGCCCTTTACAGTGTTGGGAATATCATGCATCTTTACGTCCAGAAAAACACGGTAACCCCTAGCTTTCAACGCCCGGACAAAATCAGGTCCCGCCGCATAAAAAAGCTGCATACCTACCTTCATATAGCACGGGATGCCTTCCAGCTGACGGATCAAATCAGATGCTTGGGAAGCATCCGCATAATCCAGGGCCACCATCAGGCGGCCCGCCATGGATTCATAACCGGTATTCATGAAATTCCTCCCTCTTTTTACTGTAGAACCGGCATCGCTTCCGAAGTGAAGTTAATTGTCTCCAGCATCGTCAGCAGCTCACGTACAGTATCCAGAGAGGTCATGCATACGACTCCGTTCTCAACCGCTTCACGGCGGATTCGGAATCCGTCACGCTCCGGAGTCTTGCCTTTGGTCAAGGTGTTGAAGACAAAGTTCGCTTCACCTGTCCGGATCATATCCAAAATGTTCGGTGCACCCTCAGACAGCTTGTTGATCGTCGTTACATCCAGCCCTGCTTCCTGCAGCGCCTTCGCAGTACCGCCTGTCGCGAGAATTTTGTAGCCCAGCTTGTGGAAGCCCTTCAGCAGTTCAGTCGCCTCCGCTTTATCCTTGTCGGCAATCGTCGCTACAATGGCTCCTGTGGAAGGAATCTTCATGCCTGCACCGATCAGACCTTTGTAAAGTGCTTTGGCATATTTCACGTCACGGCCCATAACCTCACCCGTGGATTTCATTTCCGGACCCAGGGTTGGCTCAACACGGCGCAGCTTCGCGAAGGAGAATACCGGTACCTTTACCGATACATACTCGCTCTCTGGCCACATGCCTTCCTGATAGCCCAGATCCTTCAGCTTGCTTCCCAGAATCGCCTGGGTTGCGAGATTCGCCATCGGGATTCCCGTCACCTTGCTCAGGAATGGAACCGTCCGGGAAGAACGAGGATTTACCTCAATCACGTACACCTCATCCTTGTAGATAACAAACTGGATGTTGACGAGTCCGTAGGTTTGCAGTTCCTTCGCAATCTTGATCGTAATCTCCGTAATCTTGTCCTTCAGCTGCTGGCTCAGATACTGCGGCGGGTATACAGCGATGGAGTCGCCGGAGTGAACCCCTGCCCGTTCCACATGCTCCATGATACCCGGAATCAGAACGGTCTCTCCGTCACAGATCGCATCCACTTCCACTTCTTTGCCCAGCATGTAGCGGTCAATCAATACCGGATGCTCCGGATTAATCTTGACAGCCTGCTCCATATATCCAAGCAGCTCGCTGTCGGAGTAGACGATTTCCATCGCGCGTCCGCCAAGAACGTAGGACGGTCTTACCAGTACCGGATAGCCCAGCGACTGCGCAGTGCCTACCGCTTCATCCACCGAGGTCACGGTGCTGCCCTGCGGCTGTGCAATGTTCAGACGGGAGAGCAGCGCTTCGAACTTCTTGCGGTTCTCCGCCTCATCAATGCTGGCAAGACTCGTACCCAGAATGTTAACGCCTGCTTTTGCGAGCGGCGCAGCCAGGTTGATCGCCGTTTGACCCCCGAACTGGACAATAACGCCGATTGGCTTCTCCTGCTCGATCACATTCATGACATCCTCGAAGAACAGCGGCTCAAAGTACAGTCTGTCAGATGTACTGAAGTCCGTCGATACGGTCTCCGGGTTGTTGTTAATAATCACCGCTTCATAGCCGGCTTTTTGAATAGCCCATACGGCATGGACGGTCGAGTAGTCGAACTCGATGCCCTGTCCGATACGGATCGGTCCTGATCCCAGCACGACAATCTTCTCTTTGGCAGAGCCGATCACTTCATTTTCGGTTTCATACGTAGAGTAGTAGTACGGCGTGGACGCTTCAAACTCGGCCGCACAGGTGTCTACCATTTTGTATACCGGACGAAGTCCGTGCTCATGACGCAGGAAGCGAATGGACTCTTCCGTTGTGTGGGAGGACGCCCCGCCTTCTGTGCGAAGCTCGGCGATTGCGCGGTCGGTAAAGCCCATGCGCTTGGCTTCGTACAGTGTTTCATAAGTCAGCGATGCTTCGCTGCGGATGTGCTCCTCATACTTGATAATGCCCTCCAGCTTGTCAAGGAACCACCAGTCGATATGGGTAAGGTCCTGAATTTGCTGCAGTCCGTAGCCGCGGCGGAACGCCTCGGCAACCAGGAACATCCGCTCATCATCCGGCTTGATCAGGCGCTGCTGCAGAACTTCCTCGCTCAGAGAAGCAGCCTCCTTCAGATGAATGCGGTGCACGCCGATTTCAAGGGAACGAACCGCTTTGTGCATCGACTCTTCAAACGTCCGGCCAATCGCCATAACCTCGCCGGTGGCCTTCATTTGCGTGCCCAGCTTACGGTTGGCCGAAGTGAACTTGTCGAACGGCCAGCGTGGAATTTTGCTGACGATGTAATCCAGGGTTGGCTCAAAGCAAGCGTAGGTTTGGCCTGTAACCGGATTGACAAGCTCATCCAGCGTGTAGCCCATCGCAATCTTCGCTGCCATTTTGGCAATCGGGTAGCCTGTCGCTTTGGATGCAAGCGCAGAAGAGCGGCTTACCCGCGGATTTACCTCGATAACATAGTATTGATAGCTGTTTGGATCCAGCGCAAACTGCACATTACATCCGCCTTCAATATTGAGGGCACGAATAATTTTCAAGGATGCCGATCTCAGCATCTGGTATTCACGGTCGGACAGCGTCTGGCTCGGTGCCACAACGATACTGTCTCCGGTGTGTACGCCTACAGGGTCAAAGTTCTCCATGTTACACACGACGATACAGTTATCGTTCGCGTCCCGCATAACCTCGTACTCTACTTCTTTCATGCCGGCGATGCTCTTCTCGACGAGACACTGGTTGATCGGGCTGTAGCGGATGCCGGAGGATACGGTCTCACGCAGCTCCTCCTCATTCGCACAAATACCGCCGCCGGTGCCGCCCAGGGTGTATGCCGGACGCACAATCAGCGGGTAGCCGATTTCATCGGCGAAATCCAGCGCTTCCTGCAGAGTAGTTACGATCGTGCTCTCTGGAACCGGCTGCTCCAGCTCATGCATAAGTGCACGGAACAGATCACGGTCCTCCGCCTTCTCAATAGAGTTCAGCTGGGTTCCGAGCAGCTTCACGTTCTCCTGCTCCAGAATGCCGGCACGAGCAAGCTCTACCGCCATGTTCAGGCCCGTCTGGCCGCCAAGCGTCGGAAGCAGTCCATCCGGACGCTCCTGGCGGATAATCTGTGTTACAAAATCCAGCGTAATGGGCTCAATGTATACTTTGTCAGCCATATTGGTATCGGTCATGATGGTGGCCGGGTTGCTGTTAATCAGGACAACCTCGACGCCTTCTTCCTTCAAGGCCTCGCAAGCCTGGGTACCGGCATAGTCAAATTCTGCAGCCTGACCGATAACGATCGGGCCAGAGCCAATAACCAGAATTTTTTTGAGTTGTTCGTTTTTAGGCATATTAGCGAGCTCCTTTCACGGCTGCAGCGAGTTCCGCCTGGCGCGGCTTGCGAATTTCATTGGTTTTATGCTGACGAATCATTTCCAGGAAATCATCGAAGAGGTAGCTGCTGTCATGAGGACCTGGCGCAGCTTCCGGATGATACTGTACGGAGAATGCCGGATACTTCTTATGCTTCAGGCCTTCTACGGTTTTGTCATTGTTGTTGATATGAGTTACTTCAAGATCAGTGCTTGCCACAGAATCCTCTTTCACTGTGTAGCCATGGTTCTGCGAAGTGATGTAGCAGCGGTCTGTCGCCAGTTCTTTCACCGGATGGTTGCCGCCGCGATGGCCAAACTTCAGCTTCTCGGTGTCTGCACCGGAAGCCAGCGCGAATAGCTGGTGACCCAGGCAGATGCCGAAGATCGGGTATTCTCCGAGCAATTCCTTAATCATATCCACGGCATATGGAACATCTTTCGGGTCCCCAGGACCGTTGGACAGCTGGATGCCGTCCGGATGAAGGCGGCGGATTTCATCAGCCGTGGTATCATGCGGAACCACGATCACGTCACAGCCGCGGGCAGTCAGCTCACGCAGAATGCCGCTTTTTGCGCCGAAGTCAACCAGAACGATCCGTTCTTTTTGACCCGGACTGGTGAACATTTGCGGAGTTGAAGTACGCGCAACCTGGTTGCGCAGCTGTGGAATCGACGTGTCTGCCATCATCTCCATCAGCTCTTCGACTGATTTGCTTGACGTGGTCAGAATTCCCTTCATCGTACCATGGTGGCGGATGATTCGGGTCAGCATACGGGTGTCAATGCCGCTGATGCCGGGGATACCATACTCTTTAAGCAGGCTGTCCACGCTGTATTCTGCACGCCAGTTGCTTGGAACAGGCTCATGCCGGCGGACGACAAAGCCGTGTACAAAAGGACGGATGCTTTCAAAGTCATCCCGTGTAATCCCGTAGTTGCCAATCAAAGGATACGTCATGGTCACGATCTGACCGCAGTAGGACGGGTCGGAAAGCACCTCCTGATATCCGGTAATCCCTGTGTTAAATACGACTTCGCCAGTCATTTCAGCATCTGCGCCGAAGGATTTGCCGTTGAACAGCGTTCCATCCTCCAGTAACAATCTAGCCTGTGCCTGCATTCCATTCACTCCTGTCATCTATATGTTAAATAATTTATAATGTCAAACGCCTAAATGTGACTGAGCTGGACTCTTTTTATGAGTATTTCAGCTCTCCATCCACCCAAGTCATTACCGGCCAGCCCTTGAGCTTCCAGCCCGTAAACGGGGTGTTGCGGCCCTTGGTTGCAAAGGCTGCAGGGTCAACCGCCTGCTCCAGATCCAGATCAATCATCGTGATGTCTGCAGGTGCCCCCGGCTTCAGCACTCCGCTGTTCAAGCCGAATACACGTGCAGGATCACTGGTCATTCGCTGAATGAGAAACTCCAGGGTCCATTGACCGGTTTCGACGAACTTGGTGTACAGCAGCGGAAACGCGGTTTCAAACCCGACGATTCCGAATGGAGCCAGCTCCATCCCTTTCGCCTTCTCCTCTTCACTATGAGGAGCATGGTCGGTCACAATCATGTCAATGGTACCGTCCAGCAGGCCCTCAATGCATGCCTGTACATCCCGCGGCGATCTCAGCGGCGGGTTCATCTTCCAGTTGGCGTCCAGCCCGGGAATGTCCTCATCGGACAACACCAGATGATGCGGACATACCTCTGCGGTTACCTTGATTCCAATAGCCTTGGCCTGGCGGATCAGGCGAACCGACTGCTCTGTGCTGACATGGCACACATGGTAGTGTACTCCTGTCGCTTCTGCGAGCAAAATATCACGGCCGACATGAATCGCTTCCGATTCGTTCGGAATTCCTTTCAGTCCGTGGCGCTCTGCAAAAGCCCCTTCGGTCACACATGCACCCTTGACGAGCGAGTCGTCTTCGCAGTGCGCGATAACCGGCATGCCCAGAGACACCGCCTTTTTCATCGCGTTCTTCATCATCTGTGCGTTCTGCACACCCACGCCGTCATCCGTAAAGCCGATCGCTCCCGCTTCCTTCAACGCTTCAAAATCGGTAAGCTCCCGGCCCAGCTCGTTGACTGTAATGGCGGCGTAAGGCAGCACCTTGGCAAGCCCGGCTTGCTTCGCCTTCTCCAGAATGAGGGATACCGTCTCCGCCGTATCCGTAACCGGCTTGGTGTTCGGCATGCAGGCAATTGTCGTAAAGCCGCCTTTCACAGCGGAACGACTGCCGCTTTCAATCGTTTCCTTATGCTCAAAGCCCGGCTCTCTCAAGTGAACATGCATATCAATGAATCCCGGGGCTACCAGCCTTCCTGCTGCATCCACGATTTCAGCCTGCTCACCCTGCTGGGGAAGCTCTTGATCGCCGTTCATCATGGCTTGAATTTGTCCGTTCTCGATTACAATGTGCTGGAGCTGAAGCTGTCCCTCTTCGTTGATCACCTTGGCGTTCTTAATTATTTGTAGCACGTTTAGGTTCCCCTCCGCTGGAGAAGCGCGACCGCTTCTTGTATATTGTATAATAATAATTCAGTTTTGTGTATATTTATTAATTTTGTCCCTGAAAAAAATATTCCTGCTGCTAATCCCTCATCGCCCGTTCCATGACCGCCATGCGCACTGGCACGCCGTGTGCCATCTGTCTGAAGATGTAAGAGCGGTCACATTCAACAACGGCATCGTCAATTTCCACGTTCCGGTTAACTGGAGCCGGATGCATAATAATGGTATGTCCCGATAAGGAGGCTGCCCGTTCCTCGGTTAGACCGTATTGCTCGCGGTATTCCTCACTGGACTGAAACAATCCGCCGCTATGCCGCTCCAGCTGCACTCGCAGCATCATGACGACATCCGCCTTCAAGGCTTCTTCCATACTTACATAAGGAGCATGCTCGGCAAGCTCCGGAGCCGACATCACGGACGGGGCGCAGAACTGCACCTTCGCTCCGAGCTTCTGTAGTGCCCAGAGATTGGATCTGGCGACCCGGCTATGCTTAATATCTCCGATAATGGACACCGTCAAGCCCTGCAGCTCGCCGAACACTTTGCGCATCGTGTATAAATCCAGCAGCGCCTGCGTCGGATGCTCGTTGTTTCCGTCTCCCGCATTAATCAGTGGAATCTTCACTCGCTGCGCCAGCTCCTGCAGCACGCCGGACGGCTTCAGTCTGACCACACCTGCATCCACGCCCATGGACTCCAGCGTGCGTACTGTATCGTAAATGGATTCACCCTTCTCGACACTGGAGGCCGCTGCGGTGAAGTTCATCACCTGAACACCCAGCCTCTTCTGCGCCATTTCAAAAGAGAATCTCGTTCTTGTACTGTTCTCAAAAAACATGTTGACAGCAAACTTTTTGTTCAGAATCGGCACCAGCTTCTCGCTTTGCTGCTCCCAATATGAGGCCCGGTCAAGAATCGCCAGAATGTCCTCGCGGCTCAGATGCTTTAATCCCAGCAGGCTGCGCTCCTGGATCGCGGTTGCGGTACTCATCATTATCGTTCCTCTCTCTGTGAGATGGTGACCTCGTCCTTGCCGTCATACTCCTGAAGCGCTGCCGTAATTTCTTCGTGCTTGGAGGTCGGCACATTCTTGCCGATGTAGTCCGGCCGGATCGGCAGCTCGCGGTGACCGCGATCTGCAAGAACAGCCAATTGAATCATCCGCGGCCGCCCGCAGTCCATCAGCGCGTCCAGCGCGGCCCGGATCGTGCGGCCGGTATATAGCACGTCATCGAACAGGATGACTTTTTTGTCGTGGACATTAATCTTCTCTTCCGATGATGACATCAGCACTTCCTCACACGGCTTCGGAGTCGTTCCGTCCCGGTCATCCCGATAAGAGGTTACATCAATCTCACCCCAAGGAATCGGCGTACCTTCAATCTCTTCAATTCGTTCTGCAATCCGCTTGGCCAAAAATACACCTCGGGTCCGAATACCGATCAGAACGCAGTCTTCAATGCCCTTGTTCTTCTCCAGGATCTCATGCGCAATTCTTGTCAGGGCGCGGCGGATTGCCGTTTCATCCATAATCACATGCTGCTCACTGCTCATGGGTTACCCTCCTTCTAGCTTGATTAGCGCCTGGTGTCAGTGTCCGCGGATACAAAAAACTCCTTGCCGCAAAGGCAAGGAGTATATGATATACACGTAGAGATTCCGATAAGTCTCTTGCTGTCCGCAGACAAATAGAGCTTACCCTGTAATGAACCTCGGTTCACGTTACCTTGCCAGCCTCACGGGACTGATTTAAAGGTGCTATTCGATTACTTGAAGTATGACAGGTCTCACAAGGAATGTCAATGTTAAAATTCAAACTCCACATCACTCAGACGCTTCTGGATTTCCTCAATGACCCGCTTCTCATCTTCAATGCCGTTCGCAATGAAGGTCACGGAGAAACGCACGAAGCTTCCAGCATCATCCCAAGGCACCGTGGAGATCAGCTTCTCGCGAATCAGGTACTGGGAGAAATCCTCACCGGAGGCAAAGCGGGCGCCGCCCTTGATGCCTTTCGGTGCTTCAACATACAGGAAGAAGGAGCCCTTCGGCTTCTCCGCCTTGAACCCAAGCCCATTCAAAGCATCAACCAGCATATTGTGGCGGCGGGAATATTTCTCGGCGATTTTCTCGGTAATCTCCGGATGGTCCAGCCCCCACGCTGCCGCCTTTTGAATGGCGATAAATTGCCCTGAATCGTTGTTATCCTTCACATCACCAAAAGCCTTCACAATAAGCGGGTTCCCAGCGACGAATCCGATCCGCCAGCCGGTCATGTTGTAGGATTTGGACAGGGAGTGAAGCTCGATCCCTACATCCTTCGCTCCGGGAACAGACAGAAAGCTCAGTGGCTTCAAGCCGTCATAGGTCAGTGCTGCGTAAGGTGCGTCATGAACGACAACGACATTGAACTTACGGGCCCACGCCACTACCTCTGTGAAGAACTCAACGGTAGCGCTGGCACCGGTTGGGTTATTGGGATAGTTCAGGTACAGCAGCTTCGCGCGCTTCGCGATCTCTTCAGGAATTGCAGTCAGGTCCGGAAGGAAGCCGTTCTCCTTCTTCAGCTCTACCGTGTAAACGTCTCCGCCCAAGTACTTCGTATGTGTTCCGAGTACCGGGTAGCCCGGCACCGTCATAATTGTGACATCGCCCGGATTAATAAAAGCTGAAGGAAGCATCGCCAGAGCAGGCTTGGAGCCGATGGAGTGCAGCACCTCGGTCTCCGCATCCAATCCTTCCACATTAAACACTCGGCTCAGGTAACGAACGGCAGCTTCTTTGAATTCAGGAATCCCGTTGTCGGCATACCCCCGGTTCTCTGGCTTCGCCGCTTCTTCAGCCAGCTTGCTGATAATGCCGCGGTCTGCCATCTCATCCGGCTCACCAACGCCCATATCGATCAGTTCTACGTCCGGGAAAGCTTTTTTGGCGGCTGCCTTGGCACGCTTGATCTTCTCGAATTTATAGATGGATGTGTCTTTTCCGTAATTTGCTCCGCCAATGCGGTCAGCGAAGTTATTCTGGATATATGTTTCCTGATATTGTTCAATATTCATAATTTGCATTCATCTCCTAGATTATCATTTGTTCCATTCCTTCATATTGAAGCAAAACCGCAGAATGAGCCATGTATAAATCATCAAATGATTTGTACTTTTGCGGACAAGAAAATAAAGGCATTACGCAGAAAAAAACTGCTAGCGGCTCCGGAGTGCCGTTAACAGTTCTTCCATATCGCGGGGCAGCGGAGCCGTAAACTCCATATATTGCCCTGATCGGGGATGCAGGAAGCCAAGCACCGCAGCATGCAGAGCCTGTCCGTTCATCTTAATGCCCTTGCTTCGCCCGTATACGGGATCACCGACCAATGGATGTCCGATATATTTCATATGCACACGAATCTGATGCGTCCGGCCCGTTTCGAGCTTGAGCTCCACCAGATTGTAGTCACCAAGCCGCTCCACCACAGAGAAGTGGGTTACAGCATGCTTGCTGTTCTTATCTGTAACTACATACAGCTTCCGGTCTTGCGAATCTCTGCCAATCGGAGCATCAATCGTGCCCTGATCATGGCTGATATTACCGTGGACTACAGCAAGATAGCGCCGGGTCACACTGTGCTCCTTCAGCTGTGCAGCCAGTGAAGCATGTGCCTGATCATTCTTCGCCGCCATAATGAGGCCGGAGGTGTCCTTGTCAATACGGTGAACAATTCCGGGTCTCAGCTCTCCATTGATGCCTGATAAATCCTGACAGTGATACATCAGGGCATTGACCAATGTGCCCGACGGATGTCCCGCTGCCGGGTGCACAACCATACCGCGCGGCTTGTTCACCACGATGACATCTGAATCCTCATAGCTGACCTCCAGCTTGATATTCTCCGGCACAATTTCAACCGGCTGCACCTCAGGCACCGTAAGCACCACATGATCGTCTGCTGCCAGCTTATAGTTGGATTTCACCGGCTTGCCGTTGACGAGTATATGGGCATCCGTAATCCACAGCTGAATTTGTGAACGAGATGCCGTGCCTGTCAGCTCCTCGGCAAGAAATTTATCTAATCGCAGCTTGGCCTGCTTCTCCGACATCTGCCACTCCTGCACGCGTTCCTCCAGCTCATCAGCCGGCTGTCTGCTCTCATCTGCAATATATTGGTTATGCTCCATCATTAGGATTGTCCTTCCTGATTTGTGCTCGAAGAAGACGATTGCTGGGCTTCCTGCTCCCGCTTGCCCTCCATAAATGTATCGAGGAGAATCAGCCCTACACCGATTACAATACAGGAGTCCGCAATGTTAAAGATTGGGAAGGTGTATGATCCGAAATTGAATTGAAGGAAATCAACAACCTCACCCATTACAAGCCGGTCGATAAAATTGCCAAGCGCACCGCCCAGCACCAAAGAAAGAGCTACGGGCAGCAGCCTGCGCCCTTCGGATTTCACTTTTTGCATATACCAGATAATTCCGATCACAACCAGCGAGGTAACCACGATAAAGAACCACAGCTGATTCTGCAAAATACCAAACGCAGCGCCGCGATTTCGGCTGGACGTAATTAAGAAAAAGTCGCCAATGACGGGAATTTGCTCTCCCAGCGCCAGACGGCTAGCGATCAAATATTTCGTTCCCTGATCGATAAGGAACACAATTAAGGCAATCAAATAATACATCACAGCAGCTTGTCACTCCGATCTTCTCTCGTCACTCTAAAACTCTGCCTTCACCGGGCAGAACTCGTCTTATTGTAGCACAGCGTATTTGAAACCGTCCATTCCTGCCCAAGTAAACGTACATTTTCCGCCTGTAAAAACCTCGCTCTCCGTGCAACCTATAAGCAAATACACCGCCTTAGGGCTTGAAGGGAGAGTGTAGCTATGCCGCATCTCAGCAATGCCCAGCTTCAGGAGCTTCGCAGCCAGCTTCTAGAACGCAAGCAAGAGCTGGAGCGATTGAACGCCAGCCATAATCATGGTCTTAGCATTTCGGAAAGGGATACTACCGGAGAGCTGTCCCATATCGATAACCATCCCGGGGATTTGGCTACAGAGCTCTATGAGCGTGAAAAGGACCTTGGCCTTCAAGATCGTGCCGAGCTGGAGCTCGAGCGCGTCATGACTTCCCTTGAGCACATGGAGGACGGCACATACGGGATCTGTGTCATTTGCAGGCAGCCGATTCCGTTTCAGCGTCTGCAGGCCGTTCCAGACACCCAGTATTGCAAAGATGATTCTCCCCGCAATATGCCATCACAGCGCCGTCCAGTCGAAGAGCAGGTGCTTTATCCGCCTTTTGGAAGATCCAGTCTCGATGAGCACGAATACTCCGGATTTGACGGTGAGGATACACTGCAAACTCTCGAGAGTATGGGCAGCTCCAATACACCGGCGATGGCAGAAGATCGCGAGGTGCACAGCTATAACGACATGGATTATGAAGAAAATGATGATCTTGGCGGATTTGTTGAGCTTTACGAGAACTTTGTTGCGACCAATATAGACGGCACCGAAACCTTTGTGGTACGCGGACCTCATTACGACAGCTATATAGAACAAGGTGAAGGAAGCTACCTGCTGGATCCCGGCAGCCGGGAAGACGCTGACTATGAATGACAAGCCTGTCCTGCCTGCTTTATCGCAGCTCCAGCTGGCGCTGAACAATCTGCACAATATCTGCGATATAATCCCCAACAATCGGAAGATTTAAGGCACCCAGTGCCTGAAGCAGATAAATAATCGTCGCCGCAAAAAAAGTAAATCCAATCGCAATCCCGATCCCCCGGGCTGTACCGGCAAGCAGGTTTAAGCCTACCAGCTTCCAGGGGCGGTGCAGCAGCTGCGTATATTCCTGAATCCGGGATTTCTCCAGCTGCTGCGCCATGCTTACGGTCAGCTGGTACATCCGGCTGACCTTTTCTTCTTCCGTGTTCAGGGACGCCTCATGCGCCGGAGCTGCACCGGTTTCTGTCCTTTCCGCCACGACCTGTTCCCCCTTGTCGCTTTCATATCCTACCTATTATGTGACAGGAGCCGCATTGGCATTCTTCAAGGCTTCTTCCACCAAAAAAAGAGCTGTTCTGCAGCCGGAGATAACTCGTCTCCGGCTGTCAAGAACAGCTCCTTCGTTAGGGTGATCACCTTCACCAGCAGTTAGGCCATGTGAATGCCTACGCTTTTACCGCCGAGCTCTACCCGCTCCATCTCGGCTTCAGTACCAAAGGACACGCCCGTAACAAGGACATTTTCCTGCAATACGTCCTGGAATGCCGTAATGGCAGCCTGCAGCACCGGATCGCATTCCAGCGTCAGCTTCACACGCTTCTCAATGGGCAGATCGAGCTTCTTGCGCGTATCCTGAATTGCACGCACAACCTCACGCACCCAGCCCTCCTGCTCCAGCTCTGGCGTAATATCGGTGTTGAGCGCTACCGTCAGGCCATAGCCGGAAGCAGATGCAAAGCCTTCCTTCGCCTGCTTCTCCACCAGCAGCTCCTCTGCAGTCAGATTCAGCTCCTGCCCATCCGGTGACGTCACGTTCACTCCGCCGTTCTGCACAACGGTCCGCGTTTCGTCCGGATTCATTCCTTTCAGGAAGCCCTGCAGAAAGCCGACATTCTTGCCATACTTCTTGCCGGCAGCCTTGAGGTTCAGCTTCAGTGTGAAATCAACAAAGCCGCTATCGCTGGTTTCAACCACAATGCTCTTCACATTGATCTCGTCCTTGATGATCGCCTCGTAATCCGCCAGATGGAACTCGCGGTCCATGGAAATGATCAGCTCCGAGAGAGGCTGACGTGTCTTGATCGCCGTCTCGTTACGCACATTCCGGGCTAATTCTACGATTTGGCGAGCCGATTCCATATCCTGCTCCAGCGTCTTGTCAATCATAGACTCATCGGCTGCAGGGAAGTCGGCCAGATGGACACTTTCGCCGCCGCCCAGGTTCACGAAGATATCCTCGGCAAGCATTGGCGTAAACGGCGCCATGACTTTGGACAAGGTTACAAGAACATAAGTCAGGGTGCCGTAAGCAGCCAGCTTATCCTCACCCAGGCCGCTGCCCCAGAAACGATCGCGCGAACGACGGATATACCAGTTACTCAGCTCATCCACATAAGCCTCAATCGCTTTGGCAGCATTCAGGAAGTCATTGACCGCCAAGCCTTTATCCACGGTTTGGATCAGGCTGTTCAACCGGGACAGAATCCATCGGTCCAGCTTGTGGTCCGAGCCCTTGAACTCATGCTCTGCCGGGTTATATCCATCGATGCCTGCATACAAGGTCAGGAATGCATGTGTATTCACCAGTGTATCAATGACCTTGGACTTGGCTTCACCGACGATGCCTCTGGAGAACCGCTTGCTGTTCCAAGGTGCACTGTCGGCTAGCAGCGCCCAGCGGAAAGCGTCCGTACCGTATTCGTCAATGATCTCCCATGGGTCAATGACATTTCCTTTGGATTTGGACATTTTCTGTCCGTTCTCATCCAGGATATGCCCGGTCGCCATCACCGCCTTGTACGGGGCTTTGCCCGTGAACAGCGTGGATACCGCCAGCAGGCTGTAGAACCAGCCACGAGTCTGATCAATCCCTTCGCAGATCATGTCTGCCGGGTACTGATTCTGGAACAGGCTGTCTTCCTTGAACGGATAATGATATTGGGCAAACGGCATGGAGCCGGAATCAAACCAGACATCAATAACCTCTGACGTACGCTCCATCACTTCTTCACAGTGAGGACACTTTACCTTGACCGCATCCACGTAGGGCTTGTGCAGCTCCAGATCCTCCGGCACGTCTCCAACGGCATGCTCTCGAAGCTCGGAGAGACTATGAGGAACGAACTGATGCTTGCCGGACGGGCAAACCCATACATTCAGCGGAGTTCCCCAGTAACGGTTCCGGCTGATGTTCCAGTCCACCAGATCCTCCAGAAATTTACCAAAGCGTCCGTCACGCACATGACCAGGGTACCAGGTTACTGAATTGTTGTTCTCAATCAGCTGATCCTTGACTGCGGTGGTCTCGATAAACCAGCTTTCCATCGCATAGTACAATAGCGGAGATTTACAGCGCCAGCAGAACGGATAGCTGTGCTCGTACTTTTCCTTGCTGTAGAGCAGGCCCTGCTCGGACAGAGCTTTTACAATGTCAAGATCGCAGTCCTTCACGAAGCGGCCCGCGAAATCCGTCACCTCTTCGGTGTAACGGCCCTGCGCATTGACCACGTTAACAAAGCTGATGCCATGCTCCCGACAAGTACGGTAATCATCCTCCCCATGCGCCGGTGCCATATGCACAATACCGGTTCCGCTTGCATCCGTCACGAAGGAGGCGCCTACGATGATATTGCCTTTTTCCGGCTTGACGTACGTAAATGGAGGGGTATAGCTCTTGCCCACCAGCTCAGACCCTTTCACGGTCGAGAGCACCGTGTAATCGCCCTTCATCACTGCTTCCACCAAATTCTTCGCAACGATGTAAATACCGTCTTCCTGCTCGACACGGGCATAATCCATATCCGGGTTCACGGCCAGGGCAACGTGGGAAGGCAGTGTCCAAGGCGTCGTCGTCCAGGCCAGCACATATTCGCCGCTGTCCTGAAGCTTGAACTTCGCAGTCGCGCTGAGGTCCTTCACATCCTCGTATCCTTGTGCGACTTCGTGAGAGCTTAGAGTCGTCTGGCAGTCCGGACAATACGGGCTGACCCGGTGTCCCCGGTACAAGAGGCCCTTGTCATGAATGGTAGCCAGGATGTTCCATACACTCTCAATGTATTCATTCTGCAGGGTGATGTAAGGATCGTCGAGATCCGTCCAGTATCCGATCGCTTCGGTCAGCTCCCGCCATTTATGCTCATATTCAAACACGCTTGCCTTACATTTCTTAATGAAATCTTCGACGCCGTAATTCTCGATTTCATGCTTGCCGGAAATTCCCAGCTGCTTCTGAACCCCTAGCTCCACCGGCAGGCCATGCGTATCCCAGCCCGCTTTGCGGATCACCTTGTAGCCCTTCATCGTTTGATAGCGGCCGACAAAATCCTTGATGACCCGGCCCAGCACATGCCCGATATGGGGGGCTCCGTTGGCCGTCGGAGGACCTTCATAGAAGACGTAATGCGGCTTACCTTCACGGTTCGTGATGGATTTCTTGAAGATGTCTTCCTTATTCCATTTCTCCAGAATCCGGAGCTCCCGGCTCCTCGCTCTTTCCTTCACATCCACTTTGTTCATACGTGTCGTTCTTCCTTTCCTTGTGCAGGTTAAATTTCCATGTGTATTCCAGCAGAAATCCACAAAAAGAGGCCCCCGCCCCTGTAAGGGACGAGAACCTTTCGCTCGCGTGACCACCCTAATTCCGTAGCTGCATTGACTGCACAACGGCACCTTAAGTCCATGCTCAAGGGCATGGTACCGATGTAACGTTCGGTCATACGGCTGCTGCCTACCCACAAGCTCTTACACTGCTTCGGCACAGCTTCTCCGGGAGGATCTTCCTTTAAGGTCTGAACATTGGCTTTCAGCGCGCGGCCAACTCTCTGGAGATCAGATGTCCCAAAGTACTTATCCCATCAACGAATTCACACTATACATTCCTAGTTATGATAATAGTTATAGTCCCTTTACATCCAAATGTCAACTCTGGCGTATTCCTAGTAAGCTTCCCGGGTTTCCAGGCTTGGCTCACGCTTCTCCAGCGATTCCCACCCGTCATGCTTCAGAAGCTCCAGCTGAGCCTCCACCAACGAGCGGAAGCGTGTACGGTAGATAGACGCCTGCTTCTTGAGCTCCTCTACCTCCAGCGCGATCTTCCGTGACTTCCCGAGGGCGTCATTGATAATCCGGTCGGCATTCTTCTCCGATTCCTTCACGATGAGCTCCGCTTCCTTCTTAGCATTAATCTTGACCTCATCGGCCGCTTCCTGAGCAACAATGATCGTCTTGGACAGCGTCTCTTCGATATTCATAAAATGATCCAGCCGCTCCTGCATAGCCATCAGCTGGTTCTTCATTTCCTTGTTCTCGCGGATCACACTCTCGTAATCCTTAATGACCTGGTCCAGAAACTCATTGACCTCATCCTCGTCATAACCGCGGAGCCGGCGGGAAAACTCCTTATTATGTATATCCAGCGGCGTTAATGACATGATGTCCACCTCCTATAAATGTGAGCTTGCTCTTGGTTTTCGACAAAAAAACGGCAATTCCTTCAAACGGCTCAAGTATATTTGCCGACCTTGACGCGGTATCGCCCTTTTTTCGTCAGCCCACCGGTTTCAAGCACCTTAAACCTTCCCAATCCCTGGATCGAAACCATGTCGCCGTCACTAAGGATCGCAGAAGGGTCTTCCTCCACCTTCCAGTTGACCCGGCATCGTCCTGCCTTGATGGGGTCGAGAATCTTGGCGCGGCTCATGCGGTGAACGTCACTGCTAATGCCGTCCAGCCGAAGTGACGCCACTGTCAGGTCCATTTCCTGCAGCTTCGTCTCCTTCACGCGGAGCTTCTCCACAGGCAGAATCTCTGTCATCACATGAACCCGGTGAACCTGGCTTAAATTCAGGTGCAGATAAGATGAAATATCAGCGCTTACGACAGCATGACAGCCATCTTCCAAGACATGAATATCTCCGATCTTGGACCGCTTGATGCCAAGCCCCAGAATAGAGCCCATGTAATCACCATGCTCCAGCGCCAGAAACTTCTGGTCCCCTGAGGTCACAGACAGCACCTGCAGCCCCCAATCCTCTCCGGCAGGATCCCGGTAATCCGGGGCCACCCAGCCGCGCGTTCTCTCCGCATCCGGATGCCCCCCCTCAAAAAAAACATGGACATCAGGATGGCGATGGGCCAGGGTCTCCAAAATATAGCGCTGGCGCGGATCCAGAAAATCCGTCAGCTTCACCTCGTGATATTGGCCGGCATGCTCTACCCATTCCCAGGCCTTGTCCACGAAATCACGCTCATCCCGGTGAAAATGGTTGTATATATCTGGCTGCATCATCTTATCCCGTGTCCCTTCTTAACCTTCATAACGTTTAGCTTAGATAGCCAATAATGGCGTATACACCGTTCTGGGCCAGCCGCAAGACGAACAGGGCCACAATCGGAGAAATATCCAGCATTCCGCCAATCGGCGGAATAAATCTGCGGAAAGGCGCCAGGTATGGCTCTACCAGCTTGCCCAGCAGCTCACCAATAAAGCTCTCCCTCACGTTCGGCAGCCATGACATAAGAACATAGACCAGAATCATATAGAAATAAAATTGAAATAACACATCTACCAAGCTTACAAGACCTGTCAAGCAACACTCACCTCATTCTGTTATATTCGTGCTCCTCACCAAGAATTTCCGAGATGGAGCCCTGAATTTCTACGGTGTCCGGGGTGCAGAGAAAAATATTACCACCAAGCTTGGAAATCCCGCCTCCCAGAGCATAAACCGTTCCGCTTAGAAAATCTATGATTCTCAAGGCCTGATCATTCCGTACGCGCTGGAGATTGACCACGACCGAGCGGTAGGATTTCAGCTGATCTGCAATTTCCTGCGCCTCCTCATAGGAGCGGGGCTCGATTAATACAACCTTCACATTTTTCTGAGAATGTATACTCACCACATTGCCGCCTTTAAGGTTTCTACGGTTGTCCACCGGAGGCTGCTCCTCCGGCTCGTCCAGCACTTCACGCTCCACAACCTCTTCTTCCTCCTGCAAGCCGAGGAAATTCATAAACCGGTTCATCACACCCATGAAGCATTCCTCCTACTTTCCCACTAAAATAGAGCCCAGACGCACCCAAGTCGCTCCTTCTTCAATGGCGACCTCGAAATCATTAGACATTCCCATCGAAAGCTCCGTCATTGGCTCCGGCGTCAGCGCCTGTCTGTTCAACTCGTCTCTTAGCTGTTTCAATCCGCGGAATACCGGTCTTGTATCCTCTGCAGACGATTCATAAGGAGCCATGGTCATTAAACCCTGAACCTGAATATGCTTCATGCCGCTCAATGCTTTAAGAAAGTCAGCGGCCTGTTCCGGCTTCAGTCCGTATTTGGTGGACTCGCCTGAAATATTGACCTGAACCAAAGCGGATACGGTCAGGTCCAGCTGCTCGGCCCGCCGGTCGAGCTCCTTGGCCAGGGAAAGCCTGTCCAGCGAATGAATATATGAAAACTTGCCGATGACATCCTTCACCTTATTGCTCTGAAGATGACCGATAAAATGCCAAATCCCCCGCTCTCCCAAAGCACGCCATTTCTCCTCAGCAGTCTGCCAGCGGTTCTCGCCAATGTGAACGATGCCTTCTTGAAGCACCTCTTCGGTCATCGCTGTCGAGACATATTTCGTCACGGCGATCACCTTCACCTCATTCCGCGATCTTCCGCTTCGCCGGCAGGCCTCGCTGATCCGCTGCTCTACCAGGTCTACGCGCTCTTTCAAACCCAAGGGAAAGCTCACCTCTTTCTGATTCCCATCCAGCTAGCCATACGTCCTGTAACGCCGCCGTCCTTCCGGTATGAGAAAAACAAGTCATTGCGGCAGCTCGTGCACCATGTAGTACATTCGATATGATCCGCCAATATTCCTGCTTTTATCATAATGTGTCTGTTTATTTCTTTCAAGTTTAGCATCGTCTTACCGCCGCCTTTTTCCTCAAAAAAAGGTTCCCTCGGGCGTTCCTGTCGCTCTCGCGAAAGCTGCAGCCCGGCAATCCGGTCCATGACCACCTGATCCACCTCGTAGCAGCACATCCCGATCGAGGGCCCGATGGCGCACCGGATGTCAGCCGAGCGGCTGCCGTAATGCTCATTCATCCGCTCAACCATGGCTTCAGCGATACCGGATACGGTCCCTTTCCAGCCGGCATGAGCCAGACCCACAACACCGCGTACCGGGTCCAGGAAATACAAGGGCACACAGTCGGCATAAAAAGAAGTCAGCAGCACCCCCGGAACGTCTGTCAGCAGGCCATCACTATCCTGAATGGCTGTATGACGGCCGGTGCTGCCCGCTCCGCGATCCTTCTCCCCAATGACGGCAATCCTGCGTCCATGCACCTGCTCGGCGCAGGTCCAGTCCTGCAGGGTAAAGCCGAGGTGTTCTGCCAGCATACGGCGGTTATGGATGACGGTATCATGATCATCCCCGACGTGAAACGCCAAATTCAATGTATCGTACGGAGCCGTTCCAAGACCACCCCTGCGGCCGGTAAAGCCGGCAGTTATGCCGCCTTCTTCTTGATCCCAGGAAGAAAGCGTAAAGTGCAGCGGCGTCTTTGGCTCCTGCTGTTTGAATGCATCCATTTCTCCACTCACCTCAACATCAGTGTACCAGAAAATGAGCTGCGCTACATCGCAGCTCAGCTCTCAATACATTTTTCGATCCCGGCGCTGTGTCTCCGGTGTCTCCAGATAGTTCTCTGCACTCGGCTCTTCCACGGTCTTGCGGACTTCTTCCATCTTGACCAGCACGACATCGGACCCGATCTTGACGATATTGCGCCAAGGTATAATAAGGTCGCTTCCCCCGCCAAACAGCCCCATAAATTTACCGTAGCTGGGGACGACAATGGCGTCAATGCGCCCCTGCCTTAAATCAAGCTCCAGATCGCTGACCTGACCAAGCCTCCTGCCATCCACAATATTGATAACGTCCTTTGTCTGAAAATCAGAAATCTTCATATCCTTTTCCCCACCATCTGGTTCTCGTATTGTCGTACTGCTACCACTATATGACGTCAGGGCAGGAAATAAGCTTCTTTCAGACATAAAAAACGATCCCGTTTACCGGGATCGCAGCTGTTATAGAGGACCTATTGCATGTCAAATGGGCTATTAAGTTTTAACGTGCTTTTGCATCTGCTTGATGGCGGACTTTTCAAGACGGGACACCTGGGCCTGTGAAATGCCGATTTCGTCGGCGACCTCCATTTGGGTTTTGCCTTCGTAGAAGCGCATTGACAGGATCATTTTCTCCCGTTGTCCCAGCTTGTGCATCGCCTCGCGCAGTGCAATCTCTTCAATCCAGGTAATATCCTTATTCTTGTCATCACTGATCTGATCCATCACGTAGATGGGGTCTCCGCCGTCATGATAAATGGGTTCGAACAGTGAAACCGGGTCCTGGATGGCGTCCAGCGCGAACACCACATCCTCCTTCGGAACATTAAGCGCCTCCGAGATTTCAAAAATCGTCGGTTCCCGTGAATTCACATTCGTCAGCTGATCCCGAATCTGCAGCGCCTTATACGCAATGTCGCGCAGTGAACGGGAGACGCGGATCGGATTATTGTCCCTCAGGTAGCGCCGGATTTCGCCAATGATCATCGGGACGGCATACGTTGAAAACTTGACATTTTGGGAAAGATCGAAATTATCAATGGCTTTCATCAGGCCGATACAGCCTACCTGGAACAGATCATCGACAAATTCACCGCGATTGTTAAAGCGCTGAATGACACTGAGCACGAGCCGCAGGTTGCCATTCACTAATTTCTCTCTGGCTGACCGGTCATGATTCTGCTGAAGCTCGTGGAACAGATGCCTCATTTCTGCATTGGTCAGAACCGGCAGTTTGGCCGTATCCACACCGCAAATCTCAACTTTGTTTCGAGTCATGCTGACTAAACCTCCCAAGGAGAAACATTACTGTACATTATCTCCTGAGGGGCTCATTTTATTCCTTTCCTTTTCCATCTAAACCATCTTGTTGAATTCCTTACGCAGCCGCTTAATGATCCTTTTCTCCAATCGAGATATGTATGACTGGGAAATGCCGAGCAGATCCGCGACGTCCTTCTGCGTCTTCTCTTCTCCATCCTGCAGGCCAAAGCGCAGCTCCATAATAAGCCGTTCCCGGTCGCTCAGCTTATCCAGCGCCTTCTGCAGCAGCTTGCGGTCTACCTGCTCCTCAATGTTGCGGTAAATGGTATCATTCTCCGTGCCGAGCACATCAGAGAGAAGCAGCTCATTGCCGTCCCAGTCGATGTTCAGCGGCTCGTCAAAAGATACCTCGCTTCGCGTTTTGTTATTGCGTCTGAGATACATCAGGATCTCGTTCTCAATACAGCGTGAGGCATAGGTCGCCAGCTTGATCTTCTTCTCCGGATCGAACGTATTCACCGCCTTGATCAAGCCGATCGCTCCGATTGACACCAGATCCTCAATGTTAATGCCGGTGTTCTCGAATTTACGCGCGATGTACACGACCAGCCGGAGGTTGCGTTCGATCAGCATCGCCCGGATGGCGGCGTCCCCGGTGGGCAGCTTCTTGAGGAGGTATTCCTCTTCCTCCCGGGTCAAAGGGGGCGGCAGGGCCTCACTGCCTCCAATGTAGTAGACCTCCTGGCTTTTGAGGCCGAGCAAGAACAGAACACGGTAATACTGCAGCTGCAGCGCTAATCTCCATTTGACGGGCATTTTTTTGTCCTCCTAAAAGCATTTCTTCGAAGAAGAAATGCTAACTTCGTAAGCGTAAACCTGGCATTTCTTCGAAGAAGAAATGCTAACTTCGTAAGCATAAACCTGGCATTTCTTCGAAGAAGAAATGCTAACTTCGTAAGCGTAAACCTGGCATTTCTTCGAAGAAGAAATGCTAACTTCGTAAGCGTAAACCTGGCATTTCTTCGAAGAAGAAATGCTGACTTCGTAAGCGTAAACCTGGCATTTCTCCGTTTTCTTTTTACATGGCGCTAGAAGTCGCGCTCTTGGGCTTCTCGCTCCGGATTTCCTCCACCGGGCTGGATGCCAGCTCCGGGTGAATAATCGCCCGGTACGCGCCGTCACTGGATAAGGCTCCGCCATCAAGCCCGATCAGCAGTCTCGCGCTTTCATGCACTTCGCCGTTCATTACAATCCGGGCGCGGTCCGGCTTCATCGCCAGCATAAAGGCCGCTCCGCGGTTAATTCCGCGATAAGGAACCAGCCGGAGGCGGTCCTGCAGCTCCCCTGCAGCCTCGCCCAGCTCCAGGATAAGTTTGTCCGGTTCAGACAGCCTCGCTCTCCAGGAGGACGGTATGCTTTCTTCCCACAGCGAAGCCTCCATGACCATGACGGGCATACGGGTAAGCGGATCACTCAACTGATTGCCTGTATCCAGCAGCCCCGTGCAGGACACCGTAACGTCCCCCATGACTACGGTAACCTCTCCTAGCAGCGTTTCCCGCTGCTCCACCTGGCGCCTGCTTGTCTGAACCGCACGAAACAAGGTAATCGCCGCAAAAAAACCGATCGCAATAAACCAAAAGCTGATTTTTAACTCAAAGGTAAGCCCTCCCGAGGCCGTATACCATATTCCGCTGAACAATTCACCCGAGCTCTGCAGCAAATAATGAAAGCCCACGATTCCGCCCGCAGCAGCGAAGTTGACCATATAGAACGTGCCCAGATTGCGCAGGTAGCTTTGCAGGCTGACGAAGCCGAAAGCGATCCATAGCATGGCCAGAGAGAGCACGAACTTGATCACAAAGGTAAACAAAAAGCTGAACGGCGGCAGAAACATCATCAGAACATACATGGCGCCCGTGAATGCCGACAGCAGCAGTCGCCAGCGCTTGGGCTTGATTTTGCGCATCCAGGCAGTCAAAGCTAGCAGCAATCCATCAATAATCAGGTTCACTAGAAAGATCAGGTCAATATACACCATTTGGGGCCTTCACCCGCTTAGCCGGAATTTTCGGTCATCAAGGATGGGGTATGGGAGATATGAACAGTATAAAGAAGATGTCTCTTCAAAGTCTGTCTAAACATGGGGGCTGTGTTCCGACTTTTTTTGTCGAATGAAGGGTGTGACAGAAAAAAAAACCGGCCCGAGGGCCGGTCTTTATTCTATCCAGCAGGGTTCCGCAGCGCATAGATCTCTGCGTTCCTGTATTAGTCGTTGTTACGGGATCGATTCCGAAGGAAGGTTGGAATATCCAGCTGATCATTGCTTACCTGATTGCCAAAAGGCCGGAGATTCACATTCCCTTTGTCTGAGGACTGGGACTGCTGCTCACTTTGAGGAGCCGGACGGCGCATTTGAGGCGGAGTCGCAGGCTTCGTTTCAAAGCCAGTGGCAATAACGGTCACCTTGATTTCTTCCTTCATATTCTCATCAATGATGGCACCGAAGATCATATTGACCTCCGGGTCGGAGGCTGAGGTTACGATCTCGGCCGCTTCATTGACCTCATACAGGGATAGATTGGATCCTCCGGTAATATTCATGATTACGCCTCTGGCTCCTTCAATCGAGGTTTCCAGGAGCGGGCTCATAATGGCTTTACGTGCTGCCTCTGCTGCCCGATTCTCACCTGTTGCCATTCCAATGCCCATCAATGCAGAGCCGCGCTCTGTCATAATGGTCTTGACGTCAGCAAAGTCAAGGTTGATCAATCCCGGAACCGCGATCAGGTCGGAAATGCCTTGTACCGCCTGGCGAAGCACGTTATCGGCTTCCCGGAATGCTTCCAGCATCGGCGTCTTTTTATCGACAATTTCCAATAGCCGGTCGTTCGGAATGACAATCAGGGTGTCTACCTTTTCCTTGAGAGACTCGATGCCTACCTCCGCATGGGAGGAACGCTTGCGGCCTTCAAAGGTAAACGGGCGAGTGACTACACCCACCGTCAATGCTCCGCACTCTTTGGCGATTTCAGCAATCACCGGGGCTGCGCCGGTACCGGTTCCGCCGCCCATGCCCGCTGTAACAAACACCATATCTGCGCCCTTGAGCGTGTTCATAATCAGATCGCGGGATTCTTCTGCCGCCTTCTTGCCGACATCCGGATTCGCGCCGGCGCCCAAGCCGCGTGTAAGCTTGTCCCCGATCTGCAGTTTATGTTCGGATTTTGCAAGGTGAAGGGCTTGAGCGTCTGTATTTACGGTAATAAATTCGACGCCCTGTACGCCGTTCTCAATCATGCGGTTCACAGCATTGCTGCCGCCGCCGCCTACCCCGATGACCTTGATCTGGGCCAGGCTTTCCATTTCGAAATCAAATTCCAACATCTATTCCATCTCCCCCTCAATGTGCGTGGATGGCACGTCCACTGCCAAATGAACCCGCTAAATAAATTCGCTGAACATATTTTTTATTCGTTCAATAAATCCCGGCTTCTGGCTGCTTTCTTCCTGAGCTGCTGCGGCAGGATTTTGCTTGGCGCGGTTCACCGGTTTTTTGCTGTTGCTGTTTCCTGCGGAGGTGCTGCCTCCTGTAGTGCGCACCCGCATGCTGCGGATTGCGCTGTGAAGGATGCCGACACCACTGCAGTATCCTGGATCGCGAACGCCGATATAATCCGGTGAGGATATACGGACGGACGCAGCCAGTTCGTTCTGTGCCACCTGCAGCACACCAGGCATAGACATAGTACCACCCGTAAGTATATAACCTCCGGGAAGCTCATTGTAACCCAGGCGCTTTACTTCCTGACGGATCATCTGGAAAATTTCCTGAACCCGCGGCTCCACAATGGCTGCCAAATCCTCCTGGGTAAACTCCTTGTCCACATTGCTGCCGATCCGGGTTACCTTAAAGGTTACGTCTGAAGCGGCGCTCTCGAGCCACGCACAGCCGTATTTCAGCTTGACCTTCTCCGCTTGGTCGGTCAAGGTACGCAGACCGTAAGCAATGTCATTCGTTACGAAATCGCCGCCAATGGGAAGCGTGGAGGTGGCTGCAATACTGCCGCCTTCAAACACTGCAATACTGGTAGAGCCTGCGCCGACATCAACAAGCACGGAGCCCATGGTCTTCTCATCCTTCGACAGCGCCAGCTGGCCTGATCCCAGGGGAACCAGAACGAGGTCCTTGACCTTCAGGTCGGATTTCTCCACACAACGCAAAAGATTATGTATGGCCGTCTTGGCACCCGTAATAATGATAGCTTCCACCTCTAGCCGGACGCCGATCATTCCGCGGGGATCTGAAATACCTTCTAAGCCGTCAACTACAAACTGCTTTGCTACCACATCGATAATTTCACGATCCGGAGGAAGAGCAACCACCTCGGCTGCCTTCAGCACCCGGTCGATATCCTCTTCTCCAATCTCGCGATCCTCGTTCGATACCGCCACGACGCCGTGACTCGATTGAAGCCCGATATGATTCCCGGAAATGCCGACGTACACTTCGGATATTTGAATGCCGACCATACGCTCCGCATGATCCACAGCTTCGCGGATCGAGTGTACGGTCTGATCGATATCTACAATTGCACCTTTTCGAATTCCCTCCGAGTCGGCAGATCCAACTCCAATAATATTAAAGGTTCCATTATTAATTTCCCCAATAATAGCACGAACTTTGGATGTACCGATGTCCAAACTAACAATGATGTCATTGTTGCTCAAGCCCCTGGCACCTCCTGTTTTTCATCTGGTTTCATAAATTCATCATTAAATAAATACTATTTCATAATAACACTTCTCTACTTATTCCACACGCTCAGTGCTATCCCTCTTTTTTCTACAATTTTTTTAATGCCAACATCTGCTAGAGCAGGGCCGAAAAGTCAGAGAAAAAAAAGGGAAAACGGCATGCGCTGTCTATGATTGTACCACTCTTTGCTACTCCTGAGTAGTGGGCTCTGCGGCCTCGTCCTGCTCGCCTTCAGGCTGAAACGGCTCGTACGAATCCGCCTCCAGCATGGTGATGTAGCCAGGCTGCTGCATTTCGATGACCTGATTCAAATATTCCACCTTGTTTCCCAGCAATGAAACGGCTGTAATCACTTCGAATTTAGAGCGGGTATACAGCTTGATCCGGTCGGGGAACGAAGGCGTCGGGGACGGGGTGATTTCGGAAATATCAGCGGTCAGGCTGTTCGGGATCTTCGCCAGCACCTCACTGAGCTGAGCCTTCAAGGGATCCTCTGGATCCCAATGGGTTAGGATCGGCTTTTCGACTGCGATCCCGCTGGCCGATACCGGAACCGATGTCCCGGTCGCCAAAATAGCCTGGAGCGCCCCATCCTCTGCAATTTCAAACGCGACCGTCGGGTGCTCGGCGACCGTAATCTCGATGACACCCGGAAACCGCTTGTCCACCTTCGCAGCCTGAATGGTTCCGTCCGCTTCCAGGGCCTGCTGAACCTGGTCTGAATCTACTCCGAAGAACTGGATTCCTTCTTTCAGCCCCGCCTGCTCCAAGAGCAGCTTGTCCGGCTGAAAGGTATTTCCTTGAATGGATATATCCGAAACCTTGCTCAGCGGAGACCGAAAAAAAAGCACGGCCAACAGCGCAGCAAACAGAAGCATCAGGACAAGAATGATTTTTTTCGCAGCCTTGGGTGCTTTGGGCCTAGCCTCTTTCAGCGCAGGAATGTGGTTGTTCTGCATATCCTCTCTCCCTGTAAAAGACCCGGTCATTCCCTTTGTTCCTGCGAAGAGAATGACCGAGCTGATCAATTTGCTAAATCCAGCGGCTTGGTCACGGGTGAGTGCCGCATCATTCTGGCTCCCAGCCCTTGAAACATCTTCTCGATCCTGTCATATCCCCGGTCAATATGATGCACCTGCTCCACAATGGTAGTGCCTTGAGCCGCCAGCCCTGCAATAACGAGGGCAGCTCCTGCACGAAGATCAGTGGCTTCTACAGTCGCACCGTAGATTCGCTGTACCCCCCGAATGAAAGCACAGTTCAGGTCGGTCGTGATGTCCGCTCCCATGCGGCACAGCTCCTCTACATGCTTGAACCTTCCTTCGAACACCGTTTCCTTCATGATGCTAAAGCCATCAGCCAAGGAAAGAAGCACCATGACCTGAGACTGCAGATCGGTTGGAAAAGAGGGATACGGAGAGGTTACGATCCGCTCCACCGCTTTGGGCCGGGCCATACAGCTTACGGTCATTATATCATTGCAGATGCTGGTTTGAACACCTGCGCGCTTGAGCACATGAATCAATGAGCTCAGGTGTGAAGGATTGCAGTGAGTCAGGGTAACCTGGCCCCGGGTGGCGGCCGCAGCGATCATCACCGTCCCTGCAACGATGCGGTCGGGAATGATTTCGTACTGACACGGCTGCAGCTTCTCGACGCCGTGAATCGTGATCGTATCGGTTCCTGCGCCGATAATATTTGCACCCATGCTGTTCAGGAAATTTTGCAGATCCTGAATCTCCGGCTCGCGGGCCGCATTGCTCAGCACGGTCGTTCCCGACGCCGTGGCGGCAGCCATCATGATGTTCTCCGTCGCGCCGACACTGGCGAAATCCAGATGAATGTCTGCGCCGACAAGCCGGGATGCCTTGCAATGAATCTTCTGGTCGCTTTCGTCAATCTCTGCTCCGAGCGCCTGCAGCCCCCGGAGATGAAGATCGATTTTGCGTTCTCCGATGGCACAGCCGCCGGGCTGGTAGATCGTTACTTCTCCGAACCTTGCCAGCAGAGGACCCATCAAGAAGATGGAGGATCTCATCTGCTTCATTAAATCTTCCGGCACATGAAACGAATTGGCGGATGCTGTATCCACAGTGACACTTTCCAGCTCATGCTTGCACTTGGACCCCAGACGGCCGAGAATGTTGAGCATGACCTCGATGTCCAGCAGATGCGGGACATTGCTCAGCTTAAACTGTCCTTCTGCAAGAAGGCAGGCTGCGAGTATCGGTAAAGCGGCATTTTTTGCTCCATGGATACGTATAGTTCCTGATAGAGGACTTCCGCCCTCAATCACCAATTTGTCCAATGTATCACCTCCGAGTTTACCGCTCCCCCATGACGTAGACTTCGGGAACCAAGGTGACTCCGTTGTTCTCGGATATGGTGTCCTGAACCATCTTCATAAGGGCGAGCACGTCCTCTGCTGTCGCTTGGCCGGTATTCTCGATGAAATTGGCATGCTGCCTGGATATTTCCGCACCGCCGATCCGGTGTCCCTTCAAGCCGGCCGCCTCAATCAGTCGGGCTGCATGATCCCCCGGCGGGTTACGGAACACGCTGCCGGCGGTTGCAGACTGCAGGGGCTGTGTACGCCGGCGCCGGTCCTTGTAAGAGGCCATCGCTGCGGAAATCTCCTTCCTGTCTCCCCGGCACAGTTGAAATTCCGCGCGGGCGACGATACCTTTACGCTGATGCAGGATAGAGTGGCGATAACTGAACTCCATATCCTTTGCAGCGTACGTAACCAATTCCCCAGTTTCCAGCACAATGTCAGCGGACTTGAATATACGTGACACATCAGATCCGTGAGCGCCGGCATTCATGTATACGGCCCCTCCGACCGACCCCGGAATGCCTCCGGCGAATTCCAGTCCGGTCAAGCTTTCCTTCCCGGCCAGCACACTCAGCTTGACGAACGACAGGCCTCCGCCGGCGGTAACGATCTCTCCATCAAAGGATACCTCGTCAAACCCTTCCCCCAGCTTGATCACCGCACCGCGGATGCCCTTGTCGGACACGAGCATGTTAGAGCCTCGGCCCAGCTGAGTCCATGGAATCCGGGCCTCGTGCAGAGCCTGCAGCAGCTCGGAGAGCTGCTCCTTGGTTTCCGGAATAATGAGAGCATCAGCAGGTCCGCCGATCTTCCAGGTCGTATACTTGGACAAAGGCTCGTTCCAGAGGACCGCTCCGACATGTTTTGTAGATAATAATGATTTTAATTGCTGCTGCATGCTGATTTCCTCCTTGATCAAACCGAAAAAGCCGTTTCCCTGCCGAAGTAGAGAGGGCCGTGTTCGGGTCATACCGGCCGCTGTTGGATGATTGTCACGATTTATAGAGTATCTTATGTAAGGCTCTACAGGTGTGTGACAGCCGCCCAGCCGTTTTACATTCTCGTCGTTAATCGATGTATTTCTTTCAGGATTACCGCCGCTGAATCCGGTTTTCCAAGACGTTTGGACTCTCTGGACATGGAGGCCTGAAGGGCCGGGTCCTGAACAATATCGGTAATGTCTTTCCACAGCCGTTCCTCAGTAAGCTCCTTCTCCAAAATCATCCGGCACGCCCCCGCCTCCTCCAGCTCCCTGGCATTGGCTTCCTGATGATTGTTCGTCACATTGGGCGATGGAATGAGAATGGACGGAATGCCCAGTGAAGTGATTTCCGCGAGAAAGGAAGCTCCGGCGCGGTTAACAATCAGCGACGCTGCGGCCAGCACCTCAGGCATGTTGTTGATATAAGGAACAATATGCAGCCGGTTTGGCATCGTCCCCAGCATCTGCAGGACGGCTTCGCGGGTTTTTTCGAAATAAATGTCTCCGGTGACGTACACAAAATGAACATCCTCAAGCTGCTCCAGCCTGCTGGCCATGCCAATCATCGCCTGGTTGATCACATTGGCTCCCCGGCTGCCTCCGGTAATCAGAACGACCTTGCTGTTCATCGGAATCCCGAGAGACGCGAAGCCGCGTTCCCGATTCGCCGATTGCACACTGGTTGCCCGGGGGTTGCCGGTATACACGACGCGCTTTCCTTTTCGGAACGCTCCTTCAGAGCCCTTGAAGCTGACGGCCACGGTATCAGCATATCGGCTGAGGAACTGGTTGGTCAGTCCTGGAATGGCATTCTGTTCATGAATCATCGTCGGTATACCGAGCTTCGCTGCCGCATAAACGACCGGTCCGCATACATACCCGCCGGTACCGATGACGACATCGGGCTTGAATTCAGTCAGCAGCTTCTTGCTCCGGGTTACTCCTTTAAAAAAACGCATAATCGTTTTGACATTATCCATAGACAGCTTTCTCCGAAAGCCTGTAATATCAATGCTTTCAAAGGGAAGTCCCTCCTGCGGGACGAGTCTGGCTTCCAGTCCTTTTTCACTGCCGATATATAAAAAAGCGTTGTTTGCGCTTTCCGCCTCACATTGTCTGGCAATGGCCACGGCGGGGTAAATATGCCCCCCTGTTCCGCCGCCGGTTAATACAACACGCATTCCGTTCACCTCGCATAACGGGAAATATTTAATAAAATACCGAGCGCAGTCAGCATCAGCGTCAGAGAGCTTCCTCCGTAGCTGATCAGCGGCAGCGTAATACCGGTAACCGGCATCAGCCCGATGACGACGCCGATGTTAATGATGACCTGGATCGCAACCATGCCGATGATCCCTGCAGCCAGCAGGCTACCAAAGCTGTTATTGACGGTCATCGCCGTCCGCATGCCTCTCCAGATCAGAATCATAAAGAGCAGAAGGACGATGACCCCGCCGATAAATCCCAGCTCTTCGGCCAGAATAGCAAAAATAAAGTCGGTCTGGGGCTCAGGAACATAGCTGTACTTCTGCCGGCTCATCCCCAGTCCCAGCCCGCCGAGCCCGCCGGGGCCTATGGCATACAGGGATTGAATAATCTGATAGCCCGTTCCCAAGGGGTCAGACCAAGGATCGAGAAAGCCGGTAATACGCTTCAGGCGGTACGGCGCCGCCAGAATCAGGCCGACGAAGCCCGCTGCGCCGCCAAGCGCGAGAAAGCCCAAATGCTTCATCTGGGCACCTGCCGCAAATACAATCATCAGCGCGGCGGCCAGCATCACAGCGCCTGTACCCAGATCCGGCTGCAGCATAATAAGGCCAAAGGCCAGACCGATCAAGCCGAGCGGCGGCAGCAGCCCCTTGGTAAAGGAGCTGATCTGATAATCGTCCCGCGAGAGCCATTTGGACAGAAACAAAATCATGCCGAGCTTCATAAACTCCGAGGGCTGAATGCCGAAGGAGCTGATCCCGAGCCAGCTGCGCGCGCCGCCGCGGACAACACCGACCCCTGGAATCAGTACGATGACCAGCATCACGAAGCAGAGGAGCAGGCCGAGCTTCGCGTACTTTTTCCACACCTTAAAATCGGTATGGGCAGTTACATACATGGCACCCAGGCCCAGCACAGCGAACAATAGCTGCCGTTTCACGAAATAAAAGGAATCCCCGTAATCATGAAAAGCCAGGACAGAGCCTGCACTATACACCATGACCATTCCGATGGTCAGCAGGGCTAGAATACTGATCAGGAGCCATAAATCTGGCGCCGGGAGCTTTTTGTTCATGAAAGAGGCCACCTTTAGCAGGGTAAGTAGGGGCTTATCCACACCCCCCTACTTACAGATTATGCACCGCCTCTTTAAAAATGCGTCCGCGTGTCTCGAAGGAGTTAAACATGTCCCAGCTCGCACAAGCCGGCGACAAAAGAACAACATCTCCCGGCTCTGCCAGCTCGGCTGCCTGTTTCACCGCTGACGCCAGCACTGCGGCGGCATCCTCTCCATTATTCACCAGGACAATGTCCTTTAGTCCGGCCTGCTCTGCGGCATGGGCCAGCTTCTCTTTGGTCTCGCCAAGCAGCACGGCTGCCTTGACACCCCCTTCAAAGAACGGGACAAGCTCCAGATAATCTGATCCCCGGTCCAGACCGCCGGCAATCAGCACGATTGGCTGCTCAAAGGAGGTTAAGGCCATGGAGGTGGCCTTGGCATTGGTGGCCTTGGAATTATTGTAGTAGGCTACGCCATGATGCTCTTTTACAAATTCCAGTCGATGCTCTACCCCTTTAAAGTCTGTCAGCGGGCCGGCAAGCATGGATACAGGCACACCGGTTGCGATTGCAATTGCAGCCGCTGCCAGCGCATTCTCCACATTAAACCGGCCGGGCAGGCCGATTTGATGGACAGGAAGAATGTCATGAGTGATGCCCTGCTCATCCGTATAGACAATACGGCGTTCCTGCTTGTCCTCAAGCTCTGGAAGATACGGAGGCATGACGTACACACCCGTTTGAAGCTGCTCCTGCATCGAGAACGGCAGAATTGTACTTTGGATATAAGGCACAAGACTCCGGCATACCGGATCATCCCAATTCAGGACTGCGGTATCGTCCGGAGTTTGATTGGCGAACAGCTTGGATTTGGAGGCAATGTAATCGTCCAGATCCCCATGGTAATCCAGATGGGTTTCAGTAATATTCAGCAGGCAAGCGACACGGGGATGAAAGTCTTCTGTCCCCTTGAGCTGGAAGCTGCTAAGCTCTACCACCATCCAGTGATCTTCTTGCGCCGCTTGCGCCGCTTCACAGAGCGGCGTGCCAATATTACCGGCTACAATCGGCTTCATCCCGGCTGCGGCAAGAAGCTTGCCCACCCAGGTGGTCGTCGTTGTCTTGCCATTGGAGCCGGTAATCCCGATCATCGGTGCCCGGCATAAATGCTGGGCCACCTCTACCTCAGTCACGACCGGAATCCCCAGCTCGCCCGCCTTCACGATCGGTGCGGCGCGATAGGGGATACCGGGATTCTTGACCAGCAGCTCCACACCGGGATGCACCAGATTGTCGGGGTGTCCGCCACAGATAACCTTGATGCCGGCGGCTTCCAGCTCTGCGGCTTCCGGGCATTCCTCCCGCGGCTTCTGATCATTCACCGTTACGGCTGCACCTGCGGCGTGCAGCACCTTGGCCACCTGCAGCCCGCTTTTGGCAAGCCCTAACACGATGACTTCCTTACCGCGGTACTCTTCCGGATGTTTCATCTCTACAACCCCTCGTTAATATAAAGTCCGATGCCTGCTAATACAATGCCGACAGCCCAGAAGGTGATCACAACGCGCCACTCCGACCAGCCGGACAGCTCGTAATGGTGATGGATCGGGCTCATCTTGAAGACACGCTTACCGCGGGTCTTGAAGGAGATTACCTGAATAACGACCGAGAGCATTTCAATGACGAACACACCGCCGATAATGAGAAATAACAGCTCGCTTTTGGTCACGATAGCAATGGAGCCGATAGCGCCGCCAATGCCCAGCGAGCCTGTGTCGCCCATAAATACCTTGGCGGGATGGGCATTGAACACGAGAAATCCGAGCACCGCACCGATCATGGCTGCGGCACAGAACGCGGCGGCAAACGATGTAGATTGTATTGCCACCAAAGCGTAAGCCCCGAAGGCGATCGCACTCACGCCGGAAAGCAGACCATCCAGTCCATCCGTGAAATTGACCGCATTGCTGATCGCCAGCATCATCAGCACGATGAAGGGATAATAGAACCAGGGTCCGAAATCAAACGACCACGCCGTCCCCGGTACCTCAATCGCCGTGCTATGACCGTTATTCAACAGCAGCCAGCACATGATTCCTGCGAACAGAAGCTGTCCGAACAGCTTCTGGCGTGCAGTCAGGCCCAGGGAGCGTTTGAAAACGATCTTGATATAGTCATCCAGAAACCCGATAAGGCCAAAGCCCAGCGTGCCGACCAGCAGCACGTAGAAGCTGTTATCCACAGGGGCGAATTTCAGAAAGGTCAGAGTGAACGCCAGCAGAATCACCACACCGCCCATCGTAGGCGTACCGGCTTTTTTCAAATGGCTTTGAGGACCATCATCCCGAACCTGCTGACCGAACTTCATGCGACGAAGCAGCGGAATCAGCAGCGGAGCGGAAATAACAGCGAGTATGAAGGATACACCCATTGTCAGCAATAAGAGTTGAAAGTCCACCGTATCACCCCCTCACATCATTTTCGTTCTGCGGAAGCTGCTTGAGCGCATCCACGACTTCTTCGAGCTTCATGCCCCGGGAGGCCTTGACCAGCACAATATCCTGTGAGCCTACAGACTCCGCGAGCGCTTCAATCAGAGCCGCTTTATCCGTAAAGGCGCTGATCTGTGCTTGGGATAACCGGGTTTGGGCCGCTTCCGCGATGTGCAGGGCAAGCGGTCCGTATGTATAAAGATGATCGATATGCTCTACCGCGATATAATGTCCGATCTCTGCATGGTACTCCTGCTCCTGATCCCCCAGCTCCAGCATGTCCCCGAGCACGGCAATCCGCCGTCTATAGCCATTCATGCCTGCCAATACATCCAGTGCTGCCTTGACAGACAGCGGACTGGCATTGTAAGCATCATTCAGCACGGTTACCCCGTGTGTGGTTTGAATGGCTTCAATGCGCATGCTTGTCAGCTTGAGGGAAGCAAAGCCTTCACGCATATCCTCTCTGCTGACGCCAAAATGAGACGCTACTGCCATGGCAGCCAGCGCATTAATGACATTGTGCTTGCCTAGCAGCGGAAGACTGAAGCTTTCGCCTTCATACAAGGTGGAGGTGAATATTACCCCCTTCTCATGGAACATCAGGCCAGCAGGTGAATTATCATTGCTTGGCTCTGTCCCAAACTTAAAGACCGAATATTGCTCTGGCTGCCGGGTTTCAGGCTCAGCAAGCACTTCATGCAGTAAAGGCTCATCCCCGTGAAAAACAAGGAGGCCGCCTTCTTGAAGGCCGCTTAATATTTCTGCCTTGGCGCGGGCAATCTCTTTTCTAGAGCCAAGCTGCAGCAAATGGGACTCCCCGATATTCGTAATGACCGCCACATCCGGGCGGGCAAGCTTCGAGAGCAGCTCAATTTCATGCCGCCCGCTCATGCCCATTTCCAGAACGACAATCTCTGTATCCGCCGGCATCCCCAGTACAGTCAGCGGAAGTCCGATCTGATTGTTGAAATTGCCTTGCGTTTTGTGCACGTTATAACGGGTCCCGAGCAAGGAGGTTACCATATCCTTAACGGTCGTTTTCCCGTTACTGCCTGTAATGCCCACGACCTTAACGCCGGTCTCTCTTAGGTATGCAGCCGCCAGAGACTGCAGCGCCAAAAGCGTGTCCTCCACTAGAACTACCGGCCCTTCGGGCGGGGTGCCGTGGTTTGTCTGCCACAGCACCGCCGAGGCTCCCTGCTGCAATGCCGCCTCTGCATAATCATGGCCGTCAAACCGTTCCCCGGCCAGCGGCACGTACAGACAGCCCTGCGGCAGGGTCCGGGAATCGGTAGACACCCCTTGAATGCTGATGGAATGATTCTCACTGTGTATAAGCACACCGCCGCACATGGCTGCGATGTGTTTCAGATTGGTATGGATCACAATTGTCTGCCCCTTATCGCTTCTTTTGCAACGATACGGTCATCAAAGTCCAGGACTTGATTCCGTATCAGTTGGTAGGTTTCATGGCCTTTCCCCGCAATCAATACTACATCTCCCGGGCTTGCCATTTCAATAGCCTTTTTAATCGCGTCCCGCCGATCCTCAATCAGCTCATACCTTTCCTGCGGAATGCCTTCTGCTTTCAGGCCGGCTTCGATATCTTGAAGGATCTGTGCGGGATTCTCCGACCTTGGATTATCCGATGTGATAATGATCTGGTCGCTCCACTGAGCGGCAATCCGTCCCATAACAGGACGCTTGCTGCGATCCCGGTCGCCGCCGCAGCCGAATACGGTCAGAATCCGCTGCTGCGCAATTTCCTTCATCGTTCTTAGCACATTGTCCAGGCCATCCGGGGTATGCGCATAGTCCACAATAACCGCGAATGGCTGCCCCTCCGTCACCGGCTCCACCCGGCCTTCAACGCCTTGCATCTTCATAAGACTGGCCGCGATGCTCTCAAGCGGCACTCCTTCCAGCAAGGCAGCCGCAATGGCAGCCAGTGCATTATACACATTGAATCGGCCGACCATCTTCAGCTGGACATCCACCTGACCGCGAAACGTCTCGGCGCGGAAAAAGGTGCCTTGAGCGCTCACGGAAATATTAACGGCGCGAACATCAGCTTCCCGATCAATGCCATACGTGATGACCTCTGCTGACGTCAGCTTGGCATACACCTCCGACGATGGATCATCGACATTCATCACCGCATACTTGCGCCGTTTCGGGTCCTTGGAAAAAGCATTGCCCAGCCGGGAGAAAAACAATCCCTTCGCCGCTCGGTATTGCTCCAGAGAAGCATGATAATCGAGATGATCCTGCGTCAGGTTCGTGAATACCGCGGTGCGAAAATCAGTTCCTTTGACCCGGCCCTGCTCCAATGCGTGCGAGGATACCTCCATCACACAGAGCTGGACGCCGCTCTGCGCCATTTCACTCAAGGAGCGCTGCAGCTCCAGAGCACCCGGTGTCGTCCGGGATACCGGGTATGAGACTCCGCCAAAAGACATTCGAAGCGTACCGATCATTCCGGTCTCGACGCCGTGATCAATCATAATCTGATGAATGAGACAGGTCGTGGTCGTCTTTCCGTTCGTACCGGTGACTCCGATCAGGGTCATTCCGTGGCTTGGCTGCTGGTAGAAAGCATCTGCCAGCGCGGCCAGAGCAAATCGGCAGTCCTTGACGACAACCTGCGTAACCGGTATATCCAGCTGCCGGTTTACCAGCAGGGCGACAGCGCCCCGCTCCACCGCTTCCGCGGCATAATCGTGACCGTCCTTCTCGTAGCCCGGCAGACAGATAAATAGATCTCCCGCTTTCACCTGCCGCGAATCACAGGACAGGCCTGTAATTTCCGTATCCCCATCACCGGCAATCGCCGCCGCCGCAAGCACATCCATCAGCTCTTTCAGCTTCATCGTCATCCCCCTATACGCGGTGACTCTGGTTCCGCCATTCTAAATCCATGAAAAAGAGAGTCCCTAATGACTATGCTCCTCTTCGCCGGATGCATTCCCCATATATATTCGAATGGTTGAACCTCGCTCCACCCGGCTGCCCGCTTTGGGAGCCTGGTTGATGACGACGTTGCCTGTGCCTGACTTGGCCAGGTTGAAATTCATATTCAGATCCTCATACAGATCCTGAATGGTGGCTCCTACCAGATTTGGCACGGTAACTACCGGAGTTTCGCCGTATTTGTATTCCCTTGCCAGCTGATCACTACGCTTGGGCACCTTTAGGTAGTGCAGCGAATCCTCCAGAATATTCTGAACAATAGGTGCCGCGACGACGCCCCCGAACTGAATGCCCTTCGGATTGTCCACAGCAGCGTACACGACGATCTCCGGATCGTCAGCCGGCGCAAACCCGATAAAAGAAACAATATGCTCGGTAGTGGAGTAGCGGCCGTTAATGACCTTCTGGGCGGTTCCTGTCTTGCCTCCGACACGATAGCCGTCGATAAATGCCGGGCGGCCGGTCCCTTTCGCTACAACGCTCTCCAGCGCTTCGCGAATCTGCTTAGAGGTTTCTTCCGAAATGACCTGCCGGACGGGCGCAGATTCAATCTCATCCACAACCTCACCGGTTTCCGGATGAATCCAGGCCTTGGCGACATGCGGGGTATACAGCTTGCCCCCATTGATCGCAGCCGAGACGGCAGCCACCTGCTGGATGGGAGTTACAGACACCCCCTGTCCGAACGAGGTCGTTGCCAGCTCCACGGGACCAACCCGGTCCAGCTTGAACAGAATCCCGTTCTCTTCGCCGATCAGGTCAATGCCGGTTTTGGTACCGAAGCCAAAGTCGCGGATGTAATCGAACAACGTTTCTTTACCCAATTTTTGACCCAATGCGACAAAGCCGGGGTTGCAGGAGTTCTGGACGACCTCCATAAAGGTCTGGCTGCCATGGCCACCCCGCTTCCAGCAGCGCAGTCTGGCACCGCCAACCTCAACGAACCCCGGGTCAAAAAACATGTCGTTCTTCAGATCAACCTTTCCCTCTTCCAGCGCTGCAGCAAGCGTAATAATCTTAAAGGTAGAGCCCGGCTCATATGTCATCCAGATCGGCAGGTTCCGGTTATATACACTCGAATCCGCCTCACGGTAATGGGCCGGTGAATATCCCGGACGGCTGGCCATCGCAAGAATTTCGCCGTTTTTGGGATTCATGGCGATGGCCCAGCTGGCGTTTGCCTGGTATTTCACCATGGCCTGATCCAGCTCCCGTTCCATAATCGACTGCAGAGACTTATCCAGCGTTAATTCCAGATGAAGTCCGTCCTTCGGCTCGACATATTTCTCCGAGGAACCCGGCATCAGCCGTCCTCCCGCATCCGATAAATACGAGATGCTGCCGTTCAGGCCGCTCAGCTGGTCATCGAATTTTTTTTCGGTGCCGGTCAGGCCCTGATTGTCAATGCCGGTAAAGCCAAGAATATGTGCCGCCAGCCCTCCATAAGGATAGTAGCGCATATTATCCTCGGCTACGACGATGCCCGGCAGCTCCAGATCACGAATTTCCTGAGCCAGCTCCATCGTGATCTTTCGCCCGCCGGGCTTCAGCCGCTCGACCATTGAACCCTTTTTGGTAATCACTTTATACACCTGATCCTTGGTCATACCCAGCTTGGCTGCCAGCAGCTCTGCCGTCTTGTCCGGCTCTTTAATCTGGACCGGAATAGCCATAATGGTGGGTGTACTAATATTCGTAACGAGCGCCTCTCCGTTCCGATCGAGAATGTTGCCCCGTTCGGCGGTATAGGGAATATTACGGCGCCACAGCTCCTCCGCCTTGGCCGACAGCTCTGCGCCTTCACCCAGCTGGACATAGGCAAGCCGGATGACCAGGGCAGCAAACATCATTACAAGAAATAACAGGCTCCAGAACAATCGCTTTCGTCTAGATACTGCAGAAAATTTCAAAGCTCATTCCCTCCCCGTTCACCTGTTTACTCATAGAAAGCTCTATCTGATGAGTATTCGGTACAAACGGGGGATAGAACAAGCTACTCCTCGTCCTTCTCTCCGGACTCCTGCCCGGCTTCAGCTTCGGGCTCCCCTTCAGAAGGCTCTCCCTGCAACGATTCCGAGGACGATTTCAGCGTAAGGTAAACCACCCGGCCGTCCTTCTCCTTCGTGACCTTCTGATCGGCAATATAGCCTTCACCCTGCACATTGACCTTCACCTTCATCAGGTTCAGAATTTCCATAGCATCACGAAGTGACTCCCCCTGCATATCCGGGATTTCCATCTGGGCTGCATCCTCAGTCAGGAGGTAAATCCGCTGGCCGGCAGACAACGCCGTGCCCGGCGCGGGAACCTGCTTGACCAGGCTGCTTCCGCTGCCGAGCACCTCATACACGAAGCCTTCAGCCAGCAGCTTGGTCTTGATATCCTTCATGCTCATGCCGGAAAGCTCCGGTGCAACCCGTGTATCCGGCTGCAGCGCCGCTGCTTTGGCGGCTGTCGCATCCTCGGCAGCCTTCTCCGTCTTGGGAACACCCCAGTATTTCAAAGTCTGGGATACAATCTTCTGAAACAGCGGCGCTGCTACTGCGCCGCCCCCGAGCTGATCATTCGGCTCATCCACAATGACGAGCACAGCGATTCGGGGATCATCGACAGGAGCATACCCCGTGAAGGAAGCCACCAGCCTTGTGTTATCACTGTAATCACCCTTAACGGCCGTTCCGGTCTTTCCTGCAACACGGTAGCCCTCGATAAAGGCGTTATAGCCTGTGCCCTGCTCCTGATCGGCAACAACCTGCTCCAGGTAACCTCCGGTCTTGCGTGCGGTTTCCGGTGTGATGACTTGACGCACCAGCTCCGGCTGAATAACCTGAACCTCACCGGTATTAGGGTCCTGAATTTCCTTGACGATTTGCGGCTTCAGCAGCTTGCCCCCGTTAGCCACAGCAGATATGGCTGCAATCTGCTGAATCGGGGTAACCGAGACGGCATAGCCATAAGGCACCGTGGATATGTCAATGTCCCGGCTCATGTTCAGAATGCCCAGACTTTCGCCCGGAAGCTCGATGCCCGTCTTGCCGCTAAACCCGAACAAATTAATGTAATTCGTCAGCCGCTCCTTGCCGAGCATTTCATAGCCCAGCTTGACGAAGGCAACGTTACTGGAGCGCTTGACGCCCTCCAAATAAGTGATCGTTCCCCAGCCGTTGCGCTGGATATCCCAGTGCGTCCGTCCTCCGGACCGAATCGATCCGGATTTATAATAGGCATTGGGGTCAAACAAATTCTCCTGAATGGCACTGGCCAGCGTCACAATCTTAAAGGTCGAGCCCGGCTCATAAGTGGAGCGGATCGCATGATTATAATAATTGCTGTAATCCGATGCTACTTCCCAGTAAGTATTGGGATCAAAGGTAGGCAGATTCGCCATCCCGAGAATTTCCATGGTGTTCGGATCTGCCGCGATGACGGTCATGCTGACGGGCTCATATTGTTCATAAACCTCCCGCATGGCTTCCTCGATATAATGCTGAATGGTATCGTCAATGGTCAGCTTTATATTGCTGCCATTCTTGGCCGGCTGATACACATCGTCCGCAGACGGCAGCTTGACGCCTTTCTTATCGCTTTTATATTTGGCAAATCCGTCCACGCCCTTGAGCTGCTCATCGAACATGAGCTCAAAGCCATCCCGTGCCTGTCCCTGCCGATCGGTATAGCCCAGAATATGGGCTGCCAGTGAATGACGGGGATAAAAGCGCTTGTTCTCCGCAATCAGGTTAATTCCGGAATCCGGAACCTTTCCTTCTGACTGCAGCTGCAGCTCCAGCTCGTCCATCAGGCCCTGAATTTCCTCCCGCTTTTCTTCGCCAATCTTCCAGCCTTCATTTCGTACCTCGCGGTTGATCAGGTAATTCCCCTTATCGTCCTTGGCTGTGACCAGCTTGACCAGCTCATCCTTGTTCTTGCTAAGCAGACGGTTCAGCCCATCAACCACCTCGTCCTGCAGCCCGTTGGCTTGAATTACCCTCGGATTGACCACTACGGTATAAGCCGGTGCATCCATAGCAAGGATATCGCCGTCCCGGTCCGAGATCGTGCCCCTTGAAGCTGTGAGCGTCTGCTCCCGTTCCCAGTTCTGCATCGCTCTTTCCCGCCAGGAGTCCGTATCGACGACCTGCAGCCAGAATACACGGACTATCAAAACAGCAAAAAAGAGGGTGATGAATCCCCCTATTAGCAGTGAACGCATTTTAATTTTTTTGATCATCGGTTCAACCTCACTATCCTAGTTTCCCGACGCCTTGCCTGCAGTACCTGCAGCATTGCTATGGCCCGGTAAGTGAATGGCCTCGCTCTGCTCAGCCTGGATATATCCAAGCTCCTTCGCCTTTTGAACAATTCCCATCTCCAGTGTCTGCTTCTTGACCTGCAGGACATCCATGCTCTTGCCTGCTTCATGGATCTGATAGTCCGACTTCTGGATCTGCCGGTTGAGCTCGTACATCTTGACGTGGCCCATTCCGATCCAGCCCATCACCGCGACTACAAACATGACAGACAGCAGATAGAGCAGTTTTTCTTTCTGGGGCAGCTGGGAACGGCGTCTGATTACCGTTGTTTTCTCAACATATCCATTGTGGCGTTCCTTCTGTCTCTCCTGAACGGCCAGGTTTCCGCGGGTATAGGCCATGGCTGAATTCTCCTTGTTTGTTATTGGGTCAATCTACAATTTCTCGGCTATGCGCAGCTTCGCGGAGCGGGAACGCGGATTCATGGCGATCTCCTCATCCCTTGGAATGATCGGCTTCCGATTCACCAGCTTCAGCTGTCCTTCTCCCCCGCCGCATACGCACATTGGAAAATCAGGGGGACAGGTGCATTTGGCAACATAGCTGTTAAAAATTTGCTTGCATATCCGGTCCTCCAGCGAGTGGAAGGTAATGACCGAAACTCTGCCGCCTGGAGCAAGGCATTTCACGGCCTGATGCAGCGCATCCTCAAATGCCCCCAATTCGTCATTCACGGCAATGCGCAGTGCCTGAAAGCTTCGCTTCGCAGGGTGGCCTCCCGTACGTCTTGCAGCAGCAGGAATCCCTTCTTTGATGAGCTCCACCAGCTGCCCTGTCGTTTCAACACGCTGATTGGCTCTTTTCTCACAGATGACCTTGGCGATCCGCCTGGAAAACTTCTCTTCCCCATACTGATACAGAATTCTGGCAATTTCCTGCTCCGGCCATTCATTGATAATCTCCGCTGCCGTAAGGCCCGCTGACTGATCCATTCTCATATCCAGCGGTGCGTCATGGTTGTAGCTGAACCCCCGTTCTCCTTCGTCGAACTGAGGCGAAGAAACACCGAGATCGAACAATATTCCGTGAACGCGCGACACGCCGTCAGCATCCGGCTCCACCTGCTCTTGCAGCACCTGTTCAAGATCTCTGAAGTTGGTTTTGACAAGCGTCACTTTATGCTCTTCCTGGCCTAGAACCTCCTTGGCGTTATCTAGCGCCCAATCATCCTGATCCAGTGCAATCAGACGACCCTGATCACCAAGCTGGGAAGCAATTAAAGCACTGTGGCCGGCTCCTCCCAGCGTACAGTCCACGTAAATCCCTTCCTGCTGGATGCGCAGCCCCTCTGTCGCTTCTTCTTTTAGTACCGTGATGTGATGAAACAAGCTGCAGCCCTCCATAATGTGCAATTCATCCTGAACATTGTCTTATGTACGGATTGTCTTTCTCTATAAGTCAAAATTAAAATCAACCAGCTTCTCGGCAATATCATTAAACGCTTCTTCTGACTGCTGGTAGTATTCATTCCATTTGTCCTTGCTCCATACCTCGACCCGGCTGGATACGCCGATCACGACACACTCTTTATCCAGCTTGGCGAACTCGCGGAGATTGGCCGGTAAATTTACCCTTCCCTGTTTGTCCCATTCGCATTCCGCTGCACCGGAGAAAAAGAACCGTGAAAAGGCCCGGGCATCGGATTTCATCAGCGGCAGTGATTTGAGCTTCTGTTCCATGACAGCCCATTCTTCATGAGGATAGACAAAGAGGCATTGATCCAGCCCTCTGGTAACAACAAAAGAGCTGCCTAACAGTTCCCGGAATTTGGCAGGGATCGTTAATCTGCCTTTATCATCGATGTTATGCTGATACTCCCCCATAAACATCCGGTCACTCACCCCTTACCCCATTTCCCCCACTTTACACCACTTTCCACCACATTAGAATAATAGATTCTTCGTTTTTAATCAAATTCCTTCTGGTTTTTAACCATTTTTTCAGGATTACCGGAAATTCCCCAAATTGAAAAAAGCTCTGCCGCCCCCTTTCAGGAGAGACAGAGCTTCTCGAAGACTTGGCCAAACCCTTATAAATCTGTGATTTTAGTGCTCGGCCCAGCTGTCCAGGTAGGATTTCTGAGCCTCGCTAAGCTGATCAATTCCCATTCCAAGACTCTCCAGCTTATAGCGCGCTACCTGCTCGTCGAGCTCGTAAGGCACGTTCACGACCCGGCTTCCGATGCTGTTGTGCAGATCGTTGACATATTTCAGAGAAAGCGCCTGAAGCGCAAAGGTCATATCCATAATTTCTGCCGGGTGGCCGTCTCCCGCTGCCAGGTTGACAAGGCGTCCCTCGGCAAGCAGGTAAATCTTGCGTCCATCCTTCAGCTGATATTCCTCAATGTTGCGGCGGACCGTCCGTACAGACTGGGAGCGGGCTTGCAGCTCCGGCTTGTTAACCTCTACATCAAAGTGACCCGCATTGGACAAAATCGCGCCGTCCTTCATCACATCATAGTGCTCACCCGTGATGACATCCCGGTTGCCCGTGACCGTGACGAAGAAGTCACCCTCGCGTGCCGCTTCATGCATCGGCATAACCCGGAAGCCATCCATGTACGCTTCCACGGCCTTGATTGCATCGATTTCCGTGACAATGACATTCGCTCCAAGGCCCTTGGCCCGCATCGCCACGCCTTTACCGCACCAGCCGTAGCCCACGACGACCACAGTCTTGCCCGCTACAACCAGATTCGTTGTCCGGTTAATGCCATCCCACACGGACTGTCCTGTGCCGTAACGGTTATCGAACAAATATTTACAGTACGCATCATTAACGGCAACCATCGGGAACTTCAAGGCGCCTTCCTTCTCCAAGGCTTTCAGGCGCAGAATGCCTGTAGTCGTCTCCTCGGCACCGCCGCGCACAGTTTCCAGCAGCTCTGGACGCTCTGCATGCAGGATCGTTACCAGATCTCCGCCATCGTCGATAATGAGATCCGGCTTGGTTTCAAGTGCCCGGATCATCAGCTCTTTATATTCTTTCGGCTCCGGATTATATTTCGCAAACACGGTAACGCCGTCCTCTACCAGCGCTGCACATACATCGTCCTGTGTTGACAGCGGATTACTGCCCGTAATGGTTACGTCCGCGCCGCCAGCCTGAATAACCTTCGCAAGGTAAGCTGTTTTGGCTTCCAGATGAAGAGAAATGGCCACCTTCAGTCCCTTAAAGGGCTGCTCTGCTTCAAACTGCTTACGAACCTTGTTCAGCACAGGCATATGCGCCTCAACCCAGTCAATCTTCAGATGTCCTTCCGGTGCCAGACCCAGATCCGTAATAATACTGTTCTCTACTGATTTGGAACTCAAATGCAACGCCTCCCATGAATCATATAATTTAAAGATAAACCGCCCGGTGCTGTCCGGTATCATCATAAGGCAAGCTCAGCAGCTGATCAATAAGCCCCATTCCGTAACGGTTCAAATAATAAAACACATTATATACGCGCTCCTGCGGACGTCCAAGCGGCATCAGCTCGGTTTCAAGGCAATCCCACTGTCTCAAGGCTGCACGATGCTGCTGCTCCAGCGCGAGCCTGGAGCGGTCCAGCAGGTAGTCCATTTGTTCCAGAATTTTGCCGTGGTTCACTTCACCCAGGCGCATCAGACCTGGCTGCAGCCGCCCCAAATCCTGAAGCAGCGGCTCATACAAAGCGGTAAAAGCCGCCTTCGTCTCCTGAAACCGATCACTCAGCCCGACCTCATCCTGCTCCTCCAGCCAGCGGCTTCGCTGCTCGCCCAGTCCCTGCACAATATCCTGGAAGCTCACGTTGTATTTATCCATCCATTTGGGCAGCGTCGGGCTGACAAGGCTGAATGACATTCGCGGCAGGATCAGCGGCATCTGAAGCTCCAGCTCCTGAAAAGCATGCCGCGTGATGGCCCAGTACGAGATCTCCCCTTGGCCCAGCACCGTACCAAGCACCGGGAGAACAGCATCCTGCATTAAGGGCCGTGTAAGAACATTATTGCTGAAGCGCTCCGGATATGCACGCAATTCATCCAGCAGCTCCTCCTCCGAGAAGGAGACCAGCCCCTTGCGGTCTGTAAACCGGCCTTCCTCCTTGAACAGCAGGAGCCGCTTGTCCTCATGCACATAAAACAGATTAGCTCCATCAGGGTGCACCTCGGCCTGAACCTCATACGAAAGGCTCTCGAGCTCTCCTGCTGCTCTCTTATACGCGTCAGTCAATGCATCACTGCGGGTAATCAGCTGTTCAAAGACCGGCTTCTCCAGAGCTCTCAGGCCCCGGTCTGCAGAATCCATCAGAACCAGCCCATGCTTCCCGAACAGCTCTCCCATCAGCTGGGCAAAGGCTCCGCTTAATTCTTCATGCTTCGACGCCCGCTGCAGCACATCCAGCACGTCCTTCTTAAACGGACTATCCTCCAGCAGCTGCTGAATCTCTCTTAATGCTTCATCCCATTGAGTCCGGCTCACCGGAGTGTAGCTTACAGAGGTGCGGGATGCCCCTTCGCTATCCATGCGGATTCTGGAAGGGCCCTGATCTGCAGCCGGCAGGTAGGTATGATTTACCTCATCCCAGTCATGGTCCTCCCCGGCAATCCAGAATACGGGAATTACCGGTCGGCCCAGCATAGCCTCTGCCTTCCTCGCTGCCTGAATGATAGTAATGGCCTTATAGATGACGAGCATGGGGCCTGTGAACAGACCGCTCTGCTGCCCCCCGGCAATGACCAGAGCATCCTCCTTCTCCAGCAGTTCCAGAGATTTATGTACCTCGACATGTGTATTATGGACATAATCATTGTAGCTGCGCAAACAGCCTGCCAGCGCCGAGCGGCTGATATATCTGCCGTAGCTCTGACTCAGCCAGTCTGCCCGCTGCTTCCATGCCGCAGGTTCCCAGGGACTGCCGCCGTAAAATGGACTCACCTGATCGTAATGATGTATATAGTCATACGAAAGCCGGGAGCCGCCGGACAAAGGCTCCGGAATGATATTCATGAAAGCTCCTCCTATTCTCGCGGGTGCTCAAGTTAACTTACTTTATTAAAGCCTTTCTTGATTGTACCGAATGTGAGGCTTCTCCGTCAAAGGAAAAGAAAACAGCAGGGCACAGCCCGGCACCGGATCAAAAAAAAACCGTTCCTTCTACAAATGGATCCTGCCGGCCACTTGCAAAAGAAACGGTTATGTTGTCACACAGCTCAAGCATACGGCTTGCTCACCCAGTGCCCCGGTGACACCTCAACCAGCTCCGTGTCCTGCTCTTCCAGCAGCACGGTTCCGTCCTCGCCCTTCACCGCCGAGATCGGTCCCTGACCGCTGTCCTCCATCGTCAAGCGCTGCTTGCTGCTTTCAATTTCCGGATCAGGGACCGGGATGGCAGACAGCAGGGTCTGCGTGTACGGATGAATGGGATTTCCATAAAGCTCCTCGCTTTCAGCCAGCTCAACCATTTTGCCCAAATACATGACAGCGACCCGGTCACTGATATGCTTGACCATAGACAGGTCATGGGCAATGAAGAGGTACGTCAGTCCCAGCCGCTCCTGAAGGTCCTTGAGCAAATTTACAACCTGTGCCTGTATGGATACATCCAGCGCAGATATGGGCTCGTCACAGATGATGAACTTCGGATTAACCGCCAGAGAGCGGGCAATGCCGATCCGCTGCCGCTGACCGCCTGAGAATTCATGGGGATACCGCGTGGCATGATCGCTGTTCAGTCCGACCATATCCAGCAGCTCCTCGACCCGCTTCTTCCGCTCTGCGCGGCTGCCGGCCATCCCGTGAATGTCCAGCGCTTCGCCGATAATATCCGTGACCGTGAATCTGGGATTCAAGGACGCATAGGGGTCTTGAAAGATCATCTGCATATCGCGCCGCATGACCTTCATCTTGCGGGGTGACAGCTTGTAAATATCGGTGCCCTGAAAAAACACACTCCCCGCTGTCGGCTCATACAGCCGCAGAATGGTGCGGCCTGCCGTCGATTTGCCGCAGCCTGACTCACCGACCATGCCAAGCGTCTCTCCCTCATGGATTGTGAAGTTAAGGTCATCTACAGCTTTCAGAACCTTGCCTCCGCCCACTTGAAAATACTTTTTCAGCCCTTGCACCTGGAGCAGGACGTTCTCCTTCATGACGGCTCCGCCTCCTGTGCCATCGGATGCAGATTCCAGCACCGGGCCATATGCGTATGACTGAACACGGTTGCACCAGGATCAATCCGGGCGCAGATTCTCATAGCCTCCTCACAACGGGCTGTAAAGGGGCAGCCCACCGGCGGCTTAATGAGATCCGGAGGTGTACCCATAATCGGAATCAGCGGCTCATCCTTTGGCTGATCCAGGCGGGGCATGGAACGCAGAAGACCCTTGGTGTACGGATGCTGAGGGTTTTTGAAAATTTCCCATTTGTTCCCCGTCTCCACAACCTCACCGGCATACATGACAATCACACGATCACACATCCCGGCCACGACGCCGAGATCATGAGTAATAAGGATGATCGACGTCCCCAAACGACGCTGCATGTCCTTCATCACATCCATAATCTGCGCCTGGATAGTAACATCCAGCGCGGTCGTGGGCTCATCAGCGATCAGCAAAGACGGGCTGCAGGCGAGTGCGATGGCAATCATGGCCCGCTGCCGCATACCGCCGGAGAACTCATGAGGATATTGATGAAAACGCTCCTCGGCATGCTTGATGCCGACCAGCTTCAGCATCTCCACGGCTCTGCTTTTGGCAGCGGAAGAGGACAGGCCCTGATGCTTCTCCAGCCCTTCTGTGATCTGGCGTCCGATCTTGAGCGTCGGATTCAAAGAAGTCATCGGGTCCTGAAATATCATGCCGATATCCTTGCCGCGGATGGCTTCCATCTGCTTGTTGCTTTTTTGCAGCAGGTTCTCGCCCTTGAACAGAATCTCCCCTCGCTTGATCCGCGACGGCGGTGAGGGAATCAGACGCATAATGCTTTGGGCGGTCACGCTTTTACCGCTGCCGGACTCCCCTACGATGGCGACAGTCTCGCCTTTATGGACCTCAAAACTCACGCCGCGGACCGCCTTCACCTCTCCGCCCCTGACCTCAAAAGAAACATTCAGGTCCTTGACCTGTAAAATCGGGTCCATTTTCATCACACTCCTACTTTTTCAGCTTCGGATCCAGCGCATCCCGCAGCCCGTCCCCGAAAATATTGAAGGCGAGCATCGTCAAGCTGATGAACAGCGCCGGAAACAGCATCCGCCAGGGATAATACATCCAGCCCGATAACGCATCATTGATCATCGAGCCCCAGGACGCAACGGGTGCCTGCACACCCAATCCAAGGAAGCTTAAAAACGATTCCGCAAAAATCGCATTCGGCACCGATAGGGTCAGCGTCACGATAATGGGACCCATGGCGTTCGGAATGAGATGGCGAAACAGCAGCCGTGACGTGCCGGCGCCCATGGACCGGGAGGCAAGGACATATTCGCGGCTCTTTAGCTGCATAATTTCCCCGCGCACGATCCAGGACATATTAATCCAGCCTGTAATGGTCAGTGCCAGAATGATCGTGCCCAAGCTCGGCTCGAAGACGACGAGCAGCAGAATCGTAACCAGCAAGTAAGGGATGGAGTATAAAATCTCGGCGAATTTGTTCATGATTTCATCTACACGGCCTCCGAAATACCCCATCAACCCGCCGTAGATCACGCCGATTACAAGATCGATCGCCGCCGCTGCCAGCCCTACTGTCAAGGAGATTCGCGCGCCCATCCAGGTGCGAACGAAGACGTCTCGTCCGAGATCATCCGTCCCGAACCAGTGCTCTGCGGAAGGGGGCAGATTCGTGCTCATCAGATCATTCGTTTCGTAATCATAGACCGAGATCATCGGTCCAATGACCGCCATGATCAGGATCAGCAGCATGATGAGCATACCTGCCATGGCGAGCCGGTTTTTTTTCAAGCGTTCCCAGGAATCCCGCCAGGCGGAAAGGCTCTCGCGCTGAATGACCTCCGATTGCTTCTCATCCGGACCGATCTTCTGAAAGTCCTCCGCCTTCAGGGCTTCGTCAAAGCTGTGTGTCGCATTACTATTGACTGCCATCAGGAGCCCCCTTTCCCGCTGCTCAGCTTAATCCGGGGATCAATCAGGCCATACGCGATATCCGTCATAAACCGGGCCAGCATAAGCAGAATGCCATAGAAAATGGTAATGCCCATAATGACCGTATAATCCCGGTTGGTAATGCTGTCGACGAATTGTTTGCCAATGCCGCCGATCCCGAAAATCTGCTCGATGACCACCGAGCCTGTAATCACGTTGGCCGTCATCGGTCCCACATACGTCACCACCGGCAGAATACCGTTCCGGATCACGTGACGAAGCATGATAGCCAGCCCGTTCAGCCCCTTGGCCCTGGCCGTCTTGATGTAATCCGAGTGCAGCACCTCCAGCATGCTGGAGCGCGTCAGGCGGGCGATAAAGGCCACGGGCTGGGCGGAAAGTGCAATGACCGGCAGCACGTAATCGAGAGGGCCGTCAAAGCCCATAACGTTAAACAGTCCTGCTTTTTCCGCGAGAACATATTGCAGCAGTGATGCCAGCACGAAGCTGGGAACGGCAATGCCCAGCACCGAGAGAATCATCGCTGTGTTATCAATAAGCCTCCGGTGATAGAGGGCAGCCAGCATGCCCAGCAGTACGCCGACGAGGACAGAGAGGACAATCGCAGCCAGCCCCAGCCGCAGGGATGGACCGAACGTATCGACAATGATCTCTGTCACACTTTGGTTCTGCTGCTTCATGGACAAGCCGAAATCTCCGGCGGCGATATTGCTTAAGTATTTTGTATATTGCTGAAAGACCGGCTTGTCCAGATCATACTGCTCCATCAGCCTTGCCAGGATTTCAGGGGAAGGCTTCTTCTCCCCCATAAACGGGTCTCCCGGTATAGCCTTCATCAGAAAAAAAGTGGCGGAGATCAGAATGAACAACGAAACCAGCATATACAAAAACTTGCTCCCTACGTATTTCAATTCTGTACCCTCCTTGACATCAGCATCACTCTACATAGGCGCGTGTAAAATCAATATCACCCTTGAAGTCAATGCCGATGCCCTTCATCCAAGGCTTGATCAAGGAGACGCTGGAGTAATAGTAGATTGGCATCACGATCTGCTGCTCCTGGACCAATATTTTTTCAGCCTGAGCCATCAAGTCCATACGCTGGGTATGATCATCCGTGGCATAAGCATCCTCTACCAGCTGATCATAGACTGCGTTCGAGAAGCCGGTATCATTGTTGCCGCTGCCTGTTTTCCAGATATCAATATAGGTCATGGGGTCATTGTAATCTGCGCCCCACCCTGCCCGGGCGATCTGGTAGTTGAGATCGGTCCGGTTCTTGAGAAACACACCCCACTCCTGATTCTGAACCGAGACGTTGACGCCGAGATTTTTCTTCCACATATCGACGATCGCAAGGGCGATTTTCTTGTGATTATCATCGGAGTTATAGATCAGGGTGACCGCGGGCAGCTCCGTATAGCCCTTCTCCTTCATGCCCTGCTCTAACAGCTGTTTGGCCTCTTCTATATTTTCTTCGAAATAGTTCTCCGAGACCTCTGTGCGGAACTCCTCCTCCTTCCCCTTGATCCCCGGCGGAACGAAGCCATAGGCCGGAAGCTGTCCGCCCTGCGTGATCTTGTCCACAATGGCCTGCCGGTCAATGGCCATGGAGAACGCTTTTCGGATATTCACATTATCAAAAGGCTCCTGAGTCGTATTGAACACATAAAAATAGGTGGACGAAATCCCCTTGATGTTCAGCTCGTCCGGCATCTGCTCCTTGACCGCCGCCAGCTGGTCTGTCGGGATATTTCCTACGGGATGACCGGCATAATCCAGCTCATTGTTGCGGTAGCTGGACAGCTCGGTGGCCGAGCTGTTGACGATGCTCATCTGCACTTTTTCAAGCTTGATGTTATCCTGATCCCAATACTGGTCATTCTTTACCATCTCAATCTTCTGTCCCTTGGTCATGGAAGCCAGCTTGAACGGTCCGTTGCCAATCAGCGTCTCGGGCTGGGTAGCCCATTTCTCATTGTCCTTGACAGAGGCGTGAAGCGGGAAGTAGGTCTGAAACGACATCAGGCTTAGAAAATACGGCGTCGGGTTCTCCAGTGTAACCTCCAGCGTATAATCATCGGTCGCCTTGACGCCGACGTCTTCGGCTTGATCAAGCTCTCCCAGATTGTAGGCTTCGGCATTTTTGATATAGTACAGCTGGTAAGCATACGGAGGAGCAGGCGCAAAGGAAGGATCCAGCACCCGTTTCCAGGCATATTCGAAATCCTTCGCCGTGACAGGATCACCGTTGCTCCATTTGGCATCCTGTCGCAGGGAAAATACATACGTCAAGCCGTCCTCTGAGATCGTCCAAGACTCCGCAGTACCGGGAACTTCTTCACCGTCCGGCCCTTTGCGTGTCAGTCCCTCAAAAATGGCATTAATGATCGTATTAGAGTTATTGTCCTGCGCTTGTCCGGGGTCCAGCGTTGGCGGCTCGGATGCAATATTCATCCGGAATACCTGCTCCAGGGGCTTGTCGCCTGCAGCCTCCTCCTGATTGCCTGCTCCGCAGGCGCCAAGCAGGGATCCACAAGCAAGCAGGGCTGTCATGAGCAGCAGGTGATACGTACGCTTTTTCATCTTATACGCTCCTTTTTCTAATTCCTGATCGTTCAAGCTGAAGCTGAAGTTCATCAAAAAAAGCCCTGCAGGATGCTCCCTGCAGGACTTGCTTGAGATGATGCCGGGGTGACATAAGCCTATCTTCCCCTCACATCACCTGGAATATGTATTGAACCACGCCAATAAATGTAAACAATATGTAGCTGATGCTCATCGTTACAAACGCCAGTCTCCAGACGACACGGAACAGGCGCCGGCCATCCACCCTGCCCTTCCAGCGGTTCTGCGCTCCGCCAATAATCCCGGCTGTAATAAGCAGCAGCAGCAGCGTCAGGTAGAATCCCCATCTGGATTCAAACAAAATGTTAAACAGCGCAGACACAGATATTAATAGGAATAGGGTCGTAACGTCCATAGAGACTCGAATCGCCTGCTTCTTATCCCGGGTTCGGTAGTAGGCGATTCCATAAGCAAGTCCGCCGGGTATAAACGGCACCGCACTCATTGCGATGAGAATGTTCATGACGCATACCTCCTTTAATGGTGTAAGCCTTCGATCAGCCGCCAAATGAGACGATGGGCCGCAGCCTGTACCCCGCATCCCTCAGCCAGATGCACAATGCTTCCGTTAATAGCAGCAATTTCCGTTTCCTTCCCCTCCTCCACATCCCTCAGCATGGAGGAGGTGTTGCCCGAGGTGGCGCGGCAGACACCGAGAATGCGCTCCCATAAATCCTCGTCATAGGAGATTCCACAGGCGCGGTACACCGCCGTCCCCTCCTCATACAGCAATCTCATGAAGGCAATCCGTTCGTCTGAGGCCAGCAGCTCTCCATTTGTGACACGCCAAAGTGCAGTTAACGGATTAATGACGGCATTGATCAGCAGCTTCCGGTACATGAATTTATCCAATGAATTCGACAGAAAGGTCTTAAATCCTGCTTGATGCATCAGATTCTTCAGCTCCAGCTCCCCGTTACCGCTATGATTCCCAGGTGCCCCTTGTAATGCAGGCTCCTGTGGATGCAAAGCCTTCATCAGGCCCAGATGCGTTTCCCCAGAGCCCGCATGCACGACCTCTGCGAGCCCCGCTCTGCTAGCCCCTTCTGTCGTCACTGCCGTGTACACCTGCCAGGCAGGGAGAAGCTTGTTCAGTCGTTGAACATGTCCCGTACCATTCTGCAGACAGACCAGGCGGTGTCCTTGATAGGGCACAAAGAGCTGTTCCGCAGTCTCCTTAACAGCTCCCTGCTTCACAGTCAGCAGGGTAAAGTCTGCATCTTGCGGCCCTCCCCGCCCATGATACTCATCAATAGAGCTTACTGTAAGCCGCTCCTGATCTGCGGCCTGGATGGCTACCTGTCCCTCCAGATTCCGGATTACGATTCCGCTGTGCTGAATGACTTCCTTCTGCTCCCGAGTCCGGCACCACAGCGTCACCCGCGCTCCCGCATATGCCAGCCGGCCTGCGAACAGCAGGCCTAGCGAGCCTGCTCCGACAATATGTATACTCAGCATTACTGCACTCCGCCTATCTTTAGGTTTTTGCTGTATAGTATATATGAAATGCCACACCCCTGCCCATGCAGGCACGAAATTTCTGTACAATAAAACAAGGAAACAACGGCTCAGGCTCAACTCCTGTACCGCTATTTCCTTGCTGGCTGGATCTGCATTATCACTGCGGGGCGCTATTCGATCCGCTCCAGATTGCCGTTGGCATCCATCTTGAATCGAGTCTTCAGCTCTTCCTCTTCCTCGCTCAAAAAAGCGAGTCTTCTGGCCCGGTCCATAATCTGAATTAATGCCTTGTAATCATCATTCACGACATGATAATCCGTCTTGACCAGGCTAACCTCCTGGGACAGACGCGCATTTTCACTCCGCAAGCGGGCAAGCTCCTCGTCCTTCTCCCGAAGTGTACGCTCCAGCGCGCGATGCTGCTTTCCGCTTTCCTGCAGCCCGCCCTTCCATTGCCGCAGAAAACGGATGACCGCATCAATGGACAGCGATTCCTCGCTGGCCGTTTCTCCTTTGTAGCCCTCTGGCGCAAAATCTGCCTCAGTCAGGCCTGCCACCTGAGCTCCGCCTGCCGCCGGCTGCTTCTTGTAATAGCTTCGCTTTTGCCGCTGGGATTTCGCGATGGCGATGGCTTCCTCATACTTTTTACGGACACAGCTATTCCACCGGAACCCGCAGGCTGCCGATGTCCGGCCAATCCGTTCGCCAACCTCCTCAAACGCTGCCAGCTGTGTGCTTCCTTCCCGAATATGCCGTAAAGTCACCTCGGCCAATATTAAATCGTCTTCCTCGCTCCATGCATCCTGTCTCACTGCCGACATATTATAAACCCTCCTAACAACATCCTAAAGTAACCGTCTTCACGTCCGCTTCCTGCGGCTGATGAATAGGGTATAAAAGCTGGTTTATTCATTCCTATGCTTCTCATAGAGTTCATAGAATCTATTTGATACTAAATTGTATTTCCACTTTGGGGACAGAACATACGCCAGCAGGCTTTTTTAAAAAAATGAACAAGCCGCTGCACTTAGGCGTTTACACGTTTTTGCCATGGCGGTATAATGTACATAGCAATAAGGGTCCTTACATATGAGAGGAGGATATGAATCGTGGCACGCATGTTCCGAGTGCTCGGCTTTTTTACGTTAACAATCGGTTTAATGGCATTTGCCGGCGAATTGGTTGAAATGGCTCTGCTCTTCTTCCTGCAGACGGCCTTCTTTGTAATTCTGGGATATCTTAAATTCACGGAGAGAACGTATATTACGCTCTTCTGGGCTTATATGCTCGTAACCTTCACGGGTTTCAGCTATTGGACGATCTTCCATATGGATATGCCGCTTTAATATCCCGGCGTAAACAAAGTAAGAAAGCGATCAGGCATTGCCGGTCGCTTTTTTTACTTTGTCATCGACTTAGGCTAATCGTGGATGAAGAAGCCGCTGTACAAGCATTTCTATTTGCGTCGAGATCATCATATGCTGGTTAAATAGTGGAGAACTTCCGAAATGGCGTTTATTCTCTCAAGGGGGTAATTGAGGTGTACATACGTTTCTTGAAGCCTTGCTTCCTAATATGCTGCTGCCTGGCCTTGATATTCTCCCCGGCTGGCTCTTCTCCCATCGCAGCATCCCCCCTTCCGATGACCGTGGACTCTGAAGAAGCGCGACAGCTGCTGCAGGACAGCCTGTCCATCGTTGAGATCGATAAAGAAATCCAGCGTATCGAGCTCCGGCAGCAGGAGCTGCGGCAGGATCAGACATCACTGGAGAAGCAGATCCGTCAGCTGGAGCAGGATATCGACGTCAGGCGCGAGCAGGCCGGGCAAATCCTGAGAGAGTATTATATGGGTGAGCGCAGCAAGCTGTACACGCTGCTTCTGTCGGCCAGCAGCATTTCGGGATTTTTTAGAATTATGGAATTTTATGAGCTGGTGATCCAGAATGATCGTCAGGTGCTGGGGGATTATGAAAGGCAGTACAAGGCGCTGAGTCAGGCCCAGAGAGAGTCCAGTCTTAACGCCATACAGCTGGAAGAGGTGAAGGACAGCCTGATCCGACAGCGCTCGCGCATTGTTTTGCTGGAGGAGCAGGTGAACAGCACCCTTGAAGGAAGCAGCAATCCGGAGGCCATGACCCGGCTTATGGAGGAGTTTACGATGTATTGGGAGAATGTCGGCTTGTACGAGGTCAAGCGGCATTTCCGGGCCCTTGCGGATGCCATGCAGCAGCTGCCGGATTTCATCCAGAGCGGGGAGAGCATTCTAAAGACCAATGGCCGTACTTATACCATCGATTTGCACGAGGAGCAGCTGAACCGCTTCCTGCGCGCTCAGAACGAGGTGTTTGAGGCGTTTGCGTTTCAGTTTGATGGCGGAAAGGTCATCGCGGCAGGAGAAAGCGGCAGTCTGTCACTGCGGATTGAAGGGCAATATTCCATCGTCAACGAACCGGAGAATGCAATTATGTTCGAGGTGGAGAAGCTTGTATTTAATGAGCTGGAGCTGCCGGATACGACCCGTCAAGAGCTTCAGAAGGAATTTGATATGAACTTCTATCCCAAGATGCTGGTCTCGTTCCTGAAGGCGACAGAGGTGACCAGCGATGACCAGCGGCTGCTGGTCAAGCTGCAGCTGGATCTCTAATTCAAAAAGAGGATGCCTCACCGGTTAAAGCCCCGGGGGTGCATCCTCTTGCTCTATCTGCTGTCTTTACCGAAAAAGCGCCGGGCACTCCTTCTTGCTAAGCTCATTCGGAAAGCAGCTGCTGGATACTGGATTCATAGACCGGGAAGCCTTCCGGCTCACCAAAGGTTAGCTGTGCGGACGCCCCCTGCTGCAAATAAGTGTCCAGGGACTCAAACGCGAGTGGCGCAGGCAGCGGAGTAATCGCGCTGTCATCCATCACAGTTCCGGAGGATAATAAGGAATAACGCCCGGTCACGCTCAGCCATTCATCACTTCGGGCAGCGGCTTGGGTCATTGCCCCAACCCACGTAAGAGCGGTGCTGGAGGTCTCCCGTCCTCCTGTTAATGCAAAGCTTCGCGACTGGATAACTGGTGCGAAGCCGGAGTTGTCCGGAGCAAGCAGCATAACCTCGTAGCCTTCTGGCCAATCCTGGTTCACGTCAGAGGCGGCGGCGATGCGCAAAGGGGCCAGCTCCGCTGAACCCTCAGCTATCCGCTTCTGATACTCTTCCGTGCTTTCCTGGAGCAGCAGCTTACTAAAGGACGGTATATCCAGCTTCGCTGTCTCCTCTTCTCCTGGCTGCTCGGGATTGCCTCCGGCCGCAAATACGGCGGCAGCAAAGGCGTAGGGATCCGCTGGGTCGATGGAGAACAGCGGGCTGCGCTGCTCCCGATACGCTGCAGGCTCCGGCGGCTCCTTCCCTGCTTCATATACCATAACGTAAGGATCAGCATCCAGTGGAATGCCCCACTGATAGCCGTTCCACTGTAGCAAGGGCAGCAGCCCGGCAGGAAGAGCCGATTCCGGGATTCCGGATGGCACCGCCTCCAGAGGAAACAGCAGGCCTTTGATGGCCAGCGGCTTAATATAATGACTGTCCAGCAGCAGTATATCCGGTCCTTCACCCAGCCGGAGACGCTCTGTCATGCTGCCTTCATCCCAGTCTTCCATATTCTCAATGTTGACCTCAATGGAATTCAGCTCCATAAACTGCTCATTCCACTGGTTCAGCTGGGCCAGCTCCTTCTCCCCCATGCTGACACCGACCGTAATGGGCCCGGGATCGGGCTTCTCGAGCCCCGGCGACGGATCCGCCGGGAGTAGAGCTTCACCGGGAAGCTCCCGCACACCACTAGGAGTGATATCGAAGCTTGGTGATAAGCTGGTTAATGACAACAGCAGCACTGCGAACAAGAAACCGTATTTTCGGCGCCTCACGGCTTGAATCACTCCCTTTTTCAGATTTCTGCCCTTATATTACCAGACTTGCATCATGCTTGTCCTACCTTTTTTTGTTAATTGTCACTTCATCACGCCACCTTATCCAGAAAATAAAGAGGCTGTCCCACAAGATCTAGGGCCTCCCTGACCAGCGAAAAGCTTGAGAGTGCTGTGTGCAGAGAACAACCGAGGGTTTAGACGTTTTCTGCTTCGAGGCCTGTCCAAAGTGAGCCTTGAGGTCGGATGGCTTTCGCTTCCCCATAACCTGTTGAAGAAGGCGGCAATAGACCACAATAAAGACATGGCGGTGCTGGGATCACCTCCCTGACTCCACCATGTCTTTATGTTTTGCTCCAAATCTCACTCAAGTGAGCTGCCTCGTTAAACAAGAATCTACTTGGGGGACAGCTTCTTTAATCATTTCCCGGAAAATATAGTTAGAGCAAATCCGCAGCAAGCTGAGCCAGCTTGGACCGTTCCCCTTTTGTCAGGGTAATATGGCCGCTAAGCCCTTCTTTCTTGAAGGTATCGACGACGTAGCTCAGGCCGTTGCTCACGGCATCCAGATACGGATGGTCAATCTGCTCCGGATCACCCATCAGAATGACCTTGCTGCCTTCACCCGCCCGTGAAATAATCGTCTTCACCTCATGACGGGTCAAATTCTGGGCTTCGTCGATAATAATGAACTGGGACGGGATCGAACGTCCCCGGATATAGGTCAGGGCCTCTACCTGGATACTGCCCAGCCCCATTAAGATCTTATCGATGTCCCCAGACTTTTTGGTATCGAACAGAAACTCCAGGTTATCATAGATTGGCTGCATCCAGGGCCGAAGCTTCTCATCCTTCTCCCCGGGTAAATAGCCAATGTCCTTTCCCATCGGAACGACGGGACGGGCGATAAGCAGCTTCTTATACTTATGGTCATCCTCCACCTTGCACAGCCCAGCAGCCAGCGCGAGCAGCGTCTTGCCGGTGCCGGCTTTGCCGGTAATGGTCACGAGCGGGATGTCATCATGAAGCAGGAGCTCCAGCGCCATCCGCTGCTGAACATTTCGTGCAGATATGCCCCATACTGGGTCATTGCTCAAGTAGAGCGGCTCCAGGCGGGCTGCTTCCGCATCTACCTTCAGCAGGGCTGACTTGCCGCTTCCCATCTCATCCTTTAGAATGACAAATTCATGCGGATTTAAGCTGTAGCTCAGTCCCAGCTGGGAAATCGGCAGGTAACGGTAGCTGTAGAACTCATCAATCACAGATGGATGCACCTTTAATGTGCAATGCCCACCGTACAGCTCGCTGGGATCTGCGGTCCGGTCAGATAAATAATCCTCAGCGGTCAGGCCCAGGACATCGGCTTTGATGCGGACCAGCACATCTTTACTAACCAGCACCACCGAGCGTGGCGCGGCCTTCTCATCCTCTTCCAATTTATAATTCAAGGCAACGGCCAGAATGCGGTTATCATTTGTAGCCTCGCTGAACATCTCCTGAACCTTAACAAAGCTGCGATGATTCAGCTCTACCTTCAAACTTCCTCCATGTTGAAGCGGTACGCCGTCGTGAAGCTGTCCCTGCTGCCTAAGACTATCGAGAAGGCGGGATACAGAGCGTGCGTTACGGCCGAGCTCATCCGCATTTCGCTTTTTGGAATCGATCTCCTCCAGAACCACGGCCGGGATAATGACCTCATGCTCTTCAAAAGCGAAGATCGCTTTGGGATCGTGCAGTAGAACATTAGTATCCAGTACAAATATTTTCTTCATCGATATCCCCTCCACAGCTTCTTCATAACAAGATAGGAACCCTTTTGAATGCGGCTGAATTAAGCTGAATTAAAGCTGCTGAATCTAAAAAGCAATCACCTCCTCTCCATGACTATGAATCTCCCAATCCAACAAAAAAAGCCTGATGATCATAGATCATCAGACTTCAAGCTCATAGCAAAACAACATAGCGCACGGCTTCAGCAGAGCCTGCTGAAGTACACAGCCGCACACCGGTGAAAAGACAGGCTCTTCACAGGCCGACTGCCGGACCATCTCAATAACTGCTTTAGACATCACAGTGTGGGACATCCGCGTACGCCTCCTGTAGTTTGGATGTGGATATGCTTTATTGTATTATACAACCTCTGAAAACTTGACTGCAAATCTTAAGATCCGGAAGCGGAATTCTCTGCAGCTTCCTCCGATGCCTTGCTGTGCTTGCCGGCCAGCTCGTCCTGCAGAGCCTGCTTGGCAGCCTGCAGCTCATCCCCGTTAATGTACACGAACGGACTGCGCCACTGTCCCGTAATCGGCACAAACCGGACATCCTTCTTATTGATATCATAGTAGGTCTTCATGATGTTTTTCATCTGGTCGTTCTCCAGATCCGTCGTCATATTACCACCTACAGCATCCAGCACCTTATACGCCTTGACCGCACCCCCGAACGATTTCATCTGGTCAATCAGGGAATGCAGCACCTCGCTCTGACGGGCATTCCGGTCAAAGTCATTGGATTCCTTAGTCTTGACCTCACAGTTCATCGACTTGCGGTAGCGGACATAATCCAGCGCTTCCTTGCCATCCAGGCTTTGCGGGCCGGCTTTCAGATTGATATGGGTGCCATCCTGGGAGTCTTTGTGACACATATTGTACTGCACGTTAACATCCACGCCTCCAAGAGCGTCCACAACATCCCGGAAGCCCTGGAAATCCAGCACGGTTACATAGTCAATCGGAATATCAAAATATTGACCCAGCATGTCCTTCATTCTTTCTTCCGCCGGAGCCTCTCCCTGCTTCTCCAAATTTCTAAAGGTTGTATAAAATGAGTTCAGCTTCCGGTCCGAGCGGTAGCCTTTCAGCTGGAGTGAAGTGTCCCGCGGCAGTGATACAAGGGTGGCCGTGTTCGTCTCAGGATTCATCGCAGCGACCATGACAACGTCGGTCAAGTAGGTTTGATGCTCCGGCCTGTAATCTGTTCCCAGAATGAGCATCGTCAGCGGCTTGACACTCGCCGACTTCTCCGGTGGGACCGGATTATTATTGCCTGTACTCAGGATCGTGTCCTCTGCCTTCAGGTACAGCGACCCTACATAGGCTGCTCCGCCGAGAATGACCAGAATGCATACGATCAAGAACCATCTGGCCAACGTCGCAATGGGACTGCGCTTTTTCCTGGACGATGCTTTCTTCTTCTGCCCCGCTGCATTGGAACGGGCTCTTGGTGGAAGATTGGGTTGACCTGTACTCATAACTAAACACCTTTTCTTTCCATTAAGATCATTGAGGCGTATAACCATTCACCTTCTTAGTTATAAACGCCTCACAGGTAAAAAAGTTGCCGGCATATGCCGGCAAACGGTCGTGGAACTATGGAGTTTTGGGCTGACCTTCGTTCTTCTTTCTCTGACGATCCTCTACGAAATAACGGATGCGTACCATGAGCATCAAGCCGACGGCAACGAGCAGGCACTGAATAATCGGCAGCTTGTCAATTTGAAAAATCAACAGCATGCCGCAGCCTAATGCCATCAGCAGATACAGCAGCACCTCTTTCAGAAGAGGCATCTTCTGCTTGACGCGAAACACTTTATTATACACATAAGCGACAAGCGCAAAAATAATGATATAGGAAATCAGCGGATGCTCTGCAAACCAGACCTGCACGGTGATCATTCACTCCTTTATCCAGAGACCTGAAGCGGCCAAGCCGCAGAGAGCAGGCACGTGGTGCTACAGGTTGGCTTGAGCCATTTTGCGGTGCTTCTCAGCACGTTCCCGCTCACTCTTGTTCAGAATTTTCTTGCGGAGACGGACAGACTTTGGCGTAATTTCGCAATACTCGTCATCATTCAGGTATTCCAGCGCCTGCTCCAGCGAGAAGATCCGCGGCGTCTTCATCTTCACCGTGTCATCCTTCGTCGCCGAGCGTACATTCGTCAGCTGCTTCTCTTTACAGATGTTGACGACAATGTCGTTGTCACGAGTATGCTCACCAACGATCATGCCCTCATACACCTCGGTGCCCGGCTCCAGGAACAGAGTTCCGCGGTCTTCAACACCAATCATGCCGTAGAATGTCGTGTTGCCATTCTCTGTAGAGATCAGCACGCCCTGATGACGTCCGCCCACTTGGCCGCCATGCAGCGGTCCATAGCTGTCGAAAGCATGGTTCATCACGCCATAGCCACGGGTCAGAGTCAGGAAATGCGTCCGGTAGCCGATCAGGCCACGGGCCGGGATCAGGAATTCCAGGCGAACCTGGCCGCTGCCGCTGTTGATCATGTTCACCATTTCGGCTTTGCGAGTTCCCAGGCTTTCCATGACAGCACCCATGCTGTCCTCAGGTACATCAATAATCAGGCGTTCAATCGGCTCCATCTTCGCGCCGTCGATCTCTTTCACAATGACCTCTGGCTTGGATACCTGCAGCTCGTAGCCTTCACGGCGCATGTTCTCAATCAGAATGCCCAGATGAAGCTCACCGCGTCCGGATACGACATACGCGTCCGGGCTGTCGGTCTCCTCGACCCTCAAGCTGACATCGGTTTCCAGCTCTTTAAAGAGACGGTCACGCAGCTTACGGGAGGTTACCCACTTGCCTTCACGGCCTGCAAACGGGCTGTTGTTCACGAGGAACGTCATTTGCAAAGTCGGCTCGTCAATCTTCAAGACCGGCAGCGCTTCCGGGTGCTGTGGATCTGCAATCGTCTCTCCGATATTAATATCCTTAATTCCGGCGATGGCAACAATATCGCCCGCGCCGGCTTCTGCAACCTCCACCCGCTTCAGGCCCTGGAAGCCGAACAGCTTCTCGATTCTTGCCGTCTTGCTGGAGCCGTCACGCATAATGACCGTTACGGATTGTCCCTGCTTGATTACACCGCGGTTCACGCGTCCTACGGCAATCCGTCCCAGGTATTCGTTATAGTCCATCAGGGTTACCAGGAACTGCAGCGGCTCTTCTACGCTTTCCGTCGGGGACGGAATATGGTCTACAATCGTTTCGTACAGTGCAAGCATGTTATCATCCTGCTGCGCTGCATCCAGGCTGGAGGTTCCGTTCAGCGCCGAAGCGTAAACGACCGGGAACTCCAGCTGATCGTCATTCGCGCCAAGCTCGATGAACAGATCCAGAACCTCGTCAATAACCTCAGCCGGACGGGCAGCCGGACGGTCAATCTTGTTCACCACAACGATCGGTGTCAGATTGTGCGCCAGCGCCTTGCCGAGAACGAATTTCGTCTGCGGCATGCAGCCTTCGTAAGCGTCTACCACGAGCAGGACGCCGTCAACCATTTTCATAATACGCTCTACTTCGCCGCCGAAATCCGCGTGGCCTGGAGTGTCTACGATATTAATGAGAAAGTCTTTATACGTAATAGCCGTATTCTTGGCCAGGATGGTAATACCGCGTTCCCGCTCCAGGTCATTGGAATCCATAGCTCGTTCCTGCAGAGTTTCGTGCTGCTGGAAAATACCGGACTGCTGCAGCAGCTGATCTACCAGGGTAGTTTTGCCATGGTCAACGTGGGCGATGATGGCAATATTGCGAATTTGGTCTCTCGATTGCATAAATTTATCTCAAATCCTCTCTTTTCGTATGGGCCACAAAGAAAGCGCCGGACATTAGATCCATCCCGACGCGCCTCAACAATACATCTTATTCTATCGTTTAAGTCCTTCAAAAATCAAGTCTTTTCAGAAAACTTCCACCGTGATTACCAGCCCCGGCTCCACCGGCTGTTCTTTTTGCGGCTGCGACCGTAGATCATCCACACCCCAGCTATAATCAAACCGAGAGCCACCACATAAATGACACTCGTGCCCCACCATGTAAATACGAGCAGCAGCAGGGATAAAGCAATCAGCCCGGAAGATACGAGAAAGGCTCCTCGGGATCGTGGAGATTCAAAAAAATCGTATTCGTAAATGCCGACGCCTACTCCCAGAATCAGAATCGGCCACAGGGCGTTCAGCAGATGCCAGCCCCCGAGGCTGCAGATCAGAAACAGCACGCCATACACCGTTAAAATGCCGGCAGGGATTAACAGCTCTGCAGACCTTCTTCTTGTAAAGTACCACAGATGCAGCAATACTCCGGGAACAAGCAGCAGCAGCGGCCACAGGTTACGGCCCAGGAACGCAAAGAAGCCCAGCTTTCCGAGGAGAATAAACAAGCCTGCTGCGATAATGAACAAGCCCAGTGCCAAATCCTTTTTGGAGGACATTCCATCACCCTCTCTTGTCTGATGTATCTTCTCATTGTGAAGCTCTAGTCAAAGCCAATGATGCCATGCTCTTAATATTATCGGAAAACGACAAAAAAAACCATAACCGCGACGATGCGGTCATGGTCTTCCTTCCTGGTATACCGGGTTCTTGAGCTAGGCTTTTTTGTGCCGCAGGCCGTGCATTCCTCCCGCGGCAATGACAGCACAGGCAAGCAGTAAGGGCACCAGAGCATGAAACGCGGGCAGCCAGTACAGGATCAGCACGCCGGTTTTGGAATCATTCAGCAGCATCTCCCCGGCTGTATAAGCGAGGACTCCGGCACCCAAGTACAGCAGCAGTGGAAACCGGGCCAGCAGACTGGAGATGATGCCACTGCCCCACACGACAATGGGAATGCTGAGCACAATGCCAATGACCATCAGGGCCAGATCGCCCTTGGCCAGTCCGGCAATGGCAATAACATTGTCCAGGCTCATTACAAAGTCGGCCGCAAGTATCGTGTAGACGGCTCCCCACATGGAGGCCGGCTCGCGCAGGTCACTATGCTCCTGCTGCTGATCCTTGATCAGCTTGAACGCAATCCAGAGCAGCAGCAGCGCACCGGCAGCCTGCAAATACGGAATGTTAAGGAGCAGAACTGCCACAAAGGTGAGCAGGCATCGCAGAATGACAGCACCGGCTGTACCGATCCATATCGCCTGCCGCCGCTCCTGCTCCGGCAGATCCCGGCTGGCCATCGCAATGACCAGAGCATTATCTCCACTAAGCACCAGATTGATCATTAAGATTTGTCCGAGCAGCAGCATTGTATCCATGTTGCACCTCCCTCATAACTGATATGAGGGACTTGTCTCTTCTAGAACCACTCCTCCCGGATCACGGATTCCTTCCCTTGCGTATGCGTGGACGCCCATTGGTCCGGAGTGATGACCAGGGTTTCCGTCTGCTCTACGGCCTGCTCCAGCTTGTCAGACAGGCCCGGGAGCGTCGCTTCCACCTTCTGTACGATACGCAGGTTGGGATTGGTGGTCGGTGATTTCGGGATAAACAGCGTGCAGCAGTCCTCAAAGGGCTGAATGGACGTGTCATAGGTTCCGATTTCCTTGGACAGCGCTATAATCTCATGCTTGTCGGCCGTAATGAGCGGCCGCAGCAGCGGCAGCTCGGTCGCCCGGCCGATAACGTTCATACTGGGCAGTGTCTGACTGGCCACTTGACCCAGGCTCTCGCCTGTAACCAGGGCAAGTGCACCTTCCCGTTCCGCAAGCCTTGTGGCAATGCGCAGCATGGCCCGGCGCATAAACGTAATAATGAGATTATCCTGTCCAATGCCGGTGAACGAGGTCTGCACCTCGGTGAACGGCACGAGATGCAGCTTCAACGTGCCAGAGTACTGAGATAGAATGCCTGCCAGCTCAATGACCTTTTCCTTGGCCTGCTGGCTTGTGAATGGATAGCTGTAGAAATGGACGCATTCCACCTCCAGCCCTCTTCGCATGGCGGAGTAGGCGGCCACCGGACTGTCGATGCCCCCTGACAGCAGCAGCATCGCCTTGCCGTTTGTGCCCAGTGGAAAGCCCCCTGCGCCCTGAATGGACTCATGGAACAAATAGGTGCGATCCTCTCGGATTTCGACCCGCAGCTCCAGCTCCGGCTCCTTCACATTGACGCTGAGCTGCGGAAAGGCACGAAGCAGCGGCGAGCCGACAAGATGATTCATGTCCTGGGAGGAATGCGGGAAGGCCTTCCATACCCGCCTGGCGTTTACCTTGAAGGTTGTTGAAGGCGCAAGGCTAGTCTCGCTCATAAATTGGAGCGCGCTGGACACGATGGACTCCAGCTCGGATGGACAAACCTTAACCGGACTGATGGAGACAATGCCGAACACTTTTTTTAGATCAGCCAGCACCGGCTCAAAGGGGTGACCGTTCAACCGGACATATAAACGTCCGTATTCCTTCAGGATATTCACGTCCGGATATGGCTTCAGCAAGGCCCGTACATGCTGCAGGATGCTTTTCTCAAACCGGTTCCGGTTCTTACCCTTTAAGGTGAACTCTCCAAAGCGGAGGAGAAGCATATCATAGGTTGGTTTCACCGTCATTTACCCCTTTCTGCCCGTCATTGGGGCCAGCTGTGCTACAGCGCTCTTGAGTGCAGCTCCCAGCTCTCGAACCTCAGCCTCTGTATGCTCCCAGCCCAGACTAATCCGGATGCCGCTTGCCGCTTCATCCGCATTTCGTCCCATTTCTATCAGCGTCCGGCTCGGCTCGCTGCTCTTGGAGGAGCAGGCCGACTTGGTGGAAACTAAGAAGCCTCCCTCCTCCAAGGTATGGACCAGCACCTCCGGCTTGAGCCCCGGAAAGGAGAAATGAACAATATGCGGAGCCCCATGCTCACTGCTGTTCAGCATCAGCTCCGGCATGTCCGCAATATGGTGCACCAGGATGTCTCTGAGCCGTCTGGCCCGTTCGTAGAACTCCGCTTGCCGCTCTGCCGAGAGTCTCATCGCTTTCGCGACTGCCGCTGCGGCAGCCACATTCTCCGTGCCCCCGCGATACCCGCCTTCCTGTGATCCTCCTGCGATAAGCGGATAAAGCTGGACGCCCTGCTTGACATACATAATTCCGGCTCCTTTGGGACCCTTGAATTTATGAGCAGACAGCGTGTACAGATCTGCCTGCCAGTTCTGTAGAGAGACAGGCAGCTTGCCAAAGCCCTGCACGCCATCCACATGGAACAGTACGCGGCTGTTCTTCTCCTTGATCCGTCGTCCGATGTCTTCCAGCGGCTGCACCGCTCCGGTTTCATTGTTCACATGCATGATGCTGACGAGCACGGTATCCTTACGGACGTGCTCCGCCAGCGCTGCAGGATCGACAGTTCCGTCACCAGCGACAGGCATCCAGGTTACTTCCCATCCCAGCTCCTCCAATTGCCGAAACGCTTGATATACGGAGGGGTGCTCCGTTACAGCTGTGATCAGATGCCGGCCCCGGGACTGATAATGCATCGCAGCTCCCTTAATTGCCATATTGTTGCCTTCTGTGGCTCCGGAAGTGAAGACGATCTCGGACGGCAAGGCTGACAGGGCCGCGGCGCACACCTCTCTCGCTTTTTTCAGAAGCTTGGCTGCATCCTCTCCAGCCCGGTGCAGTGCAGATGGATTGCCATAATAAAGGCTCATGATGTCCGTCAAGGTCTGAATAACCTCCGGATAAGGCGGCGTAGTTGCCGCATGGTCGAAATAATGCACAGTGAATCCTCCTTTAACCTCACAAACGAAAAAAGATCAAACGAACGGCTGAGCGGCCTTTAAGCCTGCAACAACCTTCCCCGTTTGACCTGGTATGAATTTGTGGTATCTGTGTGATGGCTCACGAAACCTCATATTTGGTACGAGACTGCAAGACTTTATAAATATAGGACTGTGTTTCGGCAGGCAATAGCTCCAATCGGTTCAGCAGCTCCTTATCGGACGTAATTCCAAGCCTGGATACCCGTCCCGGGCCGGCATTATAAGCGGCCAGCGCCATGCCGGTTTCCCCGTTGAAACGGTCCAGCTGATACGCTAAATATTTGGTCCCACCGTCAATATTCTGTGCCGGATCAAAGGAATCCTGAACTCCCAGCCCGCGGGCAGTCGCATCCATTAGCTGCATCAGCCCCTTGGCGCCTGCAGAGGAAACGGCCTGAGGATTAAAGGATGATTCCGTATCAATCACGGCTTTGATCAGATCTGCCGGCACTCCATACCGCTGCGCAGCAGCCTGAATCAGCCCATCATAGGATGCGGATGTCCCGGTTGTATGCTCTTTAGCAGCTGTCACGCCGGAATTATATGGTAATGACGCCTGTTGAATTCCGCTAGCACTCTGCGCAATAGCAGACACCTCATTGTCAGTATTCAGCTGCTGCCACAATAGTCCATCCTTCCAGATGACTCCGGGAGCGAGCTGAACCGGCTGTTCCGGCATGGGCATACTGGAGGCATCCATGGATTGGCTCAGTATGGCAGCGAACTCCGCAGTCTGTCCACTCTGCCTCGGGAGCGTGGTGTTCTGCGTCTGTAAGCTAGATTTGTCTGCATTATGGGCGCTGAAGGAATACACGGCCGTCATATCACTTTGAAGCGGGATCACGTGCATAGCTTGTATCACATCTTTCTTCAAGGTCTGGTTCCATTTTACATCCTTTTGTCACCGGGAACCAGAGGTCAATGACAAAAAAACTAAAAAGTGTTGATTTCAGCACAACAGGCCGTTTTGCATGGACTGCAAAAGACGGCCTGTGGTTGACTTTTTTGCGATGAGTTACCGGGCAAACGGAATTAATACAAAGTAGCTTACCGTCGCGATCAGACCGAGGCCAATCCCCCAGGCGCCCAGTGTCCGGCTGCCTTGGGCAAAAGAATAATAGCCGGTTACCGCGGCAATGGGACCCAGAATAACGGACCACATAAACAGGGCGAAGATCCCGATGACGAGCCCCACATAGCCGACGGCTTTGCCGGTGTTCACATCCTTGGCTGCTGTGTAGCCACTTTGCTCACTGCGATCCTCTTGGGTAGTATTCATGCTGTACGGCGGCATAATTTCTGTGCCGTATTCTTCCTGATGCTCACGCCGCGGATAATCGGTGCGGCTGCGCTGCGATTCCACGACCTTAAACTGAGTTTCTTTGCGCCGACTGCGGCTGTCGTGCTTTTTCATGAATGAGACCTCCCTGAAGTCATGCTTGCTTCCATGGTCTGTTATCTCTGTACCTGAACGAGAGGGGCTCTTTGCTTACTCTTTTGGCCTGAAGGTTAAGCAGCAGGTGGACGACGAGGTGTCAGCAACAACCCGGTGGTTGTCCACAAACGCCTCACCGGCAAATTCATCATTTAGATGTACATCGGAATGCTTGTCAATTTCAATCATGATCATGTCGGCCTGACAGACATTTTGTTCTCCCCAATAATTGCAGTTACTCACACTGCATTTCACATATGGCTTGGCTCCATTGGCCATTTGTCATCACCTCATCAACATTTTCTCCTTTCCACGAAAGGCGTATACACCCTGCGGCATGTTAGATGGTGTTAAACCATACAAAAAAAGAGATGCCACTATCGGCATCCCCTGTTCACAGTATAAGGTTAAGCGTGTTTACGTTCAGATTGAAGACGGCGTTCTGTAAGGTAGTCGCTTTCGTAATAAGCCAGATCGTCACGCAGCTCTTCATAGGTTCGGGTAATGTTCAAAATGACATCTCTTACCGGACGAACCGGCTTCTTGCGGAAACGAATCGCGTCCTGACCTGTGTAAGCATAGCGTCCATCCTCGGAATAGCTCTCGTTCTTCGGGTAGAAGAAGACGTTTACACAGCGATGGTACACGTTATACAACGCCTTGTGTGCGAAATCCTCATCGAAGTTCGAACGGCGCTGCACAACACCCAGCTTCTCGTAAGAAACCTCAGAGAACGCAAGCAGATGGCGGAGATCGGAAAGAAATCCCTTGTAAAATTGAACAGTCTCTTCATCCTGGTCTGCGGCTAGCTGAGACAGGGTGTGTTCATTTAGAAATGGCTCGATCATGCTTATGGCGGATTTCAGTTTTTCCCTTGTCTCCGCACACAGATTCTGAAGATTGTCAGCTGGCATTACGGTTGCTCCCCCTTAATGTTACTGGCCGGTTGAGAGTAGAATTCTGCGGCCAATGTCATGTACTATCCTATCATAAATATGTCCATTTTTAAAATGCTTTCACGCCTAAATGTTGTCACTTGCTCAGCATGCTTATCCTTGTAGTAACCGCCTTCCGCCGCTCTGACGCATAAAATTGCCTCTCAATCGTTACGCTAAAGGAAAAATGATGCCTGCGAGGTGACCTAAAGACCATGAAATCAAGCCGGATCTGGAGCTATGTAATGGCCGCTTCACTGCTGGGCCTGTCCCTCTTTTTTCTGCTTAGTCCTGATCCCGAACCTTCACAATCACAGCCGCATATGGAAAAAGCAGCGCAGCATGAGGAGGCCTCTCCTGCACAGGAAAAGACGATAAAGCTGTCTGCCCTAGATGGAGATCTGGAGGTGACCGACCAGCTTAGCCGGATGGATACGAAGCAGCATCTCCAGTCGATGCTGAGCCATACACAGCTGCGAACTCCCCGGGCTGTGCGCGCCTTCCTGTCGGAGCATCAGCGCTCTCACCGCCGCTACGAAAGCCTGATCTGGGTTAACCTGAACAGCGGCCATTCCGAGGAGGTGCTGCGTGACGGCTCCAGCCTCAAGCAAAGCAGCACCTCTTATCTCAAGTATATGAAGGAGGCCCGGCAGCAGCTGAAGCTGAACAAAGCCTATCAGTCCCCTTTATTTACTTCGGGACAAGACAGCTTTTACATTACAGCAGAGCCTTCTACAGATGGGTCCTTCGGAGCCATTGCCACGGTCAATCATATTGTCATGTCCCAGGTCAAGGATCATCAGCGTAAGAACCTGCGCCTGATTCCTTATCCGAAGGAGGGGATGTACAAAGTGGAATCCGTTCATAGTGATACCCTCCGGGACTTGACCGTAAAGACCGGTCATGACAACGAGAAGGCAAGCCATTATTACGAGAATGAAATTGTAGTTTCCTTCCGGGAGGACCTGGATCAGGGAGACATGCAGCAAATGATGAAGGATATTTCGGGGAAATCTCCTCGAAAGCTAGGATACGCTTATGTATTTCAGTCTGCAAATATGACCTATCCTCAGCTGAAATCCTATTTTACAGAGAAGTGGACTCCGCTTTATGCCGAGCCCCATTATCTGTACCTGACCAACACGACGTCCAGTGCAGCGCCGAGCCAGAGAACCGAGAACAGCAATCTCCCGAATGACCTTCTCTTCTCCCAGTACCAGTGGAATCTCCCGGCCATCCAAACCCAGCAGGGCTGGGAGCTGTCCAAGGGAAGCGAGGATGTTGTCATTGCTGTGATCGACACGGGCGTTGACCTCCAGCATACCGATTTAAACGGGCGTCTCGTGGACGGCTATAACGTCGTTAACCCGGATCAATCTCCGAATGATGATGTCGGTCATGGCACACATGTAGCCGGCATCATCGGCGCCTTGATCAACAATGGCGAAGGCGTCGCCGGCATGAGCTGGTATAACAAGATCATGCCGATCAAAGCGCTGGACAGCAGCGGCTCGGGTACGACCTACGCAGTGGCTGAGGGGATAATCTGGGCCGTCGACCATGGTGCGAAAGTGATTAATATGAGCCTCGGCAACTATGCCGATTCTCAGTTTCTGCATGACGCCATCAAGTATGCTTATGACCGTGACTGCCTGCTCGTCGCGGCATCCGGCAATGACAATACAGAGCGCCCCGGCTTCCCTGCGGCATATCCCGAGGTGCTCGCGGTAGCAGCAACCAATCCGGATATGACGAGGGCTGAATATTCCAATTACGGCGACTACATTGACGTGACCGCGCCGGGTACGAACATTGCAAGCACCTATCCCGATAACCAGTATGCCGCCCTCTCCGGCACCTCCATGGCCAGTCCGCATGTGGCAGCCATAGCGGGCCTGATCCGATCGCTAAATCCGGAGCTGACGAACCGGGAGGTCATGGACCTGATGATTTCCCAGGCTCATGATCTGGGCGATCCCGGCAAAGACATATATTTTGGAAATGGTCAGGTTGATGTATTTCGATCCCTTCAGGCTGCGGACAGCAGTGAAGTGCCGCTGCAGCTATGGCCGCATCATGTCCTGAACCGGATGCAGGAAGAGATCAAGCGGCTGAACGGCTCTGTCAAGCGAACGGAATAACCCGTGCACACAGCAGCAGATGCCGTGATAAGATGATATGGCAGGTAGCCGCAATCTCCATCTGGAAGCAGCCTGGACCCCGCTCCTGTTATGGAGGGTTCCAGGCTGCTTTGTGTACATCTTTATCTCTTGCTGCGGGACTTGGATTTGAGTGACTTCCGGGAAGCTTTACCGGACACTGCTGCAGCGGCAACTGCCTCTCCTTCTGTATACGTATAAATATGCTGTTCTACAGGGACACAGTGAACTTTGTCAATAACCTGGATCGGGTGAATGACCGGTACAATCTGCGGGACATAATGGTCTCTGACGATGACAATCGGTTCACACACAATGGGAGATACCGGAGGACATACCGGCGGGCATGGTCTTGCCAGTGACATGCGGTTCAACTCCTTTCGATTGATGATACCAGCATATGCACGCAGGACAAAAGGGTATGGACACCTGTCCTTTACCAGCACGAAAAAGCGCTTGATCCTCCATGCAAGGATCAAGCGCTTCGTACATACATCAATCAGGCCGTTGCAGTTAGAAAAGTTTGCCGTAAGCCGGGTTCTGTGCTCTTCGTGGTCATAACGGGAACTACCCTGCCACCATAAGCGACAATCATCTATCTAGGCCGGTCATTACTGAACGGCTCCAGCGACCAACCTGAACGCGCCTCGGGCTAAGGCTGCCTTCTCGAAGAAGGCTGCGCTCCATTAGGTCTTGCTCCAGGTGGGGTTTACCAGGAATGAAGTCACCAGCATTCCTCGGGGTCTCTTACACCTCGGTTCCATCCTTGCCTGTGCCGCTGACGCGGCCATCGGCGGTCCATTTCTGTGGCACTATCCTTCAGCTCGCGCTGACTGGACGTTATCCAGCACCCTGCCCTGTGGAGCCCGGACTTTCCTCTCGCGGTTCTCACCGCCAGCGATTGTCTGTCAAACTTTTCGGACAACACTACATAGTATACAGCCTGGATGTGAGGGTTACAACCCTTAAAATCTCCCAATGTTTGCGGGAGTCAAACGCCATATCCAGATTACATGAAGCGGAACGGCTCGGTATTGATCCTGGACGCAGTTACCTTCGTGGCGGCGCCCTGCTGCTTCAGCTTCTCACTCAGCCAGAGGGCGACCTTCTCCTTCATAATCTTCTCTGCATTATGTCCGGGGTCAATGAGGCACAGACCGGCCGCGAGCGCGTCCAGGGCTGTATGGTAGTCCACATCGCCGGTGACGAGCACATCGGCGCCCTTGAACATCGCCGCATGCATAAACTTGCCGCCGGACCCGCCAATTACAGCCGCCTTCCGGATCACCCTGCCCGGTTTCCCCACAACTCTGACATGAGGAACGTCTAACTGCTGCTTCACCACCTCGGCAAAATCCTCCAGGGTCATTTCCTGCCGCAGCTTTCCGGTACGGCCAAGGCCTAATGTGCGGCCCTTCAGCTCCAGCGGGTACAGATCATAAGCAACCTCCTCGTATGGGTGGTGCTTTAGCAAGGCCTGAACCACTTTTTTATGGATTCCGTCAGGAACAATGGTCTCCACTCTGACCTCGTCGACCCGCTCCAGCTTTCCCGGAGCTCCGATGAACGGAGAGCTGTCGGCTAAAGGCATAAAGGTACCAAAGCCCTCTGTATTGAAGCTGCAGTGGCTGTACTCACCAAGATGACCGGCGCCGGCGTTCAGGACAGCATCCAGCACCTCCTGATGATGGCTCTTGGGGACAAAGGTTACCAGCTTGTACAGCGTTTCCGTATGCACCTCATGAATACTGACCGGATTTTGGATACCGAGCGCCTCGGCCATCCAGTCGTTCATCCCGCCTTCGGTAATGTCCAGATTCGTGTGGCTGATGTACACGGCAATATCATGCTTGATCAGCTTTTCGTAGATCCGCCCCATAGGGGTATCTGTCTGCAAGCCCTTCAACGGTCTGTAAATGATGGCATGATGCGCAATGATCAGATCTACACCCGCTGCCACAGCCTCATCCACCACTTCTTCTGTCACATCCAGAGCGATGAGAACATGAGAGATTTCCTTATTTAGACTTCCCAGCTGCAGCCCAATCCGGTCATCGGGCTCGGCTGCAGATTTCGGAGCCAGCTGCTCCATATGCTGAATTACGGTTTGTCCTTTCGCAAGCATGACAGCACCTCCTTGATCATGTGAATATGGTCCTTCAGCTCCTTAGCCTTGACCTCGGCTGTAGGTAACTGAGACTGCTCCACCATCGCCAGCACCCCTTCTGTCTTGCGCAGCTCCGAGCTCCATTTCTCAGCAAACACCGAGGTTGGTTGCTTGATCAAAATAGGCCCGAAGCGCAGCAGCCAATCGGCTGACAAGAGAATGCCGCAGTCCAGCGTATATTCCTGATACAGCATCCCGTTAGAGGACTCTGATCCTTCCTCAGGTACAGCCGTCAGCACTTCGTAGATTTTCCCATCTTCTTCAAGAATACACTCATCCACCAGTACCCAGCCATGTGCCAGAAGCCATTTTCGCAAAATATCCTCACCCACGTTCGGCTGCAGCACGAGACGGCTGACACCCGTCAGCTTATCCCGGCCGTTGTTCAGAATGGCCGCAATCAGGCTTCCGCCCATACCTGCAATCGTGATGACATCGGCTTCGCCAGGCTCAAGAACCTGAAGCCCGTCTCCTTTTCGAACAGATATGGAGCCGGCAAGGCCTTCCTGACGCACCTGTCTTTGAGCCGCCTCATAGGGACCCTGATTAACCTCGCCCGCAATAGCGGAGAGGCACACACCTGCCTGAACGGCTGCCGATGGCAGCAGCGCATGATCCGAACCGATATCGGCCATTCTGGAGCCTGGCGGAATCCGGTTCAGTATAGCTTGTAAACGATTTGAAAGTTTCATCGTGGACTCCCTTTGCAATATGGTTTGCAATCATCCATGAAAAGAGCTAAAATTAATTCAAGTAAATCAAGGAATTAATTCCAAAAGAAGCAAGAAAAAACTTCTCAGACAACTCACCCCAGGATGAAAAAAAGACCTGCTGCAACAATGCAGAAGGCCTCAAAGAACAGCGTTACTCGAGAAAATCCTTCAGACGCTTACTGCGGCTGGGATGACGAAGCTTGCGCAGTGCCTTCGCTTCAATCTGACGAATGCGCTCCCGCGTAACGCCAAACACCTTGCCCACTTCCTCCAGCGTCCGGGTACGGCCGTCATCCAGCCCGAAGCGAAGACGCAGCACGTTCTCTTCCCGCTCGGTCAACGTATCTAAGACATCCTCCAGCTGCTCCTTTAATAGCTCATAAGCCGCCGCGTCGGCTGGTGCCAGCGCTTCCTGATCCTCGATGAAGTCTCCCAGATGGGAATCGTCCTCTTCACCAATCGGCGTTTCCAAAGACACCGGCTCCTGCGCGATTTTCATAATCTCCCGAACCTTCTCGACGCTCAATTCCATCTCAGCCGCAATCTCCTCCGGAGACGGCTCACGGCCCAGCTCCTGCAGCAGCTGTCTCGAGACACGAATCAGCTTATTAATCGTTTCCACCATATGAACAGGAATACGAATGGTACGAGCCTGGTCGGCAATCGCCCGGGTAATCGCCTGACGAATCCACCAGGTTGCGTACGTACTGAATTTAAAGCCTTTTTCGTAATCGAATTTCTCAACGGCTTTAATCAAGCCCATATTGCCCTCCTGAATCAGATCCAGGAACAGCATGCCACGTCCTACATACCGCTTGGCGATACTGACTACGAGGCGAAGGTTAGCTTCGGCCAGACGGCGCTTGGCTTCCTCGTCTCCTTGATTAATGCGCTTCGCCAGCTCCACCTCATCATCTGCGGATAGCAGCGGTACCCGGCCGATCTCCTTGAGGTACATCCGCACGGGATCGTTGATTTTGATGCCAGGTGGCAGCGACAGATCCTCGTCAAACCCGAAATCCTCAGTATGGTTATCTTCCGCGTCATCAGACTGGCGGCGCTCCCGGTCATCGTCATTTTCATTAACCACTTCAATCCCCAGGTCGCCGAGCTGCTCGTAGAATTCCTCCATCTGTTCCGGGTCCTGATCAAATGGAGACAGCTTCTCCATAATATCTTTATAGCTAAGTACGGATCTCTTTTTACCCTGTTCAATCAATTGGTCCTTGACTTGATCCAGCGTAAATTCCGTTTCTAGTTCAGTATGCTGATCCTTCGCCATTCTTTCGACTCCCTCCTCCCTAGAAACAATCAAGCATAGCCGTCACTGTCTCTCTAGGGCAATAATCTCACTTGCTATTTGGGCGGCTCGCAAAAAATCACCGGACCGTTCCGCTTTCATCATTTCTTCTTTCTTCTCGGCGATCTGTTTCTGCTTCGGATATTTGAGAACCTCGCGGATGCAGTCATCCAGCACCTGAACATTCCACTCCTGCGGATTTTCCATCATCGAAATCGAGCTTACCGTTTTCTCTAATCGGTCGTCATGAAGTGAAGACATAAACCGGCTGGGATCCGGCGGCTTGTTCTGCGCGTAATAAGCATATAGATAAGCAGCAATCGCCGCATGATCTTCAATGTTAAAAGCTTCGCCGAGATGCTCGCCCACATACCTGGCCGCTTCCTCATCCTGCAGCATTAAGGAGAGCAGCCTCCGTTCCGCGGCATGATAGGCTGGCAGCAGCGCCGGTGCGGCGATCTGCCCTTTTTTATGCCTACCATTATTCCACCTTTTGTCCGGATTATCCCCATGCTCGTTCATTTTTTGCATGGATTGGCGCAGCAAATTGCAATCCTGCTTCAAGCTTTCATAAGACAGCTGAAGCTCGGTAGCCAATTCCCGCAAATATACCTCCCTCTCTGTTGAGGAGCTGAGCTCCGCAATGACCGGGAGCGCTTCACGGGTATAAGCGATTTTGCCCTGTTCTTCTAGCAGTATATGGTTTTTTTTCAGATATATAAGCTTGAATTTCGTGGAGGCCGCTGCGTTCTCCAGCACATGGCGGTAACGATCCCCGCCGTACTTCCGGTAATAATCATCCGGGTCCAGTCCATCACCCAGCAGAGCAATCCTGACCTTCAGCCCGGCGTTCTCCAGCATAGGCAGCACCTTCATCGCCGCATTGAGTCCTGCCCGGTCTCCGTCATACGAAACAATGACTTCTTCAGCCATCGATTTCATCACCGAAATCTGCTGCTCTGTCAGGGAAGTGCCCATTGTAGCGACGACGTTCTGAAACCCCGCTTCCCAGGTCGAGATGACATCTCCATATCCCTCGCACAGAATAATCTGACGCTGCTTGCGGACAGACGTCTTGGCCTGATGTAAATTGTACAGCGTACGGCTCTTGTTAAACAGCAGGCTCTCGGGAGAGTTCAGGTACTTCGGCTGACCCTCTCCAAGGATCCGCCCCGCAAAAGCAATCACCCGTCCGTTGCGGTCATGAATCGGAAACATAATCCGGTTGCGGAACTTGTCTACATAGCCGTCACGGTCCTGACGGGCAGAGAGCAGTCCGCCCTTCTCCATTTCCAGCAGGTCAAATTCCCGTTTCCCCAGAAACTGAACCAGTGTATCCCAGCGGTCAGGTGCAAAGCCGAGTCCGAATTGGTCAATCAGCTTGTCGTTGAAGCCCCGGGACCGAAGGTATGCCATGGCTTCTTGACCGTGCTGTGTATTCTTGAGCAAAAAATGATACAGCTTCGAGCACAGCTCGTACGCCTCATACAGCCTTTCCTTCTCCGGATTTACAGGTACCGCATGTGATGGAGAGCCCTGCCCCTCCGGCAGTGCAATATCGCTTTCCTCCGCCATAATCCGAACGGCTTCCGGAAAGGAATAGCCTTCTATCTCCATTCTGAACTTAATGGAATTACCGCCCTTTCCGCAGCCATAGCAGTAAAAAATCTGCCGATCCGGCGTCACGGTAAAGGATGGCGTCTTCTCCGAATGAAAGGGACATAAGCCCTTCATGTATTTCCCTTGCTTGGACAACTGCACATATTTGCTTACCGTATCGACAATATCATTCCTGGCCAGTACCGACTCAATTACATCATCCGGAATACCGCCCTGTCCGGTAACCATTTGCAATCACCTTCATCTCTTTTAGCACGTAAATAATATTCGCTGTGCTTATACATTCTCCTGCAATGCCTTTAAAAGTTTTGTCAGTTTATGTTGAAAAATTTTTCGATCCTCTTCGGTCAGCCTGCGAGGCCCCTTGCCATAGTGTCCGGATTTTCTCGCTTTTGCCTTCTGATACCGCGTATCCAGCAGGAAATCAATATCCTGATCGCTGTATGCTCTCCCGCGAAAGGAGATCACATAACAGGACTTAGATAATGCCAGGGCGGCAAGCCCGTAATCCTGGGTCACGACCACATCACCGCGGCGGATATGATTGGCAATATAAAGATCGGCACTCTGATCACTGCGGTCTACCTGGATGACCGTGATGCCTTCTCCCGGCTCCTGCCGATGATCAAAGGAAGAGACCAGCAGCACGGGAAGTCCATGCTGCCGCGCGGTTTCGGCGATCTCCTTCTTTACGGGACAGGCGTCCCCGTCCACAACGATGCTTCTGGTTTCAGATATGCTCATTAGTCCTCACCAAGCCTCTATTCATCGTCCATGCTGCAATATATTATATACGTCTTGGCCAGATAAAAATCCTTCTTCCCGAGAGAGCCGACTGATTCTTCCAGAATCTATGGTCTCCCCTGAATAACGACAAGCGGCCGCCCCTTTAGCAGGACCCCGCTTATCGCCACGCATTATTGAAGATCTGTTCAAGATCGCCTGATGGCTACCAGACCAGCTTCGTAAAGTCTGCGAATTGCTTCACATCGCCGTCAATGCCGGAGAGCAGTGCCAGACGATTCGTTTTGACAGCCTCATCCTCTGCCATAACCATAACATGATCAAAAAATCCGGTGATCGGCTTCTCCAGCCCGCCCAGCAGCTTCAATGCAGCTTCACCGTCGGATTGCTGGATCGCATCCAGATACTGCTCTCTGACGCTCTGCCAGGCCTCGTACAGCTCGCTTTCCTGGGTCTCTGCGAACAGCTCCGGATTTACTGCAAATTTGCCTGCCTTGGCAGCCAGATTGCTGACCCGGTTGAAGGATTCCACTGTAGATTTGAAGCTGCTGTTCTCCTGTACCTCTGTCATCAGCGCCTGACCGCGGGAAACGGCGGAGACGACCCCATCAAAGCCTGCCGAAATGACCGCATCCACGACATCATAGCGCTGATCCTCAGACAGCAGCTTTTTGACACGAAGGCCGAAGAAGTCCGTTAGATCCTTGCGGATTTCCTTCTCGGAGCGCTTCAGATCATGACGCTCTGCGTGCACGGCCAGCGCAATATCGAACACCTCCGACAGGGAGAGTGAAAGCTTGTGCTCCAGCACGATCTGCACAATACCTTGGGCCTGGCGGCGAAGTGCGTAAGGGTCCTGCGAGCCTGTCGGGATGATGCCGATGGAGAAGCAGCCCGCAATCGTATCCATTTTGTCAGCGATGCTGACTACAGCTCCAATCATGCTGGCCGGTGCCTGATCGCCTGCAAAGCGAGGCTGATAATGCTGGAACACCGCTTTGGCTACAGCCTCCTGCTCCCCGGCCTTGCGGGCATAATCCTCGCCCATCACGCCCTGCAGCTCCGGAAACTCATACACCATTTGTGTCACGAGATCGAACTTGCAAATATCAGCAGCGCGGCTGACCTGGTCGCAGGAATCTGCTGTCAAGGACAGCCTGGATGCCAGCTGATCAGCAATACGGCGAATCCGTCTGACCTTATCACCAATCGTTCCCAGCTCCTCATGGAAGACGATGCTTTCCAGCTTGGAGAGCGCATCCTTGATGTTCAGCTTCTGATCTTCTTCGTAGAAAAACTTAGCATCGGACAGACGTGCACGCAGCACCTTCTCGTTCCCTTTGGCGATGACATCCAGCGAACGGCTGTCGCCGCTGCGAACGGTGACGAAATAAGGCAGCAGGCTGCCTTCCTGATCCAGCACCGGGAAATAGCGCTGATGCTCTCTCATGGAGGTAATCAGCACATCCTGCGGAATGTTCAGGAAGGAAGGGTCAAAGCTTCCGTACAGCACCGTCGGCGTTTCAACCAGAAACAGCACTTCCTCCAGCAAATCCTCCTTCACAGCAATGTTCCAGCCCTTTTCGTCCGCCAGTGCCTCAATTTGCTCGGTAATCATCTGCTTGCGCTCTTCTACATCGACAATGACATGCTCCGCCCGAAGGACGTCGATATATTGTGATGCCTCGCTGATGACCGCTTCTTTCCCAAGGAAACGATGACCGCGGGTCGTATTTCCTGCCTTCACTCCGGTTATTTCAAGCTCGATGATGTCCGAGCCGTACAGGGCAGCCATCCATTTGATAGGACGGACAAACTTGAATTCATGCGTGCCCCACTTCATATTTTTGGGGAAGGTCATGGAGGTTAGAATGCCGAGCAGGCCCTCTGGCAGCAGCTCCGCCGTCTCCACACCGATGCTGTTCTTGGTTACGTAAATGTATTCCACACCGCCAAGCTCTTTGAATGTGAAGCTGTCCGGATCCACGCCTTGGCTGCGGGCGAAGCCGAGTGCTGCCTTGCTCCACGCTCCCTGATCATCCAGGGCGATCTTCTTGGAAGGACCTTTGACCTCCTCGCTCATATCGCTCTGACGGTCCTGTGCCTCGTGAATAATCACAGCAAGACGCCTTGGTGTGGCATAGGCGGTGACTTCAGTGAAGCCGATGCGGGAAGCCTCCAGCCATTTCTGCGTCTTGTCCTTCAGTTGGTCCATAGCACTGCGCAGGAAGCGGGCAGGCACCTCTTCAAGCCCAATTTCAAACAGAATATTTCTAGGCATGGTCAGCCCCTCCTTTCTTGATTAACGGGAACCCGAGCTTCTCGCGCTCCTCGAGATACGTAGCCGCCACCTGACGGGCCAAGTTACGGACTCGCATAATATATCCGGTACGCTCCGTCACACTGATCGCCCCGCGTGCATCCAGCAGATTGAACGTATGGGAGCATTTCAGCACATAGTCATATGCAGGAAATACGAGCTGCTGACTCATCGCCTTGTTGGCCTCTTCCTCATACATGTTAAAGAGAGTGAACAGCATTTTTACGTCAGACACTTCAAAAGTATATTTGGAATGCTCGAATTCCGGCTGATGGAAGACATCGCCATACGTAATGCCATGAACCCATTCCAGCTCGAATACATTCTCTTTGTCCTGAATATAAGAGGCAAGGCGCTCCAGGCCATATGTAATCTCGACCGCTACCGGATTGGCATCAATGCCGCCTACCTGCTGGAAATAGGTAAACTGCGTAATTTCCATACCATCCAGCCATACTTCCCAGCCCAGTCCCCAGGCTCCCAGAGTTGGGGCTTCCCAGTTGTCTTCAACAAAGCGGATGTCGTGGTCCAGCGGATTGATGCCCAGCCGCTCCAGGCTCTCCAGGTACAGCTCTTGAATATTGTCCGGAGACGGCTTGATAATAACCTGAAACTGGTGATGCTGATACAGCCGGTTCGGATTCTCGCCATAGCGGCCATCGGCCGGGCGGCGTGAAGGCTCTACATAGGCAACATTCCAGGGCTCGGGTCCGATTGAGCGCAGGTATGTCATGGGATTCATCGTCCCTGCACCCTTTTCCGTGTCATACGGCTGTACGATAATGCAGTTCTGCTCTGCCCAAAATTGCTGCAGCGTCAAAATCATTTGCTGAAAATTCATTCTCCACACTCCTTGTCTCATTGGATACGTCTCACTCATTTCTAGCCTCTGCACAACAAAAAGCTCCCGCCCTACGTCTGTTGTACAGACATAGGGACGAGAGCATCAGCTTCCCGCGGTTCCACCCTACTTGGTTCCTGCATGAGGAACCCACTTTATCCCTTCAAGATGCTCCCGGAATGCCATTTCATGAAGACGATTCTGCCGGACTTTCACTGCCACCGGCTCGCTAAGAGGATCGTGATCCACTACTTTTCCGATCAACGCATACACTATTGTGTGAAACTAAAATATAACATATGATAACCAATTTTAATGATTTCGTCAAATATCATATTTGTCCATCTGGTCCAGAAAGCCTCTGGATTTCAATTTGAGCCCCAGCTGAATATCCATAAACGCGCGCATGGCCTCTTTGAGCTCAGCCTTAGTCTCCTCCTTGATGTCTATGCTGCCCAGCCTGCGAAGATCCAGCTGCGCAAACAGGCGAAGCACTCGGAGCGTTCTTGGCGCAATCGGCATGGCGGGAGGATCCAAATGCTTGCAATAGCGGCAGATGACTCCGCCAAGAGTAGGACTGAGCAGCAAATCCTCGTCCTTTCTTTCGTTCCCGCAGGATATGCACACCGAGAGCTCGGGGCCGTATCCTGCGGCCTGCAGTATTTTCATCTCATACAGATTCAATATGACCTGTGGATCCTTATCCTCCTCCAGCGCCGACAAGCAGGCCTTCAGCTGATGGAACCAGAACGCCCCGGTCTCATCATCCTGCAGCACCCGGTCAAGCAGCTCGCAGGCGTAGGAGGAGTATGCTGCCTTGATGAGATCGGCACGCAGCTTGTGATGGGACTCAATCAGCTCCCCGGCGTTCAAGGTCGCAAGGCCTGTACCATTTCGAAAATATACATATTCACCGTACGTAAAAAGCTGGGTCAAGGCAGCATGGCGGCTCTTCACTTTTTTTGCGCCGCGGACTAAAACCCCTACCTTACCCGCGACTTCGGTGCAAAGCGTAATAATTTTGTTCCCCTCGCCGTAATCCATGCTGCGGATGACGATGCCTTCCGCCCTGTGTAGCATGCCTGATCACCTAACCATTCCTGACGCAGCCAGAAATTATTCATGCTCCTCAAGCCCATCTGCCTCTTCACCTGAAAGAGCGTCCTCCGGCTCTTCCGGTATGCCGGTCTCCTTATACAACAGATAAGCATCGACATCTCCTGTCATTGCAAAATACTTCCACGAAAAATCTCGCATTCGTATTCATCCTTTCCTCGGAAATGACGTCTCCCATCTACGAGGTTAGGATGTGCGCTGGACATCGTTTTATGATTAACAGTTGTTGGCAGGCTGCTCTATGATGAGTGAGGCTTCGGCAGAGGAGATGAACGCATCATTATTGTCCGCGGTGAAATCCGAGATCCCGGAGCACCCGATCCTGGTTGCGCCAATCTTTTTTAACCTTAACCCACAGCTCCAGGAATATCTTTGAGCCGAGCAGCTTTTGAATGTCCTGACGGGCCTGCTTGCCGACTTCCTTCAGCAGCGACCCCTGTTTACCGATAATAATCCCCTTCTGCGAATCCCTCTCCACAAAAATGACTGCCGAGATGTGAACGGTCCCATTGCTCTCTACCTTCATATCTTCGATTGTCACCGCAATAGAGTGCGGAACCTCTTCCCTTGTCATATGCAGAATTTTCTCGCGAATCAGCTCGGCACAGACGAACTGCTCCGGATGGTCGGTTATCTGATCCTCAGGATAATACTGCGGTCCCGGCGGAAGATATTTCTGAAGCTGATCCAGCAGCGTGTTCACATTGTTGCCCTGCATGGCGGAGATCGGAATAATCTCGGCAAAATCATGCAGCTTGCGATACTCCTCAATAAGCGGCAAAAGCGCCTCCGGCTCAATCTTGTCGATCTTGTTCATAACCAGAATGACAGGCGTCTTTACCTTCTTCAGCTGCTCGGCGATAAACCGGTCACCGCCGCCAAAGCCCTCTGAGGCATCAATCAGAAACAGAACCGCCTCTACCTCTCCCAGCGTACCCAGCGCCGTCTGGTTCATGAAATCACCCAGCTTGGACTGACGCTTGTGAATACCCGGCGTGTCCAGAAAGACAATCTGAGAGCTGTTGGTTGTGTATACCCCGTGAATCTTGTTCCGGGTCGTCTGCGGCTTGTCGGACATAATGGCAATTTTCTGCCCAATAACCTGGTTCATCAAGGTCGATTTCCCCACATTGGGCCTGCCGATTATGGCCACGAAGCCGGATTTAAACTGACTTTTATTCATAACTTCCTCCAGTAAAAAAACATTGTTGTTCAGGTCATCCGCGCAAAGCCCGGTCCGCCGCCGACTCCATCATTACCAGGATGAGAGCCAGTCTGTGACAGGAATATAGAAAATGATGCAGCCTGTCACCACGGCGAAGCCTGCCGTGACCAGCACCGCACCCGCCGCTGCATCCTTGGCCCGCTTCGCCAAAGGATGTGCCTCTGGAGAGACCAGATCCACCACAGCTTCCACCGCAGTATTTAACAGCTCGGCGGCCATGACCAGGCTCACTGCCAGCACCAGAAACAGCCACTGCACGGTCCCTACATTCAGCAAGGCCGCAGCAAGAAATACAATCGCTGCGGCGGCCAAATGGATTTTCATATGGGTCTCTGTTCTGATGGTTTGAAGAATACCCTCCAATGCATAGCGAAAGCTGGCTTTCAGGGAATACCTCGCCGGCTTCACTGCCGCGCCAGGCCGACCTTCTCCAGCACGGCCTCCTGCTTCGACATCATTTCCGCCTCACTGGCCTCATCCTGATGGTCATAGCCCAGCAGATGAAGAAATCCGTGCACGAACAGGAATCCGAGCTCGCGCTCCAGCGAGTGGCCGTATTCTTCGCTCTGCAGCTTGGCCTGGGTGACAGAGATGATAATATCGCCGAGCGAATCAGGAATCATCTGCTGCTCGTTCTCTTCATCCAGCTCGTAGATGATATGCAGCTCCTCATCGGTTTCCTCGTGCATGGCGAAGGACAATACGTCAGTAGGACGGTCAATGCCGCGGTATTCCTTGTTCAGCGCATGGATCTGCTCATTGTCTACAAAGGTCAGATCAACCTCCCCATCACTCACGCCCTCAGACAGCCCCGCCTGCTCCAAAATGCTCTCTAGCAGCGCAATCAGCTCATCATGGATGTCAAACTCATCCTGCTCATTATTCCAAACCAGCTGCAAGCTCATTCTCTGCAACGCTCCTTCACCTTGATGATCATTCCTGCTCCGCAGCCGGCTTGCCAGACTGTGCCTCGGCCGATTCCGGCTTGCTCTTCTTCATTTCCTCAGGATACTCAATCCGGGAATGGAAAATTCCCATGACGGTGGCCTTCAGCGTCTTCGCAATCACATCCAGCTCTTTCATCGTCAGATCACATTCATTAAACTGATTGTCATCCACCCGGCCCTTGATGATCTTCTCGATCATCGTCTCCACCTGCTCCACCGTAGGCTTCCGCAAAGAACGCACCGCAGCCTCGACGCTGTCGGCGATACCGACAATCGCGGCTTCCTTCGACTGCGCCTTCGGACCGGGATATCTGAAATCATCCTCAGTGAAATCCGGCTCGGTCCCCTGCTCCTGTGCCTGCTTCAACGCCTTGTGGTAGAAAAAATGCAGGAAGCTGGTTCCGTGATGCTGCTCTGCAATGTCGCGGATCGGCTTGGGCAGATTGTAATCCTTCTGCATTTCCACGCCATCCCGGGCATGGGCGACAATAATAGATTTGCTGAGCTTAGGCTCCAGCGAATCATGGGGATTCTCCATGTTGCTCTGATTCTCAATAAAATACATCGGGCGCTTTGTCTTGCCGACATCGTGGTAGTAAGACCCCACCCGGCACAGCAGCCCGTCTGCGCCAATGGCCTCTGCCGCAGCCTCGGACAAATTGCCCACCATTACGCTATGGTGATAGGTTCCCGGCGTTTCGGTCAGAAGCTTGCGCAGCAGCGGATGATTCGGATTGGACAGCTCCACCAGCTTTAGGGCGGACAAGATTCCGAAGGTCACTTCAAAAAATGGCATGAGGCCAATCACCAGCACAGCCGTTAAAATTCCGCTCGCCACAGCAAATGCCAGGGCGTACATGCTCTCGCTCCGGCTCCAGTCCGAATCGTGGACAAGCAGCAGGATAAGCACGGACAGCGCACCGAACAGAGATACCATAATACCGCCCTTCAGAAGAGCCGAGCGCTGACTGGCGCGGTGGATTGCGAACAACGCCACACAGGATGTGATGACCGCAAAAAAGCCAAACCGAAAATCAAACATCTGACTCTTGTCCACATTCAAAATTACACTGGACAGAATGCTGAATATAATGACGCTGAAATACGCAAGTCTCATATCCATCAGCAGCGTAACCAGAATGACCCCGATCGCTACTGGGGCCAGATAGCCGACATATACCCGTTCCTCGCTTTGCAGAAATCCGGCCAGATGCATACATATCAACGTAATGACATAGATCAGAACAAGCATCAAAATTTGTGAGTTGTTGTATTTGAATATATTAACATCAGACTGGCGGATGAACATGAGCAGACCCAGTGATAACAGGATGCTGAATAGCAGCAGGCCTACCTCCGGCCAGTAGGTAACCTCGTCCTTGAGCAGTCCGTTCTTACCCAGCAGGTCATACAGCTCCGGCGTAATCAGCTGCCCCTTCTGTACGAGGATATCTCCTTGCTTGATATAGACAGGAGGCGTATTCTCACGAGCCTCGACCTTGGCCTCCTTCGTGGCGACCTCATTGTAGAACTTATTCGCCGTAATCACGAGGCGGGCAAGCTCCTGCACAACCTCTCTGGAGGTTCTGTCGCTGAGCGAGCTCGTGCTGACCAGCTCCGCTACTTTTGCTCTCGCTGTTTGCGCATCGACAATTTCATTCATCAGCCGGGACACAATGTCTCTGGCTACCGTCTTCATCTTCGATATTTCTTCAGGCTCCAGCCTCGGAATCTTGATGAACGTTTCCTCGGGCACCCGGTAGGCCTGCTGCTCGATCACAGTCTTCATCTCATCCAGCAGCTCATCCGGGTACCCTTCCGAGCCCTGGTTGCTGGAAATAAAGCTGTCTACAAAATCATCCACCCGCTGCGGAATTTCCTCGCGGTAGATAGAAATTTTATCTTGAACCGAGACCTCGTCCTGATTCAGCCGATCAATCCGCTCGAACAGTTGCTGCACAAGAATATCGTTACGAAGCGGGATATACGTATAGATCGGCTGAACCCTCTCCGCCGCTTCCTCCTGTGCCTTCAGCGTGGCCTTGCTGTCTTCAATCTGAGCCGGCGCCGGGATGCTCTTCTCGCTTCGCGTCCCGACCTGGATATCATATCGCTCCGGCAGCAGCTTGAGTGACAGACTGATATAAATCAGGAGTGCCAGCAGCAAAAATAGAATATAGCGTGTTGCCACGCTATATTTCCAGCCGTTATGACGATTAGACATGGACTTGTCCGTCGATGGTTTATTAGGAGCCATAGCGACAATCCCCTTTAAACTTGGTTTTCTGCAGCTTGATCATAGGCAACGATAATTTTTTGAACTAAAGAGTGCCGTACCACGTCCTGCTCCGCAAAATACACAAAGCCGATATCCTCAATCTCCGAAAGGATGATCTTGGCTTCCACAAGTCCTGATTTCTTGCCCCGGGGCAGGTCAATCTGGGTAACGTCACCCGTAATGACCATCTTCGAGCCGAAGCCAAGCCGCGTCAGAAACATTTTCATCTGCTCCGGTGTTGTGTTCTGGGCTTCATCCAAAATAATAAAAGAATCGTCCAGCGTCCGACCGCGCATGTAGGCAAGCGGTGCAATCTCAATCAGACCTCTCTCCAGCGCCTTCGCTGTCTGATCCGGTCCCATCACATCATACAGTGCGTCATAAAGCGGCCTCAGGTAAGGATCTACCTTCTCCTGCAGGTCTCCGGGCAGAAAGCCCAGGCTTTCACCTGCTTCAACAGCAGGGCGGGTCAGCACAATACGCTTTACTGTCCCCTCCTTCAGCGCGGAAACCGCAAGCACAACGGCAAGATAGGTCTTGCCTGTACCGGCAGGGCCTACACCGAAGACGATGTCCTTCTTCTTGATCGTGGTGACATAATGCTTCTGGCCGATCGTCTTGACGCGAATAGGCTTGCCGCGGAACGTCGTTGTGATCTCGCCTTTATAAAGATCCAGCAGCTGGTCCGCACGCAAATCCATGGCAAGCTCAACGGCATACAGGACATCTCTCTCTGTCAGAATGTATCCGTTGCGGACGAGCTGCAGCAATACCTCAAACAGCTGCTGCAGGCTTTCCACATGGGCAGGCTCACCGGAAATCGTAATAACAGCCTCCCGTGAAGCGATTCTGGCAGGAATCCTGGATTCAATCATTTTTAGAAATGCATCCTGCGGCCCGAACAACGAAAGTCCTTCAGACGCGCTGTGCAAATGAATCTGAGTGCTGGTCGTTTGCTGTGACAAATAGCCTCAATCTCCTTGGTTATATACTATGGGAAGTTCTTTCGCGATGACCTCTTCCACCTCGAAAAGCACTTTCATATAAACTTTACCATTCTCTTTCTGATCATGCAAAATTTTTTGGCTCACCAAGCGGCTATCCGGCCCATATTTTGCCAAAATATCCCGAAACGCGCTGGCCAGCCCTTCCTTCTTGGCCTCCTGCTCCGTCACAGTCTCCGTATTCTGAGAAACCTCCATCTCTTTCTCTGTCATCCAACCCAGCGGAAGCGGATGATTGCGCCAGGTCAACGGATCGTAAAGCGTCAATACCCTGCTGGCTTCAAAAGGCATCTCGCCGTAGCCCCATAGCTGCACCGCCCGGTTGCCCAGCACCAGATAGGATCTTTTTTTGAATTCCCCGGTCAGCACATGACTTTTCTTCTCAAGGGGAACTTCAATTTCATATTCATGCCATACCAGGCCCTTAACCTCTCCCTTGGCGACCACCTGCTGCTGATTCTCTTCATCGCCGAGCAGCCCGGAGATCAGAATATCTCCTTTCTTGACGCGGCTGTTGACCGCTACCTGAGGCAGTCCTTTTTCTGCATAAATTGACGTAACCACAGCATCGGCCGTGCTGACCAGATGACGGGGGCTTTGCAGCGGAGACTTCTTGGGTACCGAGGCCTCCACCACCTGAATTGTAATGCTCGTCCCGTCTCTTTCAACCCCGACCCAGGAGGTACCGGGCAGCTGAGCCGCCAGACTGGCTGAGAGCTTGTCCATGGACTTCAACCGGAAGATCCACTGATATGTGTACAGTCCCTCCTGCTTCGCAGCCTGCAGCACATCCTCTGTAGCCACCTTTTCATTCCCTTCCACCCGGATGCTCCAAACCATAGAGGACATAAGCAGCAAGAGCGCGAAGAACACCACGATGCCAGCCGCAAAAATTTTGCGCCGCAGCAGGCGAGCTGCCCGAAACGGCAGCCCATGGCGTTCCAGGATGCGTGTTCGACAGCCTGTCCCTTTCAAAATCGGACGCAGCTCTTTAAAGTCAGAAAGCAGCAGCTTGAACGATGCCGACGCTGAGCCGGTGGGCTTCATCTCCCAGACCGGAATGCCCGCTTCGGTAATGGCATTAATAAAGGCAGACAGCTGCTCCCCCCGCACACTTACTTTCAAATATCCGCGGATTTGTATCATAGTCGGAATATTCAAGGCTTTTCCCCTCTTTCTATGTACTGAATACGCTCTACCCTACCTTGCAGGGTAACCTCTGTGCTTTGGATCGACCGAATGGACAGCTCCGTTCCTGTGATCTCTAAAGCACCCTGCGCCAGGGACAGGACAAGCTTATCGGATGAAAAGTGAATGACGCCTTTATGATTCTCGATATGAAGCTCATGATTGCCTATCAGGGTCAACCGCGGCAAGTCATACAGCAGATCCTGCGGCAAATCAAGAATTTCCTGGGTCCATCTCTGCAGCTTGCGGCTGATGCGGGACATAGGATGCCCTTCCCCCTTCCTGTACGTTACACCTTATGCCCGCTCAGCCCTGATTATGCTACCGGACGCGGTTCCGCTCCTATCACCACGAACAAAAGCCGCTTGAGAAGTAGCTTCTCAAGCGGCTTGTTCATAACCTGTCGATATGTTTAGACTTATGGATTACCGGCGGCGGCCCAAGGGCCTCTTGGCCCGCGGAGGACCGAGAATTTCGGACCAGATCACGCCCTGCGTGGCGCGCTCTTGCAGCTGAGACTTGCTCAGACCACGTTCCTCCTGCATGCTGTCTTCCTCTTTCAAGGGCGACGGCCGCCGTGAAGCCGTTTGATCCAGCTCGGCGAATACGCCCTCAAGATCTCTCTGCATTTGGCGTTTTCTGTCGTCCAAGCCTTCGCTGACCTTCTGCGGGGACAGCTCCCTTGCAGCAGATTCCATTCTGGAAGCGGAATCCTCATACGGATTACGGTACTCCTGCTGCTCATGGTATGGAGATACATACTCCTCTTCCCGGGTCTCCCGCCGAGATCTGCTGTCGTTCGTACTCTCGGCAACCTTCCCCGGCCCGGCATGCTGATCCGCTGGCTCCGCCCTCTTGGAAGGCTGACGCTCATTGCGGCGTTCATTGCCAAACGTTGGCATGCGGGTCGGCTTGTCATCACTCTTGCCAGACCTGCCGAGAAAGCTGAAGAGGAAATACCCTGCAATGGCAACGAGGTATAATTTATCCAGGATCCATTCCATCAGGGCTCGCCTTCTTCCTACTTGTTATTGTTGGGGTCATTCTGAGAGTCAGAGCTTTCGCCGGTCTTACCGAGCTGGCTCCGCATTTGCGTGTCGGCTTCAATGTTCTTCAGGTTCATGTAATCCATCACGCCCAGCTGTCCGCTGCGAAGCGCTTCAGACATAGCCAGCGGCACCTCGGACTCGGATTCGACCACGCGGGCTCTCATTTCGACAACCTTCGCCTTCATCTCCTGCTCCTGTGCAACCGCCATCGCCCGGCGTTCCTCAGCCTTGGCCTGGGCAATCCGCTTGTCGGCCTCTGCCTGCTCTGTCTGCAGGAAAGCACCAATATTCTTGCCTACATCCACGTCTGCAATATCAATAGAAAGAATCTCGAATGCCGTACCGGCATCCAGGCCCTTCGACAGAACCGTACGGGAGATCAGGTCCGGATTCTCCAGAACGTCCTTATGGGTCGAAGAAGAACCGACAGTCGTTACGATACCTTCACCGACACGGGCAATGATGGTTTCTTCGCCTGCACCACCGACGAGGCGGTCGATATTGGCGCGCACCGTTACCCGAGCTTTTACCTTCACTTCAATACCATCTTTTGCGACTGCCGCGACAATCGGAGTCTCAATGACTCGCGGATTAACGCTCATTTGCACGGCCTGCAGTACATCGCGGCCGGCCAAGTCAATGGCAGCTGCCCGTTCAAACTCCAGCGGAATGTTCGCGCGCTGGGCTGCGATCAAGGCATTAACCACCCGGTCCACATTACCGCCGGCAAGATAATGACTCTCCAGCTGATTGATATTAAGGCCAAGTCCCGCCTTGGTTGCTTTAATCTGAGGGTTCACAATTCGGCTCGGTGTTACCCGGCGAAGCCGCATAGCCACGAGGGTAATGATGCTGATCCGCACACCGGATGCAATCGCCGAGATCCAAAGCATGAGCGGGAAGAAGCTGAAGAACACGCTCAGTAAAATAATCGCGACCACGCCGATAAAGATAACAGGGATGAAAGAATCGCTCCAATTCAAAGTGCATCTGCCTCCATACGTTATATTTGTTTGTTGATGGTTACCATTTTACCAAATTACAGCAGGTTATCAACCGCACCTCGTCAGGTTCCCCATAAACCTGGCACTAGATCGATTACTCTGGAACCTGCTCCACGACAATCCGGGTACCGTCTGTTTTTAGAACACGGATGCTGCTGCCGGAAGGAATAAAGCCGCCGGCCGTAACTACGTCCATCCGTTGTCCGCCGATATCCGCGGTTCCGGAAGGGCGAAGCGGGGTGAGCGTAATCCCTGTCAGCCCTATCAATATATCCCGTTCCTGAACGGGAATATACCCGTTCTCCCGGGACAGGCTGTCGCTCAAAATAAACTTGTTCCAGATGCCGCGCTCCTTGAACACGAGTGCAACCACCACAATAGCAATCAGCGCACATACCGCTGCAATGCCTAAAGACCATGCGACATGAGTCGTTGTATAGGCAGCCTGCACCACCCCGAATATAAGGCTGATCGAGCCAATGACGCCCAGTATGCCGAAGCTTGGCACGAACAGCTCCATGGCCAGCAGCGCAATTCCGATGACGAAGAGCAGCCACGTCTCCATCCCGGCAAAGCCGGCAACCGAATTTCCGAAGAAATAGAGCACGAAGCCGGTAATGCCCAGAACGCCCGGGATTCCAAAGCCAGGCACGATCAGTTCAATCAAAACGCCTGCAATGCCCATAAATAAGAGCAGCGTCATGACGAAGGGGTTCGTCAGAAAGCTCGCCAGCTTCTCGGAAAAGGTCAGCTCCATTTCGAACACCTCATTGCCGGAGAACCCCATGAACTCTATAACCTCATTCACAGTTCCGGCCATGGTATCGGAGTAGCCCACCTTCAATGCTTCCTCTGCCGACAGCGCAACAATGTCTCCAGCCTCCACAGTTCTTCCCAGCTCGGTTAATTCAACCGCCACCTTGGGATCCGCCATACCGGCAGCGATCTGCTCATTTCTCCCGCTGGATTCGGCAGCACTGACCATCTGGGCCTTCCACCAGGATACAAGCTTGGCATCTTCTACAGGATTTCCCATACCGTCTACCATGGATGCCGAGCCGATCATGCTGCCAGGAGCCATGGCTATTTTATCCGCGTTGAGCGCAATATAGCTGCCGGCAGAAGCCGCATCTCCCCGGATAAATGCAACCGTGGGAATATCCGTCTCTTGAAGCAGCGTACCGATCTCGCCCGCCGTGTCCACCCGGCCTCCCGGTGTGTCAATCTCCAGAACAATCAAGCCAGCATTCATCTCTTTAGCTTCTTGAAATGCCCGCTCCAGAAAGCTGCCGAGCCCCTGCTCGATCTGCTGCTTCACCGGAATGACATAAACAGCGCCGCTCTGGGCTGCAGCTTTGGCAGTCGCTGGACTCAGAAGCATGACACCGAAGACCAGGCTCCACAGCAATGACATTGCCAGCAGGCCTAAGCGCCGTTTTAGCACAGTCATTCTCATTAACTCCCCCTCCTCGTCAAATTTGCTTGCCTCTTCCTTATTAACCTATATTGTGAACGGACACTTATGTTTATGTATAAGTCTCCAGGCACATTATACCTTACATACGTATGAACGCTCTTGAGGGTTTCACAAAATGCCCGATCAGGTCTCCGGGCTTACCTCTCTCAAAAAGAAAAAACATCCCTTGAATATTCAAGGGATGTTTACCTTATGTTATGACAGAAATTGCTGAACCACTTGATTCACTAGTTTTCCATCCGCGCGCCCTTTTACTTTAGGCATCAGGGCGCTCATCACTTTACCCATCTCGGCTTTTGAAGAAGCACCGGTTTCCTGGATGGTCTGCTGTACAATGACTTTAATTTCTTCTTCAGTAAGCTGATCCGGAAGGTAGGCGGTGAGGAGTTCAATTTCTGCTTTAGCATCGGCTGCAAGATCGTCACGACCCGCTTGTTCAAATTCCTGGAGGGCATCTTTGCGCTGTTTGATTTCACGACTTAAAATATCAAGCACTTCGTTGTCATCCAAACTTCTTTTCAAATCTATTTCAAGATTTTTAATCGTTGAACGAACCATTCGAATAGTGGAGAGCTTGAACTTGTCCTTGCTCTTCATCGCTTGCTTCATATCTTCGTTCAATCGTTCGCTAAGATTCATGCTAAGTTATATCCTCCTAAAACTTTCTCTTACGAGCAGCCTCGGACTTTTTCTTGCGCTTTACGCTTGGCTTTTCATAATGCTTGCGTTTCTTCACTTCAGCCAAGACGCCATCTTTCGCGATGGAACGCTTGAAGCGACGAAGTGCAGCATCAATTGTCTCGTTTTTGCGAACTTTCGTTTCAGACACCAGTTTTCCCTCCCTCCGACCAGACCGTCCAAGAGCAATAACACGGTTCATCATTCTTCATTATAAAGTAAACTTAAATATGGTGTCAACCTCATTGCCCTTTTTTTAAGCAAAATCTGCAGACGGTTCATTTTCTCTAACCGGACTGCAGGAAAAGCTAGGCGTGAGAGGAAGAGCCTGCTACTAATGCACCCAGCCGGGTGCCTCCCAGCAGATGGTAGTGAAGATGGTGCACGGTCTGCTCTCCATCCCGGCCGCAATTGTTAATAAGACGGTAGCCGGAAGCATCCACACCCAGCTCCTTCGCAGCCTGCTGCGCCGCCTGGTGAATATCGGCGATCAGCGGCAGATCCTCCTCCAGCACCTCGTTCATGGACGAAATGTGCTTTTTAGGGATGATGAGCACATGCACCGGCGCTGCTGGCTGAATATCATGAAACACCAGCACCCGGTCGTTCTCCAGCACTTTTTTGGAAGGAATGTCACCGTTCACTATTTTACAAAACAGGCAGTCCATACAACCCTTGCCTCCTCCAAAGAATATGATCTATTCATCATACAAAAATCGAGGGAGCTCGTCCACTGATGACACGGATCGCTTTGCACGCTGCTACATCGTTTCAAGCATAATCTGAGAGCCGCCGCCGACATGTCCTGCCGGGCGAATGACCAGCTTGCGGGGAAGCCTCGCCCTCAGCTCAGGCACATGGCTGATGATTCCGACCGTCAGCTTGTCACTATGCAGCCGTTCCAGCGAGGTAATGACCGTATCCAGCAGCTCCGGGTCCAGGGTGCCGAACCCTTCATCCAGGAAGAAAAACTGCAGCGGATACTGCCCTCTGAGCTGAATTTGGGCCGACAGCGCAAGCGCGAGCGACAATGAGGTCAGAAAGGTTTCCCCGCCGGAGAGTGTGGATACCGGTCTGCGGATTCCACCGTTGGCATCATCTCGAATGACGAATCCTCCGCCGGAATCCACCTCAAGGGCATACCGCTGATTCGTCAGGCTGCGCAGCCGCTGTGAAGCAGACTGGCTGACCTGCATAAGCTGCTCTTCAGCAATATACTCTACAAATGCATTCCCTCTCAGCGAGACTTGCAGCTTGGCAAGCCTTTCTCCCTCCTCCTGATGAAGGACCCGGCTCTCCTCCAGCTCCATAAAGCGGCTGTGGCGCCTCTTTAAATCCTCCAGGTCACGCTCGGCACGGGCATGCTGCTGCAGCGCTGCTTCATCACCCTGCCGGCTCTCCTGAAGATCACGGCAGCACTGCTCCCAATCTTCTTCCTGGAACCTCGTGCCGCCGAGCTTCAATGTCACATCACTCAGCCGCAGATTCCATTCCTTCTGGGCATCCCGGTGCTGCTGCAGCGCCTCACGAGAGCGCTCCATGTCCTCGGCAGGCATACCGGCTGCGGCCAGATCTTCCTCTGTTTCAAAGGGTGATTCCGACAGCGCCTGCTTCCAGCGCTCCTGTGCACCCCCGGCATGCTCTCCGGCAGATTCCGCAGCCTGTCCGGCGACAGCCGCCTGCTTGGCGGCATGTCCCTTCACCTCCGCAGCTTGTTTACTTTGATCAGCCGTGCGGGCAGCCGACTCTCTCAAGCTGCTCAGCCGCTGCTTGCAGCCTTGAAGCAGCTCCTCAGCGGAGTGGTCACCGACCCAGCTTGCCAAGCGCTCCTCCTTCTCCTTCAGGAGCTCCTGCTTGCCCTGCCGCTGAGCTTCCCACTGGATCAGCTGCTTTTCTAATTCCCGAAGCTTTCCTTCCAGCTCCTGGATAACCTTCTGCTTCTCCTCAAGGAACGGAACACTTCGCTCCAACCCTTCCCGTACAGCTTCAGCCTGAGCGTCCTTTTCCCGCAGAGCAGCCAGCTCGGCTTCCACGGTATCGAAGTTGACCCTGGAAACACCCGTAGACCAGGCTTCTCTTAAAGCTATTAGACTGTCCTTGGCGAAGGCTAGACGCGCCTCCACCTGCTGCAGCTGTGATGCACTGTGCTCCAATGCAGTTTCTTTGCGGGCCAGCTCCTGAGATAAAGACTGCAGCTGGTTCTGGAGATCAACACTCTTTAAGCGGCAAAGCTGCAGCTGCTCTTCCAGCTGTAATGTCAGCTTGTGAAGATGTGCCGCGGATTTCTGCAGCTGGGACAGCTGCGGTGCGTCGGGATGGATATCTGATCCTGCGGCCGCCTCTGCCAGAGCAGCTTGAATTTCCGCAGCCTGGTAGAGGGCTGTTTCCCCCTCCGGGCTGGAATGGGCAAGCTGCCCATGGCGAACCTCTTCACTAAGATCAGGAAGAGCGACTCCCTCATGCTGAAGCTGTCGCAGCTTGAGCCGCAGCTCCTGCAGCTCCTCCTGCAAGGCCGCAAGCTGCTGTGCCTGCTCTGTCCCCTCATGCTTATCTAACTCCTCCAGGGCTGGCTGCGGGTGCTCCAGGCTGCCGCATACCGGGCATGGCTTGCCGTCCGACAGCGCAGCTGCCAGAGACCGTGACAGGTCATGCAGCTCCTGAAGCCTGACATTCTCCTGAAGCTGACGGTACAGAGCAAATACCTGATTGGAGGTTCTCTCTACGAGCTCAATGACGTCAGTGCCTGAGCTTCGCAGCGCCTGAGCCTGAGCAGCCAGCACCTGCATGTCCTGTTGAGCCAAAGAGGTCGCTTTCTGGGTATCATTAACGGCTTGCTCTGCCTGGCGGCAGCGCTCAGCCTGTGCTGCGGCTTCAGCTTCCTGCTGCTTCAGCTGCTCTTCCGCCGCAAGGATGGCCTGCTTCCGGTTCATCGCCTCGGACAGCGCCTCGCGGTCCGACAGACGAACCTCCAGCAGCTTCAGCTTCTCCTGCAGCTCTTCTCTCCGTTTCAGACCCTTATCCAGCAGCTGCCGCTCTTTGTCCAGCTGCTCACTGCCTGCAGTGTAGGAGCGCTGAGCCCCCTCTGCCTGAGAGCTCAGCCGGGTAAGCTCTGCCGAAAGCAGTCGCCGCTCTTGCTGCAGCGCTACGGCCTGCTCCAGCTGCTCCAGCCTGGACATCAGCCCCGGTTCCTCAGCGGACAGCTCCTGCTTGGCGGTATGCTCAGCTTCCTGCAGCCGGTTCGCTTCTTGGTCTGCTGCTTCCGCGGCCGCCTTCAGCTTCTGAGCTGTCAGTAACAGCTCCTCATAGCGTTGTACAGCAGCCCGCATATCTCTCAAAGAGGGAAGCAGCTGCATAGCGGATGCAGACAGCGTGAGCCGCTGCTCCAAGCTGTTCATTTCCTGCTCCCGCTCGGACAGCTCATTCAGCCGGGCTTGAAGCCGGCGGCGCTCGGAATCAAGCTCCCGAGCCCTGGACAGCTCTTCGTACTTTTTCTCGACTGCTGTTAGCACAGCGCGGCTTTCCTTGGCTGCAGACACGGCCTCCTTCAGGCTGCGCTCCGCCTTGGCAACGTCGTCCTTTCCCGCGCTTCCCAGGCCTTGCTGTTCAGCTTCCACGGCACGCAGCGACCCGGCATTCTCCTTTACCCTGCGGCTCAGCTTCTGCGCCAGAACATCACCGTAGCGCTCCAAATGAAATAGGCGCTGCAGCATTTGCCTGCGCTCACTGCCCTTCAGTGACAGAAACTCAGCAAATTTACCTTGAGGGAGCACGACTGCTCGGGTGAAATCGTCCATTTTCAGTCCGATTTTCTCTTCCACACATCGCGTGACGTCTGCCAGCTTGTCTGCGATTACACACTCCTCATCCTGCTGCACCTCAACAAATCGGCTGAGTGTATTGCTTACAGACAGTTCGTTCATCCGCTTGAAACGGCGCTCCACCCGATAACGCTCCGGGCCGCTTGATGAGGACAGCTCGAAGGTAAAGGATACGTAGAGCGTATCCTCCGAATGGTTCATAATGCCCTGGGTCCCGTTCTGCGCCCGCTCAACCTTGCCGTACATAGCCAGGGTAATGGCATCCAGCAGCGTGGACTTCCCGCTGCCCGTAGGACCAAAAATACCGAACAGACCGGTTTCGCACAGCTGTGTAAAATCAATTTCCTGCGGCTCCCGGTAGCTCTGCAGACCTGAGACCTTTAACGATACCGGCTTCATTCCGTCACCTCCGTCACGGGGGCTTCTTCCTCATCGACCAGCTCCAGAAACAGCTGAACCAAGCTGTCATCAGGCTCGGCACCACCGGTCTGCCTTTGATAAAATTTACGGAACAGCTCCGGCAGCGGCAGGCTGGTCCGTGCAGCCTCCAGCTCCAGCGCCGCCATTTCAGGGTACACAGGCCGAATATGCACAATGCCCTCCCGGCTCTTGCGGAGCCGTTGAATGTCGGAGAGTCCCATCGCTTCCGTCAGGTGGACCTCCAGGTCGATAAATGCGGACGGATCCCGTTCTTCATCCAGCCAGCGGTACACCTCCTCCAGCCCGCCCCGGGCTTTCCAGCGGACCAGCGGCCGGCCACAGCTCAGAAACAGCTCTTCTACGACCGGAACCCCTCCGGGAGACGCCTCGATCAGCGTTACCGATTTGGCCTGCCCGGCTTCCGAAAAGCTATAGGCGAGCGGAGAACCGCTATATCGGATGATGCCATCTCCTTTGACCGCCTGCGGACGATGAAGGTGACCCAGTGCCGTATAACAGGCACCCGTGCTCAAAGCGGAAGGATCAACCGTATAAGCGCCGCCCACCTGAATAGGGCGCTCCGAGTCCGTCTCCAGCCCCCCCAGCACGTAGATATGGCTCATTGCCAAATTCACCGTCTGAGGCGAGAAATGACCCCCCATTCTCCTCATGAGGCTGCCAACCCTTTCACTATAGGCTCGGCGCAGCTCATCCTCTTCCCCGCCGATCGCCAGCAGCTCGTTCAGCCGGGACTCCGAAGGATATGGCAGGGCGGCGATGATCGCCGTTTCGCCGGTACGAGCAGCCTGAACCTGAACCGGCTCAGCACTTGGCAGCCCTACTAAAGTAATCCCTCTCCGCTGCACCAGAGGCGTTACCGAAGCTACCCGCTCCGGCTGATCATGGTTCCCTGCAACCGCAACCAGCTGCCGTCCTCCCTCACTCAGCCGGGCCGCTGCTTCGTAGAACAGCTGCTCGGCTGCAGCCGGAGGGTTCACGGAATCGTAGACGTCACCCGCCATCAGAATCAGGTCCGCCTGCTGGTCCTTTGCGAGCTGCACCAGCTCGTCAATGAACTGCTCCTGCTCTGCGAGCCGGCTTCTTCCCTCCAGCGACCGGCCCAAATGCCAGTCGCCGGTATGCAGTATCCGCATATCTAGCACTCCTCCCCCATTAAACACTTTACATCTATCGCACAGAACTGAACGCATTCCTCTCGGCTAGAGCTGAACCGCCTGTCCTGCATCAAAAAAGTACAGCCATTTCTCCTGAATCGGTTCGCCCAGAATTTCCTCCAGCGCCTTGGCGTACAGCTCCAGCTGGAATCTGTACTGCTCCTTCAGAGCTTCGATCCCGCCCCGCTGCTCAAGGACCTTGTCTGTTTTGTAATCCAGCAGGATAAGCCGCTCATCCTGCCGGAACAGGCAGTCCACAACCCCTTGAATCAGGACACATTCTTCCTGAAGCAGCTCCTGTACGTGAAGAGCATCCTTGACAGGCCCTGATGCCGGATCCGGGAGCAGATACGCCTCCGTCGCGGGGAGCGCATAAGAAAACGGCATCTCCCGCCACACCTGGCTGGCCTGAAGCAGCATTTCTCCTGCCGAAGAGGCAAGCATGTCCACAATATCCTGCGGTTGAACTGCCTCCGCCTGCTCCCGGGTAATCAGCTCCTTGTCTGTGAGCTGATTCAGCAACTCTTCCACGCCAGCTGAATCCAGTCCAGCTACCAGCGGGACATGCTGCATGACAGTATGGTACACCGTCCCCCGCTCGGTAGGCGTCAATTTGTAATCCTCCATGAATTTAGGACGTCTCAAGCTTAAGGTAAAGCTTCCGGCCTGATTTCCGTTAGAGCCTTCCTGCTGCAGTGCTTCCTCCGCCCATTCCCGCGGTGGATGCTCCTGCATCGCCAACTGCTTCTTCATTTCGGTTACTGACGTTTTGGCGGCAATGCCGGACGCCGCCAGATATGGATACTTCCAGCTAATCCGGCGATACAGCTCCTCTCTCATCTCTTGAGGACTCTGGCCGCTCTCCCATGGAATGTCCTGTACCGGCTCCAGTCTGTTCAGAGCCGCCTCAATCCCTTCCCGGCGCTCCTGCTCTGCACTGCCCGGACCCTCTGCTGCATGACTCTGGTGCCGGGGTGCGCCGGTCATAAGATACTCATCCGATTTCACGGTGATGCTCCAGGAGTCAGCACCTGGAAACAGGTCGGCATGCCCCGTTTCCGGCAGCTCCGCCGCCTCCCTCAGTATGGCTGCCGACGGATGCCGAAGAATTGCAGGTCCAATCCAATCCATGTAGCTGCGGCCTCTGGCCAGCATATAATCCGGAAGAAGCATACCATGGACGCTGTCCACCTGAGACCAGTCCTTGATTTTGTTCAGCAGCTTCTTCACGGTACCGATCAGTATGAGCTTCTCTTTCGGGCGCGTCAGCGCCACATAGAGCACGCGCATCTCTTCAGCCAGCAGCTCTAAATGCGATCGGCGCCGGATGGCCAGATTAGGCAGCGTAGGATATGAAACCCGAAGCTTGCCATCCACATACTTCGGCCCGAAGCCCAGCTCCTTGTGCATCAGGAAGGCGGCATTCAAATCCTGCTGATTAAAGTTCTTGGAAAGCCCGGCCACGAAAACAACCGGAAACTCCAGCCCTTTGCTTTTATGAATGGTCATGAATCGAACTGCGTTACCTTGGCCTTCATCCTTGCTGCCAGCCCCTAAATCTCCGCCGTTATCGCGCATCCGGGAAATAAAGGTCAGAAAGCGGAACAGCCCTCTGGAGGAGGTATCCTGCTCATACTGCACCGCCCGGTCATAGAGCGCCGTCAGGTTACTCTGGCGCTGGCTTCCTCCCGGGAGTCCTCCCAGCCAGTCAAGATACCCGGTTTCACTGTAAATTCTCCAGATTAAATCACTCAAGCTGCCATGCCGCGCATCCAGCCTCCAGCTTTCCAGCCGATCCCGGAAAGAGATCAGCTTGGCAGCGAGTCCGGCCGACAGCTCCGGCTGCGGTGCCGGTTGTCCCGGACCTGGCTTCACGCCTTCCGCCGGCTGCGCACCGGACAAGCTCTGGCCAGCCGCCGCTTCAGCCGTACCGGACAGCTCCAGCCCAAGATTCCAGCGCCCTGCCGCAAGCCCTGCTGTGCCTCCCGGCGCTGCCTCCATCGTCGCCTGCTCTAAGGCTGCGCTCAACGCATCATAATAAGAGCCGGCTGCAAAGAGTCGCACCTGGGCCAGCTCTTCCTCTGTCAAGCCTACGATGGGTGAGCGAAGCACCGAAGCCAGCGGTATATCCTGCCGGGGATTGTCGATCACCCGCAGCAGCGACAGCATAATTTCGACCTCGATGGCCTGAAAATACCCCCGATTCTGCTCTCCTGAAGCCGGGATGCCCTCCTGAACCAGCTCCTCCATCATGAGCGGCGCCCACACGCTTGCAGAACGGAGCAGAATGACGATATCCCCGTACTCCACAGGTCTCATCGCTTTTTTCACTTTGTCAAATACTAGCAGCGGCTTTCCGGTGTCTCCCATCATCTCCCGGATGCGTACAGCGATGGCTCGCGCTTCCAGCTGCGCGGTTTCCATCTCCTGACGCTCACTTTCTTGCGCAGGCATGCCTTCACCGGCATCACTCCCCGCAGCATCCTCTAATCCCCTAGAGGAGCCCGAAGAGTCCGCATTCTCCCTGTCAATCAGGAGCAGCTCAGGCGTATGCATCCCGGAGGGAGACGCGGCATTCTCTGATTCTTTTTCCACTGCGGGAAAAGCAGCGCCACAGACGAGCTCGGCACGGGAATCATATTGAATCTCCGCCACCGATTCGTTCATAATCTGCCTGAACAGCATATTGACTGCATCCACAACCTCCATCCGGCTGCGGAAATTTCGAGCCAGATCAATGCGGGCTCCCTGTCTTAATTCAGCTTCATCCGCCTCGTTTACCGAAGCATAGGTTTTGTATTTATCCAGAAATAGTCCCGGCTCTGCAAGCCGGAATCGATAGTAGGTAAGCCCCTCGCGCCTGATTTCATCTCGGAAACAGGTTTCAAAGAACTCCCCTCCGAACCGCACGTACTTGTCTCCAAGTATACGGCTCTCCACTTGTCATGTTGACCAGATATCCAGTGACGTTTAACGCGCAGCATCAGACCAGCCGGGGTCCAAATCCGGGTCAGCAGCAAGATATGGTGAATGAGTCCGGGGAAATCCTCCCCTATGAAAATACAAGACTCTTCTCTCCCCATTCCTGCTCTGAACCGGGACCCCCCAGGATCTTCCTTCTTTAAGCTTCTCCTTCACCCGGGAGGTGCTGGACTGATATTTATGAGCCAATGTCGCCAAGCAGCTATACTCCATTACATAGCTCAGCTGCTGCAGGTACGTGCTCACGTTGACCGCCATTTGGTAAAAATGGTACAGCCCGCGCAATCGCACATTGTACCATGCCACAATCTGAGCGTCCGGACGATGAAGAAGTGCTGGAGCATGAAGCATCCTCCAGGATTTATCGTCTATATTCTTTACCAGCTTGTGTTTGGAGACAAAGCGCCGGACTGTGTCCTGCGGCATATAAAGCTCTATGGTTCCACGGTCTGTGCTGTATGCATTTTTGAAGCCTGTTTGAGAGTTCCAGCCATTCTTCAGCCTTAGAATATGCCCTAGAAAACAAACGCCGTCCGAGGCATGAGCCACCTGCGTTACTCCGCCTGGAAGCTTCAGCTCGCGGGAGATGAACGCCTTCATCTCTGCTGCAAGCGCTGTGCAAGACTCCTTGCTGCCCCACACAGCAGTGACGAAGGTATCCCCGTACCGGATGCAGTAGATGCGGCCCGGACCCGGGTTTGGATTGGAGCTGATCCATTGGTCAAACGGATGCCAATAAATATTGGCAAGCACGGAGCTGAGCGCACCGCCCAGCGGGGTACCGCTATAGGTCCTGCCATGCTTCCAATCCTCCAGGTACCCGGCTCTCAATAGCTTCCAGATTAGCCGGATGAACTTCGCATCGTCGATTTTGTCCTGCAGCAGCGAGATCAGCTTATGGCGGGAGAAGTCTGTGCAGTAACCCCGGATCTCCCCTTGAATGAGCCACGGTGCATCCTTGAAATGCAGCTTCGCTTCCTGCAGTGCCGTATGGCAGCTGCGGTTCGGTCTGAAGCCATGGCTGGAATCCTCAAATAGAGGCTCATATATTGCGGTCAGCAGCAGCCTGCAAATTTCCACAATCAGCCGGTCCGCATAGGCAGAGGTGACTAGAAACTCCGGTTTGCTGTTCTTGTTGGCACCCCCAGCTCGATTTACCGGCTGCGGCTGATACGATTCATCTCTCATTCCTTCGATGATCCCGTTAATGTCTTCTATGCGGGGCCGGACAGCTCCGTTACCCCCGCGGCCTGCGACCTGGTCCTCCTTCGCATGAAGGAGATCATAGGCTCGCACATAGAAATCGGGATTATAGAAATGACGATACAATCGTTTATATACATAGTCAGGCTTTTCACTGGATATTTTGGTCAATAGGTATAAAGCTTCGCCAGAATTCATGGAGCCTTGCGCTCCTTTCCGCAAAATGTTATACCGACAAGCTGCCTTCCTTCGCCATGTAACAGGCTTTCCCTGTCGCGGACTACTACGAAGGCTCCGTTGCCTTATGGGATATTCCATCCTCTGCAGGATATAGCCGTCTCTGGCATTCCCACTTAGGCAATCCCCATTTAGTCACATCGGTCCAAGCTTGATAAGTTGCCGGATGGTCCTTTCGTCCGTTCCACCTGTTCAGGTGTGCGCCAGCGCTTGAGTAGCTCTCGGGTATTTCCTCGAATTATAGCATTTATGAATTCGAAGTGCAGGGCAGCGGCTTGGTTTTTCGCTGTCCATAGCGCTGGGGCAGGCAGCTAACATTCCTGCCGGGAAGCATGGCCCCGCTGAGACTAGACTTGAAGCAGTATAGCTTTCATCCTCATACTTATCTTAATGTCTCGCCGCTCAGTCGTGACGGGTTAGCTCGTCAACTTGCGACTTTCCCAACATGCTGCACTCCCCTTCCGGTTTCCCTTCCGGATGAGTTGGGTGACATGGCCTTCATACCCTCGAAGACCCCCCGGCTTAACGGGGAAAACCGATGCCCCTTATGGGCGCACAATGCTCTGCTTTACATCACCGACCATAAATCGGTTGCCAGGCCCCTCTCTTGAAATCAGGCGAACGATTTCCTCCTGAACGCTGTTCGTATCCTGATATTCATCCAGCAGCACCTCGTCGAACTGGCTCTGATATTCCAGCGCCGCGTCGGAGGGCTGGGTATGCCCGGGTGTGGAAGCCTCGTGTCTGAGAATTTGCAGACAATAATGCTCCAAATCGTTGAAATCCACCGTGCTCTTAGACGCCTTGGCGTGCCTGTACCGCTCCGCAAAAGCAATGACGGTATCCACGAGCTCCTCCATCACTGGCGCCGAAGCATGCAGCTCCTCCAAGAACTGCTCTGCCGTGCGGCCGAACAAGGAGGTTTTGAGCTCTGTCACGATCTTTTTAACAAGGTCTCTCAGATTCTTGACCCGCTCCTGCAGCTCCGGCAGCACCTCGCTCTTCTTGACCGCCTTCAGCTTCCCGAACACTCCCTGCTGAAACACCGCATACAGCTCTTCCCACGGAGTGCTGTGCAGCGCATCGGACAAAGCATGAACCAGCTGCAGATCATCTTCCAGCGTACTCATATACGCTGCCGGACCACCGGGCGCGGATGCCGCCTCCTTGGCTTGTTCCAGCAAGCTCGCCGCTCCGGCGAGGGCCAGCCTGGCATCCGCCAGGATGCTTTTCACCCAAGGCGTCGCTCCCAGCGCCGCTGTGTCCTTCAGGGAGAACGCTGCAGCTGTGTCCCGCAGCCACTCATCCGGCCACGGATGGCTCCGCGAGAAATCATACAGACGCTGAACAAGCTGATAGAGGGCGTCATCGCTTCGCTCTCCACTGAACCAGTCAGCCAGCCGGAGAAACTCTCCCCCGTGCTCGGCATCGCCGTATTTCTCCTCAAACAGCTCCTCCAGTACGTCCTGACGGAGTAAATCCGCCTCATGCTCGTTCAGAATCCGAAAGCCCGGATCCAGCGGTATGAGCTGATAATAACGGCGGATCACCTCCATACAGAAGGAATGCAGCGTAGTAATGGATGCCCGGCCCAGCATGGCCAGCTGGCGGCGAAGATGCTCACGATCCGGAGCCTTCTCCAGCTCCCGCTCCAGCGCCTCGCGGATCCGCTGCCGCATTTCGGCCGCAGCGGCCTTCGTAAACGTTGCTACGAGAAGACGATCTACGCTGAAGCCGGCCTCCTCGTTGATGACTTTTTTAATAATGCGTTCAACCAGTACTGCCGTCTTGCCGGAGCCTGCTGCAGCGGCAACCAGAATGTCATTCCCGCTCCTCATAATCGCCTGCCACTGATCATCGCTCCACATGCTGCCTTCCGGCTTGCTCATCACTGCATTCACTGTGCATCTGCTCCCTTCTCATGGCCCAGCCATTCCCAGATTTGATCCTTGCCCGGCTTCTTCAGCAGCTGATATTGATTGCCTTCCATGCTTTCATCAAACTGGCAAACCGGCCGGTAAGAGCAGTACGTGCAAGCCGTTTCCTGCTGAATCCGGTAAGGCTCAATCTTTACTTCGCCGCCTGTAATCCTTGAGCCAATGCTGACGATATTTTGCCGGACTGTCTTCAGCAGGCTTTGCCATTGCTCTGGATCTGCGACAGCAGCGCTGCTATAGAAGCTTCCATCGGCTTTGACGGCGACCGGGATGATGGAGGAGTGACCCTTCTCCAGTCCTGCATCCATGAGCGAGACCGCCTCCCGGTCAGCCAGCAGCAGCCCCTTCATCTTGAAACGCTTCAAAAGCTCCTCGGCCGCCTGATCCGCAGTCAGCCCGTTAGGAGACTGCAGAACCGGATCATGGACGTGGAAATACAGTGTCCCGGCGGGCAGTGCGCTCTCCCCCAGCCAATCCTCGGCAAAAGTAAGAAGAACATCGAGGTAGGTGAGCATCTGCAGAGAAAGGCCGTAATACACCTCGTGCAGCTTCAGGTCCTTCTGGCTGGATTTATAGTCAATCACCCGCAGCAGCAGTCCGTTCTCACTGCGCGCCATATCGACACGGTCAATCCGGCCAATAATTTCCATTTCGACGCCTCCCGGCAGCTCAAAACGAAGCGGAGGAATGTCCTTGCCCGGTCCGAAATCCAGCTCCAGCCCGACCGGTTCAAAGCTCCCCCGTCTGGATTGCTCGCCCAGAATGATGGAGGCCCGCCCCACAATGCTCTTCAGCTTTCGGGAAATATAGCCGTAGCGCTTGGAGCTGAGCAGAATTTCGCCCTGCAGCTTCGGTGCCAGACGGTCAACGGTCGCTTCTGCTTCCCGCAGACATTCCTCCGGACTCAGATCGCCCCAGCTTCGCTTCTGCTCCCGAAACCGGGAAGCCATATCGCTGAGCGCCGCATGAAAGAGCTGGCCAATATCAGGCGCCTGAAGCCGGTATGTCTGCCTCTCGGCAAGCTTCAAGCCGTGAGAAGCAAAGTGGGAAAATGGACAAGCCACAAACCGCTCCATGCGGGAGACGCTTGAACGAATACGGCTGCCATACAGTCTGCGGCTCGTTTCGGCCTCCAGCTGGGCGGTCTCATTCCTGTAGGAGAGCGAGGAGAGCTGCTGGTCCAGCTGGCTGCGCCAGGCCGGACTTCTCGCATACCAGTTATATACCTCCCACCAGAGCGGCGGGAGCGGCTCCCCGTGTTTCCAGTCCCGCAGCCGTGCGGTCAGGAAGGCAAGAGATCGCATCTCTCCTGCTACGAAGCCGGACTGCTCCTGCGATGACATTCCGCCATGCGGTCTTAACGGCAGCACGGCCTCCTTTAATGGGAACATGCCCTTGATATGCCGGATCAGCTCGGATGGCAGCAGGGTCTTTCCTTCCTGATCAGCAGATGGATAGCTGATCCACAGCTGCCGGCTGGCCGTTGTCAGCGCCGAGTAAATAACAAATCGCTCATCCAGCAGCCGGCGTGAAATATTGGGTGCAAGCTCCATCCCGGATGCCTCCAGCGTCACCCGCTCCTGCTCGGACAAAATGCCGTCATCCTGGAACTGCGCCGGGATCACACCATCGTTCACACCCAGCAGAAACACATATTTGACATCTCCGGTCCGCGTCCGGTCCATCGTGCCCACGAGCACTTGATCTAAAGCCGGCGGCACGAGGGCCAGCTCCAGCTCCGACAGACCGGTATCCAGGATGCCGGCAAAGGCCTCGGCGCTAAATCTTTCGCCCCCCATCATCTCCACAATCTGATCCAGCACCTCCAGCACTGCGCTCCATACCTGGCGATGCTCCCGGGCAGCTTCCGGCCTTCCCTCATTCAGTGCGGCGCGGCTCATCAGCTCCAGCTTCTCGGGAATCATGGCCTCCTCCAGCAGGCGGAATACCGCTGTACATTTGTCCTTCGCGGTGGCGCCCTGCTTCAGCCTCTTGTCAAAAGCTTGCAGCGGAACGGTAACGGCCAATCGGCACTGCTCAATGAGCTGCAGACCTTCCTCCCGGCGCGACCGTCCTTCATCCTCCAGCGAAAGGCTCGGCATGCCTCGCCACGGCTTTCCGTCCGTCCACCGCGTGCCATGAATACCGCTGGCCAGAACGTGATTCTCCAGCCGGTCCATATCCTCGCGTGACAGGCTGCCATCCAAAGGCAGCAGCAAATCCGTCTTTATGCAGCGGAACACATCCTCGTACCGCCATCGCCGCACCGCAACCTCCAGCGCGGAACGGATAAACTCTACGAGCGGATGATGCAGCTCATTTCGCTTCTGATCCAGGAAATAAGGAATGCCGTAATCACGGAACAAGGGACCGATGAGAAATTGATAATCTCCCGGATTGCGGGTCAGAACAGCCATATCCCGATAGCGGGCACCTTGCCGTGCAAGCCGGAGCATTTCCCGGAGCGCCCCTTCCACTTCGGCCCGGCGGTTCCCCGCAGCATAGAGCTTGATGCCCTCTGGCGGGCTGCTTCCGCTCCACTTTAGCCTGCGGTCAAAGCCCCGTTCCAGATGCGCCAGCGCGGGGCTGTCCTTGAAGCGGGGGAGCTGCTCTGCGTCCAGCACCGTATGCTCCACGTCCAGCCCTGCCTCGCCCGCCGCTCCCCGCAGCTTGCTGTACGTTACCGCCGTGGGATGAAACAGATCCAGCTCATGAGGAGTCATTCCTTCCGGGTAAGGCTTGTCCAGCGTCAAGGCGATGGTCACCGAGCGGGCATGGTTCATCAGCTCCCGCAGTACAATATATTCCTGGGGAGTAAATCCGTTAAAGCCGTCAATCCACAGGTCCGCGTCCCGGATATAGGAGGATTCCCGGACACAGTCTGCAAGTGCAGCCAGCGTATCCTCATCGTCCTTGTACAGCGGAGCCATCTCTTGCTCGAAATCCCGATACACCGCCAAAATATCCTCCAGCTTGCGCCTTAGCAGCGGCGGGCTGGTACTTGTGGACGCCATCTGCTCCAGCTGCTCCTGCACACAGGAGGCATCTACGCAGTAGCGCTTCATCTCGGTATACAGCTGGCTGAGCTTGCCAACAAAGCCGAGCTGCTCCCCGGAGGCGCCGAACAGGTTGAGCTCATCCTTGCGCCTTTGAATAATTTTGTACAAGAGCATGCGTTTGCCCTCTTCACCGATCACCACTTTCGCCGCTCCGCCAGTTTCCTGCATGACCCGATACGCCAGGCGGCGGAAGCTGAGCACCTGCGCCCGAAGCGAGCCCCGAACGCCCGGAGCAGTCACGAGCGCATGCTCTGCATCAAATGAGCCCTGCTCGGGCACGAGCAGAATCAAGGGGTTGCCCTGCGGAGCTTCAGCAAGGCGGCTGGCTATTTCCTCTCTCATCCGGGTGCTCTTGCCGCTCCCGGAACGGCCGATCAAAAAACGAACTGACACAGGCAAGCCTCCCATTCTATACTGTCTGTTTTCCTCGTAAAATACTGTCTATCATTATAGCATACATGCCTCTATCAAGAACATGTGTTTGGATAACACTGGCAGCTTTGAAATGATAGGAAGTCTAGGGGGACCGTATGCATAACAGTATCGCAAGGAAGCCCAAAAAGCCGGAAGGGACTGCTCCCTACCGGCCTGAACGCAGGTCTTATCTATGCATTGAAATTGCTGAGCAATTATACGTGACAGCGAGACTACTTGCTGCGAACCTCAAAGACGGCAAATTTCAGGTAATGCCCTTCCTCCACGCCGAGAATTTGCGGGTGGTCCTTGCCGGCGGCGCGCCATTCCACCAGACGCAGCTGCTTGCCCGCATCCTGCGCGGCTTCGTGGATCGTCTCCAGAAACAGCTCCGGCTTCATATGATAGGAGCAGCTTGCCGTCACCAGATAGCCTCCCTCGTTCACCAGCTTCATCCCGTGAAGATTGATATCCTTATAGCCGCGGCAGGCCCCTTTAACCGCTCCGCGCGTCTTGGCGAATGCAGGCGGGTCCAGAATGACCACATCCCACGTTCGTCCTCCCCCGGCCGTCAGCGGCTTCGAGGTATCCACCTTGCTTCCTTTTGCAGCCCGCTCATGGCGTTCCTCGCTCCCCTTTACCTGATTACGCAAGTATTGAAAGGCATCATCCACGACGAATTCCACGCGGTCCTCAAAGCCGTTCAACTCTACATTTTCACGGGCGCTCTGGATGGCATGCTCGGAAATATCAAGGCAGGTCACCTTCTTGGCCCCGTACTGACAAGCATTCAGCGTGAAGCTCCCGGTATGTGAGAAGCACTCCAGCACCGTTGCTCCGTCCCAATACGGAAACGTCACTTCTTTTCCACTTCTGTTTACGGGCACCAGCGTCTCTTGTCCATCTATGTCTCGACTCTGAAGCTGAATGCCGCTCCGCTCTCCCCAGCCTGTCATCAGCGGTGCGATCGAAGCCCGGTTCTCACGCTGATCAAAGAAATATCCCGTCTTCTGACCTTCCTCAATGTCGACCTTGATCTGAAGTCCGTTCTCCAGGACGGTGACATAACGCGGACATTCCCCGTACAATGCGCCCTTACGCTGCTCCAGCCCCTCCAGCTCCCGCACGGATACATCGCTGCGCTCATAGATGCCCTTTGGCTGCATAACCTCGATCAGTGCCTCTGTAATGGCTTCCCGGCAGCGATCCATTCCGAGTGTCAGCAGCTGTACCACCAGCACCTGATCAAAACGGTCCACAATAAGACCCGGCAGATAATCCGCCTCTCCATACACCAAGCGGTACGCATGATCTCCCTTCAGGAAGCGCTCCCGATGCTTCAGACAGTCCTGAAAGCGGGAAATGAAAAACTCCTTGTCCATAGCCTCCAGCGGCTGGTAGGACAAGAGGCGTACGGTAATTTGCGAGCTCGGGTTGTAATACCCGCTACCCAGGAATCGTCCCTGGTGGTTCAGCACCTGTACGACGTCACCGGCGGACGGAGACCCTTCTACCGAGGCAATCTCACTTTTGAATATCCACGGATGTCCCTGCTCCAGCCTTTTTTTTCGATTACGATCCAAGATCACGCTTGGCATGCTTGATTCACTCCCTGATTTCCTGAATTCATAGTCATTCCTTGAGCTAGAAGACCGCACCGGACAAACCCTGCATGTCTCCCCGCCATTGTTCATATATTCTCAGTACTTACTCTATAAAAAAGGAGAGCTCTCTGTTGCTTCATTCCCTGTGGTTTCCCATGCTGTATGGGCTCGCGCTGTTCTTGTTCGGCATGAAGGTGATGGAGGCCGCCTTGCAGCGCTGGACCGGCCCGCGCCTTCACCAGTGGCTCCATTATGCCGCAGCCACGCCGCTCAAAGGCATGCTGACCAGCGCCGGGCTGACGGCTTTGCTGCAAAGCAGCACCGCTGTCACCGTGATTACGATTGGCTTCGCCAATGCCGGCCTGCTTGGTCAGGCCGGCATTCTCGGCATCATTCTCGGCACGAACATCGGCACAACGCTGACCACAGAGCTGATCAGCCTGAACATCGGTGCGGCTGCCTTCCCCCTGCTTCTGATCTCCCTGCTCATTTGGGCAGGAAGCATCATCTGGAACGAGATGGTTCTATCACGCAGCTCTTCTCCCTGGCTCGGTCGCCTGGAGCAGCTGCAATTTCTGTGCCTGGCCGTTGCCGGCTTCGCCATGGTACTGCTTGGCATTACGGTTATGCAGTCCATCGGCAAGCCGCTTCAGGAGATGGGCGTCTTCGCCTGGTTTCTGGAGCAGGCAGAGCGAAGCAGCGGCTGGGGGATTCTGGCCGGCGCCATGCTGACTGCACTGATGCATAGCAGCGCCGCCGTTGTGGCTATGACCATGAGCCTTTGCCTCAGCGGGGCATTGCCGCCTGAGCTTGGTGTCGCCATGGTGCTCGGCTCTAATGTCGGCACCTGCGTGACCGCGATCCTAGCTGCAGCAGGAAGCACTCCGGCCGGCAGGTTCGTTGCCGGCTCCCATCTTGCCTTAAATATCGGGGGCGTTATATTGTTCGCTCCCTTGCTGCCGCTGCTGACACAGGTCTCCGGTCAGCTTGCAGGCGACCCGGCGGGGCAGATTGCCCATGCCCAGACGATCTTCAACGTGGTCTGCTCCCTGCTCGCTCTGCCGCTTTGCTATCTTCCGGTCTGGAAGAAAGCAGCAGCCTCTTGACCTATACCTCGATGTTCAGAAGAGACAAGGCTCTCCGCAGAATAGGATCATTGTTCCTGTAGCCGTTGCTCTGCTGCCTGCTCCAGGCCTGCAGCGGCTCGTACCATTCCACACCGTTGATCTCTTCCAGCTGGGGCTTCAGCGCCCCTCCCGAAGCCTCTACCAGATAATAGTGGACTTCTTTATCCACCCGGCCATACTGGGGATGATTATACGTATAAGCAATAATATCGACCGGCGACACGATTCTCCCCGAAATTCCGGTTTCCTCCAAAATTTCGCGCAAAGCCGTCTCCTCTACGGTTTCTCCTGCTTCCATTTTGCCCTTGGGCAAAGATATTTTGCTGTAGCGGTCCTGAATAAGCTGAATTTGCAGATAGCCGTCTACCCGGCGATACACCACGCCTCCCGCAGAAATTTCCTTCCGGTTCATGTCTGATTCCTCCTTCATGTGCAACAAGGATTCCACTTCCTATTCGGAAATGAAATCCTTGTGATCAGGCTGTTGCTTACTAGGCTACAAGGCTGCTGCCAATCCGTTCTCGTGGACGCTGATCAGCTCACCCTGGCACTCATTAACACCGGCTTGAGTAATTTGAACCCGGCACAGTTTCCCTTCCAGCTCTGGTCCACCGTCGAACACGAGCTGCAGGTAATTGTCGCTGTAGCCCTGCATCTTGCCGCCCGGTCCGCCCTTGTATTCACGCTCTGGAATCACCTCAACAATGCGGCCGACAAACTGCTCGGCATAGGCCAGCTGCAGCTGCTCGGACAGATCAATGAGCTCGTGGACTCGGGCGTTCTTCACCTCGTCCTCCACCTGATCCTCCATCCGCGCCGCCGGCGTACCGGTACGCTTGGAATACGGGAAGACGTGCATTTCCGAGAATCCGATCTCCTTCATGAGATTGTAGCCGTTGCGGAACATCTCATCTGTCTCGCCAGGGAAGCCGACAATCACATCAGTCGTAATAGCCAGCTCTGGCATCGCTTCGCGAATGAGCTTCATTTTGGTCAGGAACTCTTCGGTGGTGTACTTTCTCCGCATCCGTTTCAAGACGGTATCGTCTCCGGCCTGCAGCGGAATGTGCAGATGGCGGCACATTTTGGTGGAACGCTTCAGCACGTCCAGCACCGCATCGTCAATCTGGCTCGCTTCAATGGAGCTGATCCGGATGCGTTCCAGCCCCTCCACCTTGTCGAGATCCCACAGCAGGTCAGACAGGCGGTAGTTGTCGAGATCATCACCGTAGCCGCCCGTATGAATGCCGGTCAATACAATCTCTTTATAGCCGGCATTCACCAGCTGCTTCGCCTGCTTAATAATGCTGTCCGCATCACGGCTGCGCGACAAGCCGCGGGACCATGGAATAATGCAGAACGTACAGAAGTTGTTGCACCCATCCTGGATTTTGAGGAACGCACGGGTCCGGTCAGCGAAGTCCGGCACATCCATCTCCTCAAACACCCGGGTCTTCATAATATTGCGCACGGCGTTGATCGGCTGGCGGGTCTGCTCGATTTCATGCACAAACTGCATGATCTTGTCGCGATCCTGGTTGCCGATGACAAGGTCTACACCAGGAATGTCGAGAATTTCAGCCGGCGAGGTCTGGGCATAGCAGCCCGTAACCGCGACAATGGCATCCGGATTGCGACGGACCGCCCGCCGGATCATTTGCCGGCTTTTCTTATCTCCGGTATTTGTAACATGGCAAGTATTGATCAAATAAACATCAGCGGTTTGTTCGAAGTCCACTTGCTCGTAGCCTTCATTTTTGAAAAGCTGCCAGATGGCTTCGGTATCGTAAAAATTGACTTTGCAACCCAACGTATAAAACGCTACGGATGGCATATTCAAACTCCCCCCATTTCACCAAATTCATACAGCGCACAGGCCAGTGCGGTCATCCCCGCGGTCTCCGTGCGTAAAATCCGCCGGCCAAGGCCGACGGTCGATGCTCCCGCCCCCTCGGCCTCCCGGCATTCCTCTTCCGTAAAGCCGCCCTCGGGACCGACCACGATCAGCAGGCTGACAGGCTCATCCCCGATCAGCTTCTGCTCTGCAAAAGGCAGGAGCACGTCCCGCAGCTGCAGGCCCTCCTCCTTCTCATAGCAGAAGCAGACCAGACTGTAGCTGGAGAACGCTTGAAGCAGCTTCTTCCAGCCCACAGGCTGCTCTACTCCGGGAACCCTGTTCCGATGAGCCTGCTCCGCAGCCTCCTTCGCAATCTTGCCCCAGCGCTCCAGGCGCTTCTGCTCTTTCTTAGCATCGTATTGAACGATGGTCCGGCTGGACAGAAAAGGCAGAAATGACACGGCCCCGAGCTCGGTGCATTTCTGGATCACCAGCTCCATTTTGTCGCCTTTAGGCAGGCTCTGGGCAATGGTCACCTTCAGTCGAGGCTCGCGGGTCATCGCCAGCTCCTCTACTACCCTTGCTCTTACACCGTCCTGCTCCAGGCTCTCGATGGCAACGCGCGCTTCACGGGAAATCCCGTCACTGACAATCAGGACATCCCCCGGCTTGCCTCTCATCACTTTTGAAATATGTCTCGCATCCTCACCCGTAATCCATACCTGCTCTTGCTGGAACTGCGCGGGTGAAATGAAATATCGCTGCATCGTAAACCTACCTTTATGGATTCATATTCAGGTCCATTGCTTCAGGCCAAAACGCCAAACTTCATCATACCTCTTTTGCCCCGTCATGACCAGTGAAATCTATGAGATTTTAGCCGCCGAACAACGCTGTAAACAGATTCAGGAAGAACACAGACAAGCTGTACGCTGTCTCATACATCGGGCGGATCGTGTAGTTTTGAAACCCGGGAATCAGAATAATTAATAAAAAGACCAGAATCGACCATTGCTCCACGCTTTGCAGCTTTGCCCCCACCCGCCGCGGAACAAGCTCTACCAGGATCCGGTATCCATCCAGCGGAGGAAGCGGAATCAGGTTAAACAGAAACAGAAAGAAATTCAGCACAATAAAGGTGTCAAAAAAGATATGCACCGCATCCACTGCCCGTTCATTGCTCATTGCATCAATGGCACCAAGCTGATACAGCGCTCCGTAGATCAAGCAGCCGGCGATGGCGAGCAGCAGATTACTGAGCGGCCCTGCCGCCGATACGATGACGCTATCCCGGCGCGGGTTCGAGAAGTTCGCCCGGTTTACCGGAACCGGTCTGGCCCAGCCGAAGCCGGCAATCAGCAGCAGGAAGATGCCAAGAAAGTCGAAATGCACCGCCGGGTTCAGTGTCACCCTCCCCAACAGCTTGGCGGTAGGGTCACCCAGTTTATTAGCGAAGTAAGCGTGAGAAAATTCATGCACCGTAAATGCAATGATCAGGGCAATCAGGAAAAAGGGCAGCCTTTCCAGCGGATAAAACAGCAGTTGATCGAGAAATTCCATCGCTACCTCTTCCTCGCTACGAACGCAACCCAGTCATCCTCGCGGTTCATATCCGCAATGTCAAACCCGGCCTGAATCAGCGCTTTCTCTACAATTTCAACCTTGTTCTTGTAAATTCCGGAGGCGATGTAGATCCCGCCCGGCTTCAGTGCTGCGTAGACATCGTCCACGAATAACAGAATCACCTCTGCCAAAATGTTCGCAACCACAACCTCCACCGGAGGCTTTACCGCAAAGCCCTCTGCCATTTCGCTGCGCTGAAGTACAGAGAGCAGATCGCTTTCCACGACCGTAATCTGGTCCTGCATTTTGTTCAGCTGCGAATTCTCCTTCGCGCTGGATACCGCAACAGGATCCAGATCCAGGGCCAGGACGTTCCTGGCGCCCAAATGCACAGCACCGATTGCCAGAATTCCGGAGCCAGTGCCCACGTCGATGACGGATTCTCCGCCTTGAATGACCTGCTCCAGTGTACGCAGGCACAGTGCGGTGGTCGGATGCGCTCCCGTTCCAAAGGCCATGCCGGGATCCAGCTCAATAATGCGCTCCTGCGGGGCTGGCGTATACTCTTCCCAGGTGGGCTTGATCACCAGGCGCTCTGACACAGCGATGGGCTTGAAATACTGCTTCCAGGCTGTAGCCCATTCATCCTCGTGGACGCTCCGGTGTTCAAAGGCCGCCGGCCCGGCATCAATACCGAACTGCGCCAGCTCATGGATCCGCGGCTCCAGCTCCTGCTGAACCGTTTCCAGACTGACGTCCTGTGAGAAATACCCTTTAATCACAGCTTGTCCTTCCGGGATATTATTAAACGGAATGACCTCATCATACCATTGCCCAAAGGTGGTATCCCGCTTGCGTTTGGTAACGGCAGACTCTTCAATCGAGACCCCTCCCGCTCCCGCTTCATGCATAAAATTCGAAATCATCTCCACGGCCTGCTCCGTGGTATGTATAGTCAATTCGTGCCACAGCATATTTAACAGAGTCCTCCTCATATTTACATAAATTATATTGTACTATATGAAGGACCCTGTGCACAAAGGCAGCTTTACCCGTATGAATCCATAAGCAGCAACAGCAAAAGGCTGCTCCGCCAGGAACAGCCTCTTGCTGTCGAAGACAATGTGTTGCTTTACTTCAAGCCGTGCTCGTGATGATCAAACATTTCTTTAACCTGGCGCTTGTCTGCTGCCTCACTTCGACGAATCGCTTCCACATCATCCCGGTCCGCTTCCAGCGCCGAAAACTCTACATCCTCATATTTTGCCGATTGCAATGCAATTCTTTTCTGTGTCTGGTCTGCGATTCTTCCCAGCTTGACCCTTCTCATCATGCCATGCCTCCTGTGCTTGGAATATAAGTGTGATTCTTGGTGATCCACAGCAGCTTTCCGCAGCTATACGTAGCCCCCGGCATCCTCAACGATTTTAAGTGCCTGATGATGGACGCCCTCATCGACCACAACTGTAAGTAAAATATCCCGGCCGCGAAGCCCATCCTGCTCGCCGGCGCTCATGCCGCTCTCGGAAGGTCCTGCTGCACCCAGGATGCCGGCAGACAAATTGCTCAGTGCCGCATCCGGGGTATACGCGTTCAGGCCGGACAGCCCGCCGCCGATCGCATTCGTCATGCCGCCCATCTCTTCACCGGGCTCTGTGCTGAACCGGTCGATTGACAGATCAGCGACACGCAGAGCGTGCAGCTTCGCCGCGGCTCCTTGGGCCTGTTCCGGGGTATTAAAGTACGCCAGAATGTTTTTTTCAGCCATGAGTATTCACCTGCTTGTTCTATGATTGTTCCTTTCTAGATTGTGTAAGCGGGTCTTCAATTATTCGATGAGGAAGAGCATTTCTCTCCCCGGTTCAGCACCAAAAGAGCCGTTCCCTGCAGCCAGGCTGCCTTGGAAACGGCTCTTCACAAGATCAATGATAGGACTTTGACTTCCATCCCGGCCGCTAAATGGCCTTAGTCCCCTCTAAACGCTCTCTTCACACGGTCAAAAAAAGACTGCTCATGCTCATGGGTCTGCTCCCCGTCAAGCGAAGCAAATTGACGCAGCAGCTCCTTCTGGTCGTCACTGAGCTTGCTTGGCGTTACGACCACGACCTTGACATGCTGATCGCCCTGGCCCATGCCGCGCAAACGCGGAACTCCCTTGCCCTTCAGGCGGAAATACGTGCCGGTCTGGGTTCCGGCTGGAATTTTCAGCTTGACCTTTTCCGTTAAGGTAGGGATTTCCATCTCGTCTCCCAGTGCCGCCTGCGCAAAGGTGAGCGGAATCTCGCAGTAGATGTCGTCGCCCTCACGCTCAAAGAAATCATGCGGCTTGACGCGGATTACGATGTACAGGTCTCCGGCAGGTCCGCCGCGCAAACCGCCCTCCCCTTCACCGCTCATCCGCAGCTGAGCGCCATCATCTACACCGGCCGGAATACGCACGTGAATCTTGCGCTGCTTCTTCAGCTTGCCGCTGCCGCTGCAGGTGCTGCATTTTTCCTTGATGATCTGGCCGCTGCCGCTACAGTTCGAGCAGGCACGGCGGTTCACCATCCGCCCGAACGGCGTATTCTGAACCACCTCCTGCTGACCCGAGCCATGACACACGCCGCAGGTCTGCGGCTTCGTACCCGGCTTCGCGCCGGAGCCATGACAGGTATCACAGGACTCGGTACGCGGAATGGTAATGTCGCTTTCTTTACCAAACACCGCTTCCTTGAATTCAACCGTCATCGTATATTGAAGATCATTCCCCCGCTGCGGAGCATTGGGATCACGACGGCCGTTACCGCCGAAGAACATATCGAATATATCTCCGAAGCCGCCAAAGTCGCCGGAGAAGCCGCCCCCGCCCATTCCCTGGTTCGGATCGATATGGCCGTATTGGTCATAGCGTGCGCGATGCTGATCATTGCTCAGCACGTCATACGCTTCTTTAACTTCCTTGAATTTGGTCTCGGCGTCATCTGCCTTGTTCACGTCCGGATGGTACTGGCGCGCCAGCTTCCGGTACGCTTTCTTGATTTCATCCTCCGAGGCATCCTTCCCAACGCCAAGCACCTCGTAATAATCTCGCTTTTCAGCCACGGTTCCACCCCCACTCACGGTTTGTACTGCTGGACATAAGGAAAGTCAAAGTGCGGGACTCGCGCTTTGACTTTCCCAATAGACTCAATTGATCCAGCTTACCCTTTGTTCTTGTCTTCGTCAACAACCTCGTAGTCGGCATCAACAACATGATCCTTCTTCGCAGATCCGGCTCCTTCTTCACCTGGTGCCGCATTGCCCTGCTCTTGAGCTGCCTGCTCATACAGCTTCACGGACAGCTGCTGTACAATTTGAGTCAGCTCCTCGGAAGCAGCATTAATTTCTTCCAGATTGTCGGATTCCAGTGCCTTCTTCACCTTCTCCTTCGCCTCATTGGCTTTATCAATCTCGGAAGCATCGACCTTGTCTCCAAGATCCTTCAGTGTCTTCTCGGTAGTATATACGAGCTGATCCGCACTATTGCGGGCTTCAACAAGCTCTTTACGCTTCTTGTCTTCCTCCGCATGGAGCTCAGCGTCCTTCATCATTTTCTCCACTTCCTCATCGCTCAGGCCGCTGGAGGAAGTAATCGTGATCTTCTGGCTCTTGCCGGTGCCTTTGTCAGTGGCAGACACGTTTACAATCCCGTTGGCATCAATATCGAAGCTAACCTCGATTTGCGGTACGCCGCGCGGAGCCGGAGGAATGTCACCCAGCATGAAGCGTCCCAGCGTCTTGTTGCCCGCTGCCATTTCCCGCTCACCCTGCAGGACGTGAATCTCAACGCTAGGCTGATTGTCAGCATAGGTGGAGAACACTTGGGATTTGCTTGTTGGGATGGTCGTGTTGCGCTCGATCATTTTAGTAAATACGCCGCCGGCTGTTTCGATGCCAAGGGACAATGGCGTTACGTCGAGCAGAACCACGTCTTTCACGTCGCCAGTCAGTACGCCAGCCTGTACGGCAGCACCCAGGGCTACAACCTCGTCCGGATTCACGCCTTTGTGAGGCTCTTGACCCGTCAGCTTCTTGATCGCTTCCTGCACAGCCGGGATCCGTGTAGATCCGCCGACAAGCACGACCTTATTGATGTCACTTGCGCTCAATCCGGCATCGCTCAGCGCCTGGCGTGTAGGTCCCAGGGTACGCTCTACGAGAGAAGCGGACAGCTCTTCAAATTTGGCACGAGTCAGGTTGATCTCCAAGTGCTGCGGTACCCCGTCAGCTACTGTAATGAACGGAAGGGAGATTGTCGTAGTCAGGACACCGGACAGCTCTTTCTTCGCCTTCTCGGCCGCATCCTTAAGACGCTGCACAGCCGCTTTGTCCTTGCTCAGATCAATGCCTTGCTCTTTCTTGAATTCAGCTACGAGGTAGTCAATGATCACCTGGTCGAAATCGTCACCGCCGAGCTGGTTGTCCCCGCTGGTCGCTTTAACTTCGAAGAAGCCGTCGCCAAGCTCCAGGATCGAGACGTCAAAAGTACCGCCGCCCAGGTCATAGACGAGAATCGTCTGGTCTTCTGATTTCTCCATACCGTAAGCCAAAGCTGCTGCTGTCGGCTCGTTGACAATACGCAGCACTTCCAGGCCTGCGATCTTGCCGGCATCCTTCGTAGCCTGACGCTGGCTGTCATTAAAGTATGCAGGAACTGTAATAACGGCTTGAGTCACCGTTTGACCCAGGTAGGCTTCTGCATCGGACTTCAGCTTCTGCAGGATAATTGCAGAGATCTCCTGAGGCGTAAATTCCTTGCCGTCAATGCTTTCCTTGTGGTTTGTACCCATATGGCGCTTGATCGAAATGATCGTGCGATCCGGATTCGTGATTGCCTGGCGCTTCGCAGTGTCTCCGACGATGCGCTCTCCGTCTTTTTTGAAGCCTACAACGGAAGGTGTTGTACGCGCACCCTCAGGGTTAGGAATAACAACGGCTTCGCCGCCCTCCATTACTGCTACGCAGGAGTTAGTGGTACCCAGGTCAATTCCGATAACTTTACTCATGTAAAAAATCCTCCTTATCATTTGGCGCACATTGGTGTGCGGATGTTCTATGTGTTTTGTATGAATACAACCGGCGGGTCTGGCAAGCCTGATCTAGCCGCTGACCTTAACCATCGCCGGGCGGAGCACCTTGTCTTTCAGCATGTAACCCTTTTGAATCTCTTCGACAACGACACCCTCTTCATGCTCCTCGCTCTCCACCTGCATAATCGCTTGATGGAATTCAGGATTAAATGGCTGTCCGACACTGTTCATCGGCTGCAGTCCTTCTGCATTCAGAATGCCCTCCAGCTGGCGGAAAATCATATTGACGCCCTTAACCAGAGAATCCGATTCCGGATCGACCGTGGAAGCCGCCATCGCCCGCTCGAAGTTGTCAATGACCGGCAGCAGCTCTGTAATCAGCTTGGAGGAAGCATATTTGGCCAGCTCCTCCTTCTCCTTCTGGGTTCTTCTGCGGAAGTTGTCAAAATCCGCTTGGGTACGAAGCACCCGCTGCTGCTGCTCTGACAGCTCGGCCTTCAGCTGCTCGATTTCCTGCTGCCGAGGGTCCTTCGCCTCTTCTGCCCCAGCCTGTTCTACCTGCGGCTCTGCGCCCTCTTGAGCTTCCGCATGTAATGTGTCTCCCTGCTGGGCAGGCTCTTCCTGCATGGTTTCTTCTTGAACGTTTATTTCCTGATCCTTATTCAAGATGAACTCCACCTCCTTATTATATTCACATTGCTAATATGGTTCGTTATCACTGCCTGCTGCATCCCGCATCTTAATCACATGGTGAATACGCAGCACGGCGGCCGCCACTTCTCCAGCAGCGCGCAGGCCATGGAGCTTTACCGGGGCAGGATCGAGAATACCGAGCTCTTCATAATGAATGACCGCTCCGGTATCACAATCCATTCCCATGGCATCACATCCGCTGTTGATCTGGGCGGCCCTTACCTCCTCCATCTTCTCCAGCGGATTATAACCTGCATTGAGGAGAATCTGGGACATCGGCTTTCGCAAAGCCGCAGAGACCGCCTCAATGCCGAATGCCTCCATCCCCTTCTGAGTTTCGCGGCAGCGCTCCAGCTCATAAGAGACCGCGAGCTCGCTTGTCCCTCCGCCCGGCAGAACACCGCCGCGCACAGCAGCCTGCAGTGCGGAAGCCGCATCACCGGCGATGCGCGCAGCTTCGCCGACGACCTCGGAGGTGCTGGCACCGACAATCACTGTCACCGCCTTGCTTCCGTTCTGCCCGGCATTGGCATGAATGCGGACACGCGCCAGAGATTCGTCATAAGAGACGAGAGGCGTGCTGCCCAGCACCGGCATCAGCATCTGCGCTTCCTTGTGCAGTGCAGCCCTGCGGATCGGAACTGCACCGGTCATGCTGCATACCTGCTTCAGGTCAGCGCGGGATACTCTCGGCACGACCATGATTCCATAGTCCAGGCAGAACTGCTCTGCGTCGGGATGAATGCCCTTCTCCAGCACAATCAGCTTGACAGACATATCACGTAAACGCTCCAGATCGGAGGCAAATACCTGTTTCAGATCCATGTACCGGGCAAAGCCGGCTTCGGTCGTCATCACCTCTTCATCCAGCTGGTCCGGCTCCAGTGCATCCATCAGCACCAGCACCTTCGCATCCTTATAGGAGAGGTGATCCCTTGTCATCAGGGGCTTCTGCCGGAGCAGCATCCCTTCAAACACCTCATGCTCGGCATTCTCGAGCGCTGTGATGTCGTCTGCAAGATGATAGGAAGGATCGCGGAGACGCTCCATTCCAGATTTACGGGCAGCTTCCATAATGAGCCGAACAATATCTTGCCGCTCTCGGCCAGCTACATAGACGGTCCGGGCAAGCAGCGGATCTTCCAGGCCTTCAATGCTGCGGATCCGTTCAGACAGCAGCTTCAGCGCCATCTCAATGCCCTGCCGGATGCCTTCTACCACTTTGGAGGCAGGAACGCCCTTTATAATTCGGGCGACCCCCTCCTGCACCAGCGCGCCGGCCAGGACGGTAGCCGTTGTGGTTCCGTCGCCAATCTTCTCCTGCTGGGCTCTTGCAACCTGGATCAGCAGCCGGGCTGCCGGATGACTCACATCCATCTTATCCAGTATAGTCACGCCATCGTTCGTTATAACGACTTCGCCGCGCGGCCCGACCAGCATCACATCAAGCCCCTTGGGGCCCAGGGTCCCCTCCACCGCGGAGGTGACAGCCCTGATTGCATTACTGTTGTTCATCAGCGTCGAATGCCGGTCATCACCGTCTCCGGGAGACTGATTAGCTTGGCTCACAGCGTTACACTCCCCTTACTTGTACCAATGGGTTAACAGCCGGGTCATATCCCCGGACAACACATTCAAGATGCCCATCACGCGGGCGTATTCCATTCGGGTCGGACCCAAAATCCCGATCGTGCCAATGGCCTTGCCGTCAGCGGAATAGGTTGCTGTAATCAGGCTACAGCTTTCGAACGCTGCATGATTGTTCTCTGTGCCAATCCGAACCTGGAGGCCCGTCTCGCCGGAGGCCGGCGCCATCATCTTCATGAGCGTCGGTGTCTGCTCCAGCAGCTCAAAAATGGTTCTCACCTTGTCTACATCCCGGAATTCCGGCTGGCTCAGCATGTTCGTCGTTCCGCTGAGATATACCTTGTGCTCCTGCTCTCCGTTGCTCAGCGCAATGTCCAGCATCTTCATGAGCTCTTCGTAATGATCAATATGCCGCTGCATCTCCTGACCAATTTCTGTATACAGCCGGGACTTGAGCTTGTAGAGCGGAACGTGAGACAGCTTGCTGTTCAAGAGATTCACCACCTGCTCCATATCCGAGAGAGACACGCCAGGCGGAATACTAACCGTCTTGTTCTCCACATGGCCCGTGCTGGTCACAATAATCGCGACAGCGGTATCCTCATTCAGCGGCAGCAGCTGGAAATGGCGCAGAGACGTATGAAAAACTTCCGGTCCCAGCAGGATGGAAGTGTAGTTCGTCATTTGGGACAAAATCCCCGCTGCATGCTGGATCATTTGCTCCATAGCATTCAGCTTCTCAGCGAAAAAGGCTTTCATTACCTTCAGCTCGGAAGGCTGGAGTGAAAACGACGATGTCAAATGATCCACATAATAGCGGTAGCCCTTATGCGAAGGAATGCGGCCTGCTGAGGTATGGGGCTGCTCCAGAAAGCCAAGCTCCTCCAGATCAGCCATTTCATTGCGGATGGTCGCCGGGCTGTAGCCCACGTCACCGCGCTTGGAAATGCTTCGGGAGCCAACCGGCTCGGCCGAGCGGATATAGTCATCGACGATCGCGCTTAATATCATTCGCTGCCGATCTGTTAACATCATGTTCCCTCCTTGCTGACTGAGACTTGATCTTGTCGTTAGCACTCATCAGCTTCGAGTGCTAACCGATATAACAAAAATACCAAACCAACCGGAGCATTGTCAAGTCAGATCCTCAATCCAAAATGCTTATTTTATCCCCCTGCCGGAGGCGTTCTGGAACGAGATAAGGGGCTGCCTGGAGACCTTGTCTCCAAACAGCCCCTCACCGCATTCTTGCTCTGAAGCCTTACATGACTTGCTGCATTAATTCAGCACTTTCAAGACTGCAATTTCGTCACAGGCATGCTGCTTGCTGCAATGGATGCAGTCCGTCCATACCTTTTCGGGAAAAATTTCTTTATCAACAATGGAAAATCCATTCTTCAGGAAAAAAGATACCTCATAGGTTAACGCCATCACCTTGGGAAGCTCGCGTTCCCGAGCCTCTTCAATCAGCCGGTCCACAAGCATGGATCCGATCCCCTGACCTTTGTGGCCCTCGGAAATGCCTAGCGAACGAATCTCGACCAGATCGCTGCCCAGCTGGCATAATGAACCGCAGCCGATCACATGGCCCTGTGACTCAGCGACTACAAATTCATGAATTTGTCGTTCCAGCACTTTTCTCGACCGGGGAAGCATGATGCCTCTCTCGGCGTAACCCTGAATCATCTGATACAGCGGCTCCACATCTTCTAATGTGGCTTTTCTGCATACGGCTGACATTCTACCGTCTCTCCTTTACGCGCTCCGTCATATATGTATGAATAAATATACAACAGGACGTATACAAGTTCAATAGATTAATTCCCGGTTATACTGCCGATAAATTCGCCAAAAACATCGTTTCCGAACAAAATCCCCTTCTGACTCAGCTTATAACCTTCATGACTCTTATCCAGCAAGCCTGCATGAACCAGCTTGTTCAGCGGACGCGCAAACACCTCTTCAAGGGTCATACCGAACTGCTCCTGGAACCGGCTTGCAGAAATTCCATCCAGTACACGCAGGCCTACCATCAGAAAGTCCTCCATCGCCTCCTCCTGGGGAATATCCAGCGTGCTCAGATACGGCAGCCCTTGCTGCACCGCCTCAATATAAGGGTTTACCCCCTTTACATTAATGTGACGCCGGCGCCCGATGTAACCGTGGGCTCCAGCACCCAGGCCGTAGTAATCCTCATTTCGCCAATACGCCATATTATGCCGGCTTTCAAAGCCCGGTTTCGAAAAATTACTAATTTCGTATTGCTTGTATCCGGCTTCAGCCATCCGGTTCATGAGCAGCAAGTACATGTTCAGCTCATCCTCCTCGTCCGGAAGCGGCAGCTGATTTTTTTGGTACATGGTATGAAAGAGCGTATTCTCCTCCACCTTCAGACTGTAAATGGAGTAATGCGGCAGGCCCAGAGCAAGCGCCTTGCTCACGCTTTCCGAGAGCATCTCTACTGTTTGATTCGGCAGGCCGAACATCAGGTCAATGGACATATTGTGAAAGCCCGCTGCCCGCGCATTTTCGAGGCTTCGATAGACGTCGTCTGTATTATGGATCCGGCCGATGCCGCTCAGCAGCTCATTTTGAAACGCCTGCACTCCGAAGCTTACCCGGTTCACGCCGCCCTCCCGCATCACCGACAGCTTCTCAAGATCTGTTGTGCCGGGATTGGCTTCCATGGAAAATTCAATATGCTCGTCCCACTCCGGAAAATGCTTCTTCACCGATTTTAAAAAAAAGTCCATTTCATCCGGCTTCAGCACGGTCGGCGTGCCTCCCCCTACAAAAATACTTTTGATGACGCCGGGCGGATGAGCCTTCACCGTCATTTCCATTTCTTTGTCCAATGCCCGTAAATAATCCATCACCGGCTGGTCCTTTAGAACGTAAGAATTAAAGTCACAGTAAAAGCATTTATTCGTGCAAAACGGAATGTGAATATACACGACCTCAGTGAGAGGCCCCTGTTTCCGTTGAATGTTACTCATCGTAGTTATTACCTCCCTGGCGGCACGCAGTCCGCGGCTGTGCTTGCTTATCTCCAGCGTGAGTCACGCAGTTCTATTCATAGAACGAAAAAGAAAGCCGTATACTATCGGCTTTCCCTCTCGCTCTTGCATCATCGGTTTAGTTATCGTCAATCTTCAGCACCGCCATAAAGGCCTCCTGAGGCACCTCGACGCTGCCGACCTGCTTCATGCGCTTCTTGCCTTCCTTCTGCTTCTCCAGCAGCTTTCTCTTCCGGGAAATATCACCGCCATAGCACTTGGCAAGGACGTTCTTGCGCATCGCCTTTACGGTCTCCCGGGCTACAACCTTCGTCCCGACAGAAGCCTGAATCGGCACCTCGAACATCTGGCGCGGAATCAGCTCCCGCAGCTTCTCACAAATCAGCCGGCCGCGGTGGTAAGCGCGGTCACGGTGTACGATGAAGGACAACGCATCCACCTGCTCGCCATTCAGCAAAATATCCATTTTGACAAGGTTGGAGGTGCGGTAGCCTGACAATTCATAATCAAAGGACGCATAGCCCTTCGTGCTGGATTTCAGCTGGTCAAAGAAATCATACACAATTTCAGACAGCGGAATTTGGTACGTAATGGTTACCCGAGTCGTATCCAGATATTCCATGTTCACGAATTCACCGCGCTTGCCCTGACACAGCTCCATAATGGCGCCTACATAATCATTGGGCACAATAATCGCCGCTTTGACATAAGGCTCCTCTACAAAATCAATCTTGCCAATCTCCGGATAGTGAGACGGGTTATCAATCTGCATCTGCTCACCGTTAGTCAGTGTAATACGGTAAATTACGCTCGGTGCAGTGGTAATGAGCGGAATATTGAATTCCCGCTCGATCCGCTCCTGGATGATCTCCATATGGAGCAGACCCAGGAAGCCGCAGCGGAAGCCGAAGCCCAGTGCGCTCGACGTCTCCGGCTCAAAGCTCAGTGATGCATCATTCAGCTGCAGCTTCTCCAGCGCCTCACGCAGATCGTTATAATCGGAGGTCTCGATCGGATACAGTCCGCAGAATACCATCGGATTAATCTTCCGGTAGCCGGGAAGCGCCTGAACGGTCGGTCGTTTGGCGTCGGTGACCGTGTCGCCGACACGGGTGTCGCCCACAGACTTAATGCCCGCCACGATAAATCCAACGTCTCCGACATTCAGCTCGTCCACAATGGACATGCGGGGCTTGAACGCGCCTACCTCAATAACCTCAAAGGTCTTCCCGGTCGCCATCATCTTGATCTTGGAGCCGGATTTAATGCTGCCGTCAATGACACGCACATACACAATGACCCCCTTGTAAGGATCATAGTGCGAGTCAAAGATTAACGCTTTCAAGGGCTCGCTGGCATCGCCCGACGGTGCCGGAACCTTCTGGACCACCTGCTCCAGAATTTCCTTGATGCCGATGCCTGCCTTCGCAGAAGCCAATACGGCGTCGCTGGCGTCGAGGCCGATGACGTCCTCCACTTCCTGCTTCACCCGCTCCGGGTCCGCGCTGGGCAGGTCGATCTTGTTGATCACCGGCAAAATTTCGAGATTGTTATCCAGCGCCAGGTATACGTTCGCCAGCGTCTGTGCCTCGATGCCTTGAGCCGCGTCCACCACCAGCAGTGCTCCCTCGCAAGCCGCGAGGCTTCGGGAGACTTCATAGGTGAAGTCGACGTGTCCCGGGGTGTCGATGAGATTCAGGATATATTCCTCACCGTCATTACCCCTGTAATTCAGGCGTACGGCCTGCAGCTTGATCGTAATGCCGCGCTCGCGCTCCAGATCCATCTGATCCAGAACCTGCTCCTGCATTTCCCGGGAGGAAAGTGCGCCGGTAAATTCCAAAATCCGGTCGGCCAGCGTTGATTTTCCATGGTCTATATGTGCAATGATACAAAAATTACGAATTTTTCGTTGTCTTGCTACTACGTCTGTCATGCCTTACCCCCAACAACCACAGATGTTTGAATCAACTTATTATAACAGTTGAAGGGGTGCTCAGCAATGCTGTGTCATCTTCATTTTCAATCAGTGATGGATCCGAACAAAGAGACGACCCACCGAATGCTCTGATTGGAGAGCCGCTGCAGAAGTCCTCCAGTTTTGTCGGCCAGCACATCTGCAGGCGGACTGGAAGCTCCCGGAAGCAGGATGTCACGCGGCACCGGCTCAAATTTCGGCCTCGCCGGCTCGGGTGCTTTGCCGTAGCCGGCCTCTTGTTCCGGCCCAGCGATGTTTCCCTGCAGGCTTGGTGCCGGCTGCTCGACCGCCGGATATCCCTGCATCTGCGCCGGCAGACCCGCCGCCGTATCCTGCACGGCTCTGCCCTCACCTCCAAGCTGCAATCCGATCAATATGCCGACTCCCGCCCAGAGCAGGAACGCAGCCAGCTTTTTTCCTGATTTCGACAATGCTGCTCAGCTCCTTCCTCATGGTATACATCTGCTTGGCCACGCTCTTCCTTATGGCTGCTTGGCGCTGCCATCCTTTGAGGCGTTTACCTTCTCAGCCTGCTGCTCTTCCCAAATGACCTCGGCCAGCATATCAGCCAGCACCTCGGACGTGCGCTGCAGCTCTTCCTTCGTATTATCAATCCCGCCGATCTCTACCAGAATGCTGTTCGGTGAGAGAGACTGGTTGTATTCCCCGTTGCCCTGATCTGCGGATTTTCCCCAGATGCCTCGTGAAATTCCCGGATAGCTTTTCTCCAGCTTTTGATTGATCCGGTTCGCGAGCTCTTCATTTTTGCGCCAGTTTTGATTGCCATGACCGATGATAAAATAAACCTGCGCGTAGCCTTCACCATTGATTGTCGTCGTCGTTTTGCCGTGACGCTGGGAGTCGCGGTGAATATCTATCAGATACGTAAGCTCCTCATTCTCCGCCATAGCTGTCTTGACCGTCTGCCTGGAGTATTTATAGGAATAATTCCAGTTATAATCCGGCACCGTGCTCTGATAGTCGCTTTGGTCGTGCACCGTCCCGATGCCTTTGGATTCCAGCCGCTTGGCTACCATACTGCCTACCAGCATGATGTTTTTGGACGGAGAGGTCGAGCCAGGATTGCTGCTCTGCTTGGATAATAGCGGGTTGAACGCCTCCTGGGGGTGGGAATGGTAGATCAGCACCGTTTTCTTCAGCTCCTGGGGAGGCGCTTTGGGATCCTGCGGTGATGGAGATGGCGAGGAGCCTCCGCTGTTTTGGCCTTTTCCTGCAGAGCCGCTGCCTTCGGCAGGCTTGTCCGGGGTTTCGTTGGCGTCAGGGTCGCCGGGATTCCCAGGGCTTCTGCCTGGGCTTTCTTCAGGAGGCTCCTCCGAATCCAGCACCTCGGGCCGGTAATCAGCCGGGGCCTCGCCCTGCTCATTGCCAGAGCCGCTTCGCAGCGGTACCGGCTGGTTGCTCTTCATCCCCGGAATCTCACTCGCGATCAGGCTCTTGGGATCCCGCGGATTCACATTCGTCAGAAATTCAAATACGAACGGCGCCACCTTCTCGCTGGAAAGCGCCGAAGCTTCCTGCTCCGGTGCAAGCTGCGGCATCTCCATCCCGATCATATCCATGAAGAAACGGCTGGAGAGGGAAGCGGCAAGTCCCTTCATCGTCGATACCGGTGAAGTATTCAGGCCCTTCTCAGCCATCCCTCCGAGACCTAGCAGCAGGAAAAATAGCAGCGAGCCCAGCATTAGCAGCGCCAGCGTCCGGCCCATGCTCAAGCCTTCCATCAATTTTCTCTTTAATCGGGCCATATTCCAGATTCGGAATTTACGGTTGTTCATCCTATTGCCTCCTCTGTCATCCGCGGAAGAGCCGGTCCCGCCAGCCTGTCCGCCCTTCTCTTATACTCCCAATCTATGAGAGCCGCGGATTCGATAGAACCGGAAGACAATCATATTCTTCTATGTTTTAATAGAACACCAAAAAACCGCCTTCACCCTGCCTGTTCGGCAGCATAAAGACGGTCTCTATATAAATTAAGAACAACTTAGTGGGTATACGCCCCAGCGTTTCCCGGATCTACCGCTTCATGCAGCGCCGCATTGAGACCCGTTGCTACAATATTGGCAATATCCTCAATGAATTCATCAATTTCCTTCGGCGTTACAATCAGATCATGACCCAGCGGCTCCAGCACCTCTTTCACGAGTGCCAGCCGCTCCTGCTCCGGAATGTCATGCAGCATTCCCATAATATGACCGCTTTGCTTCGTTTCCTGGGCAAAATGGGATTTCATCATCTCAATCGCATTATTAACGATGGTAGAGGCATAGCACACCGTTGGTACGCCGATCGCGATGCAGGGCACCCCCAGAATTTCCTTCGTGAGCCCGCGCCGCTTGTTACCGATGCCCGAGCCGGGATGAATGCCGATGTCCGCAATCTGTATCGTGGTGTTGACTCTCTCCAGCGAACGGGAGGCCAGCGCGTCTATGGCAACAATCGCATCTGGACGCGTCCGCTCCACGATGCCCTGAACAATTTCGCTGGATTCAATGCCAGTCAAGCCGAGCACGCCCGGTGCGACCGCACTGATCTGGCGGTAGCCCGGTGCGACCCGATCTGGCATCAGCTCGAAATAATGTCGCGTGACCATTACATTTTCCACAACGAGAGGACCTAGAGAGTCCGGGGTTACATTCCAGTTCCCCAAGCCCACAATGAGCACCGAGGATTTGGGGCCAAGGCCAATATGCTGCATAAACTGCTCGAACTCTCTGGCGAACACAGCCGCCACCTGCTCCTGCAGCCCGGTATCTCCCTTGCGGAGCTCCGGTACCTCCAGCGTAATATAATGTCCCTTCACACGTCCGATGCGCTCTGCTCCTGCTTCATTCTGGACATCCAGCCGGGTGATGCGAATGCCTTCCTCCTGCTGGATATTCTCTACGACTCCCGGTATTTGCACAGGCTCCTGACCTGCTAGCATTTCCCTTGATTCTACGGCAAGATCGGTCCTGACTGAATACCGCTGCAGATCAAGCTCCATGTCTGAATCACTCTCCTCTTTTTATTGAGGCTAGTGTGCGGGAGTTCCGTCCAGATTATGCGTAACTCCCTGTTTTTGAAAGTCATAACTTCTGCTCGTACATCCTATTGCTTTTTGTACCCCCCCGTGCTAAACTATTTTAAGTTGTGAACCATTTCGCGCTATTGAAATGCCTTACAGGAGGTGAATGTAATGCCAAACATTAAATCCGCGGTTAAACGCGTTAAGACAACTGAGAAACGCAACGCTCTCAACGTATCCCAGAAATCCGCTCTGCGCACAGCTGTTAAGAATGCTGACGTGGCGCTGGCCGGTACGGAGGTTGAAGCTGCGAAAGCTGCTTTCCAAGCCGCTTCCCAGAAGCTGGATAAAGCTGTTACTAAGGGTCTGATTCACAAAAATGCGGCGAACCGCAAAAAGTCCCGTCTGGCTAAAAGACTGAACGCACTTTCTTCCCAAGCGTAAGAATGCGATTCATTTATACGTAAATGAAAAACCCTGACAAGCCCTCGGCTGATCAGGGTTTTTAGTATGCTTGCATTCCGGCGTGACTCGCCTCTGGTGTCCACTGTGGACTCAGGCACCCAGCCGCAGCAGAAACAGCTCCAGCCCCAGCACCTTATCCATAGCCCCGGATTTCATCTTGTAGTCCAGCTCTCCCAGCTCGTTCAGAATACTCTCCAGCCTGGCGGCCTGAAACTTGCGGGCCTGCTCACCGGCAATCTTGACGGCATAGGGATGCAGACCGAGCTGGGATGCGATTTGCTGCTGGGAATAGCTTTGCCTCGACAAGGTCTTGACCTGCAGAATAATCCGAAACTGTCTCGTAATGAGTGCCGCAATCTTGATGGGCTCCTCCCGCTGCTTCAACAGCTCGTAAAAGATCGAAAGCGCCTGATTCAGCCGCAGATTCGCAATATCCTCCACGAGAGCAAATACACTTTGCTCTGTACTGCGGGCCACCAGCTGATGAACGACAGCGCCGGTGATGACACATCCCCGGCCGGCAAACAGACACAGCTTGTCCACTTCACCAGCAAGTGTCTGAAGACCGGTGCCTGCATTTCGGACCAGCATCTCCGCAGCGCCGGACTCAAAGCGGCATTCCTCCTTGGCCGCCTGCTTCTCAATCCATTTCAGCAGATCCTCACCGCCAAGCGGCGTAAAGGCGAGCGCCGTGCCTGACTTTTTTACCGCCTTGACAATTTTCTTGCGTTCATCCAGCTTTTCCTGCGGTACCAGAAACACAATAACACTGTACTCCGCTGGAGCATCCAGATACGTCAGCAGCGTTTCCGGACGATGCTCGACCTTGGCGCTTTCTTTCCCCGCGGTAAACAGCGACGCATCCCTCACGATGATCAGCTTCCGCGGCACCATAAACGGCACCGTCTCCGCTTCCTCGACTACCGCCTGAATCGGGGATTCTCCCAGATCCATGTGAATAAGCGCAAAATCCCGGTCCTCTTTACTCACCAGCTGCGCTTCCAGAAATGATAGAAACTCATTCATTTGATATTTCTCACTGCCATACAGCAGATAGACGGGAGAAACCTCCCCCTGCTTGACGGCTTTAGCCGCCGCTTTGGCATCCACCTTGCAATCCACCCCTTTTTGTTCTGTGTACACTATACCAGAAAAGACAGAGACCGCAAAGGAGCCCTGCGCCTTCATGGCACAGAGCTCCTTTGTCCCAGACACATCTATATAAACGAACAGCGAGGCGTGCTCTAGAAACCGCCCGCTGTCGGTCATACGACGAGGTGAGATTGTACATTTGCTTTAATATCATTCTATTCCGAGTCTCGTAAAATGTGCATACTTTTGAAAAAAAGCTTCCGTGATACGGAGTAATACGGATTGTTACGGCGTTCCCCTCTGTCCCTCACGCTGAGAAGGCTTCTCTGCCGGCGCCTTGGTTTCCGGTGCCGTTTCGGATTCAGGTCTCGGCTCTTTAACAGCCGGGAGACTGTCGAGCGAGAACACTCGCTTCTTCTCGGTCCCCTCCGCCGTAATATAGTACACAAAGGATTTTCCGTCCTCAGACCATTGTCCGCTAATCCATTCCCCAGGCACAATCAGCTCCTGCACCTTGACCGGAGCCGACTCGGCACCCGCTGCCGGAACACTGTATATGACCAAGCGGTCGCCTTCCAGCAGCACCCGGTACCTTCCATCCGGTGACAGCCATTGCACCGGCATCATACTAATGCCGTATTTTGGACTCGCGGGCGGGACCATCTCCTCCGCGATCATATCCTCTTCTACCGGAGGCAGCGGCTCCTCATCCATGGTTCCCAGCATTTCGCGCTCCTGTGGCGGGGCCGTTTCGGATAAGGACTGATCTGAAAGTCCCTGCGATAAAGCGGGGTCCTCTGGCATGTCTTGCTCCTCTGGACTGCTAGGCGGACTGCTCTCTGCAGAGCCGGAGCTGCCGCTTCCCTCAGGGCTGGACGCTTGGGAGTCTGCTGCCGGCGGCTGGCTATTAGCCCCGGCTCCGTTCCCTGCGGAGCCCGTACCCTCTGCATCCATCGGCGGCTGGCTCTGCGGCGCACGCTGGAATTCACTCTGCTGCGGAAGCTCTTCCTGAGCAGGGCTCTCGCCAGGCTCCTCATCAGACTTCAGCTTCTGAGAGAACATCTCAGCTTCCATCGCAGGAGCCTCCGTCCCGCCCTCTTCGGGGCTGTTCTGATTCTCAGCCGGCATACTTCCGGAGCTCTCACTAACCGCCTCCGGCACGCTTGAAGCGTAAGGAATGTCTGCATCTGAAAGCTGCTTCGGCTCGTAGCTCAGCACCGACGCCGTAAGTACGAGCAGAGCTGCTGCCGCTCCGACTGCGGTACGGCCTGCCATGGAGCTCCACCAGGAGCTCCGAGCTGCACGGCGAGGCGGCTGAAGCACCTCTGCCGGCTTTCCGGCCGCTTCGGCGAGCCTGTGATCTCTTGCTTGATCTATTGCATCCAGCTGAGGCAGTATGGAATCCACCAGACTGAACGGAGGCGTGACCGCAGGCAAATCCTCAAGCTCGCGGGATAGCAGCTTCAGCATCTGAAACTCCTCCGCGCAGCCGGGACAGACCGCGATATGACGGTATAGTGCTGCCGTCTCCTCCGGTGTCAGATCCTGGTCGAGATGGCGCTGCATGTCTTCCCTCACCTGCTGGCAATTCATCCTGATACACCACCTTTCTGATGCTCCTGAAGCATGTTCTGCAGCTGCTGTCTCGCCCTGAACAGATACGATTTCACCGTGTTTAGCGGCAGATTCAGACAGTCTGCGATTTCACTATAAGATAAGTCCTGTAAATAACGAAGGACGATGACCGTTCGATGGTGATCGGGAAGCTGGTTGATGGCCTCCTGAATGTCCTGGGCCAAATATCCCGACATTACTTCCCGCTCCACATTGTGGCGGTCCTCGAACACCAGATCATGCTCATCCATCGACACCGTAGGCTTGGCGCGACGGAACTTGTCAATACAAATATTCGTAACAATCCGCTGTACCCAGGTCTTGAACTGAGCCTTCTCTTCATAGGAATTGATCTTGGTGTATACCCGAATGAGCGCTTCCTGGGAAGCATCCAGTGCATCCTGCTCGTTCTTCAAAATATAGTAAGCTGTGCGGTACACATGTTGTTCTATTTCTCGCAATAGGGTGATTAGAGCGTCGCGATCGCCCGATTGAGCGGCTCTGATGAGTCCCTGCTCCACCACAGTGGATCCCCCTCTCCCTGCATAAATACAGACGTATCCTCTCTACAAATTGTTGCAGCATATTGTGCGTTTTTTTTTAGGAAACATCATCTAACTATACCAAAAATAATAAGGTCCGTCACCAGACACTTGAGTCCTCTGGCGCCAGTCGTGTCCTTACATGAATGGCTCCGTCCCGCTTGATCCTCATCTGGATTTCTCCCTGCTGATCCGTCCGGTAGAGCGCGGCCTGAAACTGCGCCAGCCGGCTGACAACGTCTGGATGCGGATGGTTGTACCGGTTGTTCACACCGGCAGAAACGACAGCAGCACGCGGCATCCAGGCACTCAGCCAGGCTGACGAGGTTGACGTCTTGCTGCCATGATGCCCGGCTTTCAGCACATCCACCTTCACAGGCTTATTGCTGTCATCCTGCAGCCATCCCTCTCGATCCAGCATCGCCAGCTCCGCTGCCTCATCCGCATCACCGGTAAACAAAAAGCGCGCCCCGTTCATGTCCATGACAAATACCACTGAATGGTGGTTTTGATCCTTGACCTGCTTCAGTCTCTCCTCCATCCCGTCTGCTGCAGGATTCAGGAACTGGATCCTCGTATCACGATCCAGCTGCACTTCGGTATCCCGAACCTTCAATATCGGAATGCCGCGGGCTAACGCTGTTCCCAGCAGCGCAGCTTCATTGGGTGAATGCGAGAAGGTCCCGTTGAACCAAAAGGATTTGACCGGAATGTTCTCCAGCACCGCCTGCAGACCGCCGGCATGGTCCTGATCATTGTGAGTAAGAATGACCATATCCAGCGCCTGAACCCCTTCCTTTTTGAGCAGCGGCACAACAACCTTGCTCCCGACCTCAAAGGGGTCCTTGCGAATTTTCCAGGTCTCCTTCTGTCCGAAGCTGATCGTGCCGCCGCCGTCTAGCAAAATGTATTTTCCCTGCGGCGTACGAATAAGCATGCAGTCTCCCTGTCCGACGTCCAGAAAGCGCACCATCCCCACACCTTGCTGCGACGGCCCCTGATACCCGCAGTAAAGCAGCACGAGCCAGGCCGCGCTGACTGACAGCAGCGCCGGAACAGCCGCGGCCTCCAGTGTCAGCGCCAGCCTATACCACCCTCGCCTCCGCAGGACCATCGCCACAGACTGGATGGCAGGATGGACAGCCCAAGAGCTGGACCCCGATGCTTTCGCTTCAACAGCTTCATAACGAGGAGAAATTCCCGCCAGCGGCATGGTTTCATCCTGTTGAAGCAGGGAGCCGGGGTTTTCTTTGAGCTTGTTGGCAAGCTGAAGCAGCAGAAACAGCAGCACATAGTAAGCCATGATCCAGCCTAGCGTTGGAGATGGCCAGATCGTCTGAAAGAGCAGAGACTCGTTCAATGCTTCAACGATCTTGAAGGTGATGCCATTCAGCAGCTTGATCCAGGAAGCCAGCCATTCCCCGCCGCGGCTCCACAGCAGCCCCAGCAGCACGCATACCATCCCGGCAGGAAGTACAACAAGACTGATCACAGGGACCAGAAGCAAATTGGCCGGCAGGGACAGCAGGGAAAACTGATTGAAATAGTAAATCGTCAGCGGAAAAGAAATGAGCTGCGCCGCGGTTGTGACCGCAGCTGCGCCTGCCAGCCATTTGGGCAGCCAGGACAGGAGCGGCATGAGCCGGGGCACGAATAGCATCAAGCCGGCCGTGACCAGAAAGGACAGCTGAAAGCTGATGTTCATCAGGAAGTACGGATTGTACCACAGCATGATCAGCGCGGCAGCACTGAGAATGTGCAGGCCGTCCTTCAGTATTTTTTTTCGCGCGGCATAAAAGCCAATCATCCCCATCATCCCTGCCCGCACTACGGAGGGACTTGCTCCCGTGAGCAGGACGTAGAGCGGCAGTGCTAGAATGATAGCATTCAGGGAAGCCTCCCTCGTCATGGAAAGCCTGGAGAACAGGAACAGCAGACAGCCTGCAAATACCGCCACGTGCATTCCCGAGATCGCCAGGATATGGGTCAGACCCAGCCGGGAAAATTCCGCGAATGTATCCGGATCCAGATCGCCCCGCTCCCCAATGATGAGCCCCTTCATATAACCGCCGTGAAAAGATCCGAAAAGGGAATCGATATGCTGCCCGAGATAAGCTCTGATCTCGTTATTCCCCCGCAGCACCCAGTCGAGAGACCAGCCGCTCAGCAGCTGGACATCGAAAGCCGCCGCTCCTTCCGCTTTAACGATCCAGTGGATTTCCTGATAGTACAGATACTGCCGGTAATCAAAGCCTCCAAAGTTCCGGGCTGCTCCCGGCTTCTCCAGACTCCCGGTAAAGCTCAAGGAATCACCGCGCCGCCAGGACGCAGCAATGTCCTGCTCCTCCTCCGAGACCAGCTTCACCTGCACACTCACCTTCTCTTGCAGTGAGGTATGCGTATCCAGCCGTTCTAGCCGCAGCGTAAACCGAGCCCGGTCCCCGTCAATCTCCACTGGAGTGAGCACTTTACCGCTTAAAGAAGCAGACGCCGGAATGAGTGCACCGTCTTCCTCAGAAGCGCTGTATGTAAGCAAGGGATCCAGCCCGCTTATGTTGCGGCTGTCATTCCACTCCCAGCTCGCGGCAGACAGCACTATACTCAGCAGCAGAATGCCGCTCAAGATCACAGAGGATTGACCGAACAGCACGGGAATGACAAGCAGCATGGCCAGACCCCCGAGAATCATGACCTGCTGCATACCTGCAGACATCGCAGCACAGCTGCTGCCGGCTACCCAGCAAATGGCAAACCACAGCAAAGGGCGCTGCAGCATAAGCGCACCTCCTTTCAGCGTCATTAAAAAAGAACCCTTGGCAGCTTGAGCCAAAGGTTCTTCCTTTGCAGAGATTGTATGTCAGCGCCAGGCGCAGTTCATCTGCTCCCGAAGCGCTTTATAGATGTTAATTCTGAATCGTCATCAGCGTCTCCTGCGGCGGCTGGTAATCCTCCAGCAGACGGAACTGAATGCCTTTTTGTGCCATCATAACACTGACCTTTAGGCTGTCCTTCGGATAAGCCCGGTGAAAGACCACTTCGGTAATTCCGCTGTTTGCCAGCATATTGGCACACGTCCAGCACGGCTCGTCCGTCACATACACCGTGCTGCCCTCGCGGTCAATCCGGTCTGTAAACAGCAGCAGATTCTGTTCAGCATGGATGGTGCGGATACATCGCTGCTTCTTCACCATCTCCTCTTTACCGGCAGCAGTAACCAGCTCATAATCCTCTACAATCATGCAGCCCGCCTCCGAGCAGTCCGGCACGCCCATCGGGGCGCCGTTATAGGCGGTTCCCAGCAGCTTCTTCCCCTGGACCAGCACCGCTCCGACATGCCTTCGATGGCACTGAGAGCGGGTGGAGACCATAAATGCAATATCCATAAAATACGTATCCCAGTCTTTACGACGATCCTGGCTCATCTGTATGCTCACCTGTCTCTATATATTAAAGTTGATTTTATTGTAGCACAGGGTTAAAGCGTGATGTAAGACTGCATTTTCTCCAGCATTTTGGGCCCGATGCCCTTGACCTCCATCAACTCGGCTGCACTTTTGAAGGGTCCATTTGAGCTGCGATAATCGATGATCGCCTGCCCCTTCGCCTCCCCGATGCCCGGAAGCTCCATTAAGGCGTTCAGATCCGCCGTGTTAATGTTGATTTTGCCGGCTGCAGCATCTCCTGAACGGGCTGCTTCCGGCTCCTGAGATGGCTTCACCTCTATGCTGGCCTCAACATTTCCCGCAGTCGGCTGCGCCTTCCCGCCTGACACCTCTGCCGGGGAGCTGTTCCCAGCGGATTCCTGCTTGAGTGTAAGGGCAGCCGGTTCCTCATGCTTCTCAGCGCCGGATGGAGCGGGGGCAGAAGCCTCCAGGACCTCCTGCACCTGATCATTCAGCGGCTTCCAGCCTTCCGGTACCGCATCCCCTTCCCCGCCGTACAGAATCAAACCGCAGCCCAGGAGCGTAAGGATGACACTTGCAGCCATGTGGCTCTTTCTCATTTCTTCATTCCTTTCTGAACTTCATCAATTTATCGGCATGGTCCAACCCTGGCTCTGCATACGTTATCTGTAATACACAGCACTTCTGTGCTGTAATGACGTGAAAGGAGGGAAATCCATATGTTGAAAGTCGGTTTTATCGGGGCAGGAAGCATGGGCAGTCTATTAATTACCTCCCTCATCCGCTATGGAGCCCTTCAGCCGGAGCAGGTCTACATCAGCACTCGTACACCGGAGAGAGCCAAGCAGCTGCTGCTGCAATATCCGGAAATCCGGCTGTGTGAACGAAATAGTGACCTCGCCTCGCAGGTTCAGCTTCTGTTTCTGTGTGTAAAGCCGGGGGAGTTCAAGACGGTGATTGATGACATCGCGGACGCCCTGGCCTCCGAGCACATGATCGTTTCCATTACAAGTCCGGTCCAAATTTCTCATCTGGAGTCTGCACTGCCCTGCAAAATCGCCAAAATCATTCCCAGCCTGACGAATCAGACCGGCGGCGGTGCCACACTGTGCATGTATGGCTCCAGAATCAAAGAAAAAGACAGGCTGCTTTTGGAAAGCCTCCTGTCTTGTATTAGCAGGCCCATCCAGGTACTGGAATCGCACACAAGGATTACATCCGATTTTTCCAGCTGCGGGCCTGCTTTTTTAGGTTATTTTCTGGAAAAATGGATTACCGCCGCCATCGAGCTGACCGGAGCCGACCGTCCCTCTCTTAACCGCCTTGCCGGTGAGATGCTGCTAGGCACCGGCAAGCTGCTGACCGAGGAAGGCTTTACCCCGGAGCAGCTTCAAAAGCGGATCGCTGTCCCGGGAGGCATTACCGCCCAGGCGCTGTCCCTGTTCGAGGAGCGGCTGGATGGCCTCTTCCATGAGCTCATCACCACGACGCATGACAAGTATGAGGAAGAGCTGGAGAAGCTGGGTACGGTATTCGGCACCGCGCTTAACCGGCCACGATATTGACCAGCTTGCCCGGTACGGCAATCACCTTGCGTACACTCTTTCCTTCCAGCGCCTGCTTGACATTTGGAAGGGAGAGGCTATGTTCTTTCATGGCGTCCTGATCCAAATCCTTGGATATTCTGGCACGATCCACGATTTTGCCATTCACTTGCACTACAATTTCTACTTCCGCATCTACCGTAAAGGCCTCATCATACTCCGGCCATGGCTCGTAAGTGATCGTGCCGGCATATCCCAGACGGCTCCATAGCTCCTCTGCCAAATGCGGCGCCAGCGGAGACAGCAGCTTCACGAAGCCTTCCATCGCTTTACGGGGCAGCTCTTCCGTCTTGTAGCCTTCATTGATGAAGATCATCAGCTGGCTGACCGCGGTATTAAAGCGAAGATGCTCAAAGTCCTCGGTCACCTTCTTGACCGTCTTGTGCCAGCTCCGCTTGAATTCATCCGACCCTTCACCGTCCACCAGCTTGGTGCTCAGCTCGCCATTCTCTCCGACAAACAAGCGCCAGACACGGGAGAGGAAACGATGAATGCCTTCGGCGCCGTTCGTATTCCAAGGCTTCGTAGCCTCCAAGGGTCCCATGAACATCTCATATACACGCAGCGTGTCCGCTCCGTACTCGTTGACAATGTCATCAGGGTTGATGACGTTGCCGCGTGATTTGCTCATCTTCTCGTTGTTCGTGCCAAGAATCATACCTTGATTGACCAGCTTCTGGAAAGGCTCCTTCGTGTCTACAACACCCAGATCATACAGCACCTTGTGCCAGAAACGGGCATACAGCAGGTGAAGCACCGCATGCTCTACCCCGCCGATGTACAAATCGACCGGCAGCCAGGCCTTCTGCTTCTCCTTGGAGCAAATTTCATCGTCGTTGTTCGGATCAATGTAGCGCAGGTAATACCAGCTGCTGCCTGCCCATTGCGGCATCGTATTGGTCTCCCGGCGGGCCTTCATGCCGCTCTCCGGGTCTACCGTCTCTACCCACTCCGTTACGTTAGCAAGCGGGGATTCTCCAGTGCCTGACGGCTTGATCTGATCGACGTCCGGCAGCAGCAGGGGCAGCTGGTCCTCCGGCACCGTCTTCATTGATCCGTCCTCCAGATGAAGAATCGGAATCGGCTCTCCCCAATACCGCTGACGGCTGAACAGCCAGTCGCGAAGACGATAAGTAATCTTCTTGCGTCCCTTTCCGTTCTCCTCCAGCCAGGCGGACATTTTCTCAATAGCCTCTTCGTTCTGGAGCCCATTCAGGAACTCGGAATTGGTATGCTCGCCCGCTCCGGTGTAAGCTTCTTCCTCCACGTTACCGCCCTTTACAACCTCGATAATATCCAGGCCAAATTTCTTCGCAAATTCCCAGTCACGGCTGTCATGTCCCGGAACGGCCATAATGGCACCGGTGCCATAGCCTGCCAGCACATAATCTGCAATCCAGATCGGCAGGCGCGCCCCGTTCGCGGGATTCACTGCATAAGCGCCTGTAAACACCCCGCTCTTGTCTTTGGCAAGGTCTGTCCGCTCCAGGTCGCTCTTGTGAGCCGCCTGCTCCTGATATTGCCGGACTGCTTCCTTCTGCGCTGCCGTTGTAATGTCCTCCACCATCTCATGCTCCGGAGCAACGACGCAGTAGCTGGCTCCAAACAAGGTGTCGGGACGGGTGGTGAATACAGTCAGCTGCCGGTCATGACCTTCGATATCAAACACGACCTCAGCACCTGTGGACTTACCGATCCAGTTACGCTGCATATCCTTAATGCTCTCGGACCAGTCCAGTTCCTCCAGATCCTCCAGCAGCCGCTCGGCGTAATCCGTAATCTTCAGAATCCACTGCCGCATCGGCTTGCGGATGACCGGATGTCCTCCCCGCTCAGACTTGCCATCAATGACCTCTTCGTTCGCCAATACTGTGCCGAGTGCAGGACACCAGTTCACAGGTACCTCGGCTACATAAGCAAGGCCTCTCTTGTACAGCTGAATAAAGATCCACTGGGTCCATTTATAGTATTCCGGATCGGTGGTGCTAATCTCGCGGTCCCAATCGTAGGAGAAGCCGAGAGATTTGATCTGTCTGCGGAAATTGTTAATATTCGCAATTGTAAAATCACGCGGGTGCTTGCCTGTATCCATCGCATACTGCTCTGCAGGGAGGCCAAAAGCGTCCCAGCCCATGGGATGAAGCACATTATAGCCGCGCATCCGCTTGAAGCGGGAAACGATGTCTGTTGCCGTGTATCCTTCCGGATGGCCTACGTGAAGCCCGGCGCCGGAAGGATAAGGGAACATATCCAGCGCATAAAACTTCGGCTTGCTGTCATCCTCTTCCGTCTTGAATGTCTTGTTCTGATCCCAGAACTCCTGCCATTTCGGCTCGATCGCCTGGGGCTGATAGCCATGGCCCGTCTGTTGATTGTCACTCATCTTTGCCAGCTCCTTCTCTACGTTCACACTAACCTGTGAGATCAAGGGATTGTAGCCAAAAAAACCTCCCGTCTCCAGCGTATAACGCTAGGGACGAGAGGTTGTTTCCCGTGGTACCACCCTAGTTAGTGTAAGGCATGCTTTGCCTTAGACTCACTTTGCACCTCTAACGCAGGTGAGACGACGATAATTATCGGCTAGCTTACGCCGAATAGTCACCGTTACTCCGAGGTGAGTTCACTTCTGCTGTCAACCGGCTTGCACCTGACGCCGGCTCTCTGAGTGACAGGGATGAAATGATAGTCCTCATCATCGCATTGCTTTTTTTAAATTGAATGTCGATATTATAACCGAATATTCCCTGCTAAGTCAATGTAGAAATGCGGCTACTGCGATACTCTTCCGGGCTGGCGCCTACCATTTCCTTGAACATGCGGCTGAAATGGGCCAGATGGTTAAAGCCTGCCGCCCGTCCCGCCTCCGTGACGGTCATGTCCGGATGCAGCCACAGCAGGATCTTGGCCTGGTTAATGCGCCGACTGTACACATATTTCAGTACCGTTGTCCCCGTCACCTCTTTAAAGATGGCAGACAGATACGGCTTGGAAAGGTGAACCGCCTTGGCGATCTCGTCCAAGGTAAGCGGTTCATCATAATGCTGCTCTACAAACGTGATCACATGCTGGACATGCCGCTCCTTCTCGGAGTGAGAACCCTGCTCCACCACCGTTTCCGTACAGAGCTCGGCCACGAACAGAAGCAGCTCCGCAAGGCGCAGTCCCTTCCGGTCTGCAGCCCACGCTCCTTCCAGACAGGAAAGACGCTGCATTTCCTTCAGCAGAACCTCGAATTCCTCCCGCTCTGCCCCTGCAAGTCTCAGCCGATAATTACTGAGCTGCTGAAACGGCCGCAATGCAGCAGAGGACAGCTCCTTGCTCAGCCACTGATCCAGAATGTCCGGTTCAAAATGAATGATGCTGCGGACATATTGATCACCCTGCTCAAGGTGAGGACAATGCAGCGTCAGACCGTTCATGAGCAGCAGGTCACCTGGCTTCAGCGCATAGAACCGGTCCCCGATCAGATACGTGCAGGCTCCTTCATGAAAATAAAACATTTCATATTTAGTGTGAGAGTGGAATATACCGCTTGGAATGCGACGATCGTTCATGTATGTAAATTCATAGGGCTGCCCCTGCCGGGCAGGCTCACCGTGAATCTGGAATCCCGCTTTCATAAAGCTTCTGCCCCTTTACGCACCATGGATTCCTTACATTATAAACGAAAGCGCTAAGGAATACGAACCGCCTGCTGCTGGGCGATAACACAGAGCTCCCCGGCTTTAAGTGCATGCTCCTGCGTCATCGCCTTCTCCGTGCGCTCCAGGCAATCCAGAATCAGCTCCCCAAAAAAAGGATACCCGACCTTGCCACTCAGCTCCAGATGATGCTCTCCGGTTCCATTGACAAGATAGAGATGATCGCCTTGGGAACTGCGGGCAATGTCAATATATTTACGCAGCTCAATATACCCTTCGGTCCCGAGAATGATCGTTCTGCCATCTCCCCAGGTACCCAGCCCGTTCGGCGTAAACCAGTCTACCCGGAAATAGTTCGTTGCCCCGTTGTCTCCGATGAGGGTTGCATCCCCGAAATCCTCCAGCTCCGGATATTCCGGGTGTCCATAATTCGCCACCTTGCTGCTGACAACCTCTGCATTCTTGCAGCCGGCAAAGAACAGAAACTGCTCGATCTGATGGGAGCCAATATCGCATAAAATGCCGCCATACTGTGCCCGCTTGAAAAACCAGTCCGGACGGTTTCCTGCATCCAGCCGGTGCGGTCCTGTCCCCATGACTTGAATGACCCGCCCGATGGCGCCGTCCTGAATGAGATGGCCTGCATGAATTGCACTTTCTACATGCAGCCGCTCACTGTAGTAGACCATATATTTTCGTCCGGTCTCCGCCGCCTTGATTCTTGCCGCTTCCACCTGCTCCAGGGAGGTGAACGGCGTTTTGTCCGTAAAGTAGTCCTTTCCGTGGGACATCACCTGCAGGCCAAGCTCACAGCGAAGGGATGGAATCGCTGCCGCTGCAACCAGCTGCACCTCCTTGTCCTGCAGGATTTCCATCGCAGAGGACGCCACCGACACCTGAGGATACGCCTTGCAAAAGGCCTCTACCTTGGCAGGATCGGGATCATACACCCATTTCAGTACAGCGCCGGCCTCGACAAGACCGTTACACATCCCATAAATATGCCCGTGATCCAGCGACATAGCTCCAAATACGAATTCACCCGGCTTTACCACCGGCTTGGGCTTGCCCGAAGGGGCATAGTTCATCCCATTGCTCCGATCCATACTTCATCCTCCTTTATTTGCTCTATCCATCATCAGGATCTAAAGCTTCTGAACTAGATGAAAGAGTTGGACATATCTACCTCTGGTCCGGTGTCCCGCACCGTCTTCTCGTAGGTGGAGTGCTGAATACGCTCCTGCAGCTTCTCTAAATAAAGCTCCTCGTCCAGCGGCAGCTCCACCCAATCATCCAGCCAGGTAGACAAATGCATCGCATTCGAGAGCGTCAAGCCCTTAATTCCTTCTTCTCCCGGTGCAATTAATGGTGCATTGCTGTTAATAGCGTCGCTGAAATTTTGCAAAATCCCTTCATGCTGAGCGTTGCTGCCCGTAATCGGCACCTCACACTTCCAGCTTTCCGGCTGACCGAATTTGCCTTTAAAATCCCGGTTAAACTCCGGCTCACTAACCCGCAGCCTCCAGAAACTCAGCTTCTCATCCTCAATGACGATTTTGCCGCGCGTTCCGGTCACCTCCAGCCGGTTCGTTCCCGGCGCTTCCCCCGTCGTTGTGATGAACACCGCTGTGGCACCATTCTCATATTCAGCGTATGCCGTCACATCATCCTCCACCTCGATGTTGCGGTATTTACCGAATGAGCAAAAAGCCCGGACTCGTACAGGCATCATCCCCGTAACCCATTGCCACAGGTCCAGCTGATGCGGAGACTGGTTCACCAGCACACCGCCGCCTTCCCCTGCCCAGGTTGCGCGCCAGCCTCCGGAATCATAATAGCTTTGAGAGCGATACCATGAGGTAACAATATAATTGATGCGCCGAACCTCTCCAAGCTCGCCGGATTGAATCATCTCCCGCAGCTTTTGATACAGTGGATTACAGCGCTGATTGTACATAATGGAGAATACTTTCCCGCTCTTGGCCGCCGCTTCATTCATTTCCCGCACCTGCTTCGTATACACACCGGCCGGCTTTTCAATCAGCACATGCAGGCCATGCTTGAACGCTGTCATCGCTTCCTGCGGATGACCGTAATGCGGGGTCGCAATGACCACGGCATCCACTTCGCCGGAGGACATCATAGCCTCGGCATCACTCCAGATCGTAACCTCTGGCGGCAGCTCTGCCCGCGCCATCTCTTGCTTAGCCGGCTGAAGATCACAGATCGCTGCCAGGCAAGCTCCTTTGATCTTTCCTTGTGCCAGGGACTGGGCATGGCTGTATCCCATACCCAGTCCAATTACGCCTACTCTTACCTTTTCCATATGCTTCCCCTCCATATTTAATTTTAGCGCGCCCATTCTTTCATGAGTCTAACAAATGATTGCAGCATATCCTTTGAGCCGAGCACACCGCTAAAGTCTTCTACGCCAAAATATCCCTCATAGCCGACCGCCTTCAGATCTGCAAGCACCTGCGGCCAGGACGCAACGCCCTCCGCCAGCGGCGCCCATTCCGGTCTCCATTCTGTACGGCCATCCGCTGCTTGCTCACTCACAAGCCATGCATTCTTGACATGGACATGTGCAAGATAAGGGCCGAGCAGCTCCAGGCCCATTCGGTAGTTCTCATATCCCTCGTGCACCATGTTGCCAGGATCGTACAGCACGCCGATATGCTTGGAGTCAAACCGGGAAACCAGACGATGTGCCAGCGATGCGCTCGGAGCAATCGTCTTCTGGTGCGTCTCTACGAGGGCCTTCACCCCGTATTCTGCAGCCAGCTCCTCGACCTGAGCCAAATACGCTACGCCTTGTTCAAAAAGTGTGTTGTAATTGGTGCTTCGGTCATATCCCGGCACCCCGGCGCGGATGAAGGAAGCGCCAAGCAGCTTTGCTGCCTGCATGACCTTTCGTGTGCTTTCTATGTCACCACATTTTAAATAGGGAACGACGGCAAGGGATTGGATCTGCTGTTCCTCGGCGGCCCGCTTGAATCTGAGCCAGTCCTCCTGCCCCCCCTCCGGGTCCATGGAGCACCGGTTATGCTTCCAGAAAGAGGGCTGCTCATGCTTCGCCTCTGGTGGAATGCCCTTGAATCTCCATTCTATACCGTGGATTCCAGCTTCCTTCGCCGCAGCGGCCAGCTCCTCCGGCGTCAGATCTGGAACGGATACTGTAAATACTGAAAACTTCATATTGATAACTCCTCCCGGGAATAAATTCTTAGGTTGTGTTTGTGTCCTGGACTGTAATCGCTTACGATACCTTACGGCTACAGTCTACCACAGCACCTGAGATGCTTCCTACGGATTACAGAGAGTACCTTAATCTCAGTCAAACAGAGCAGGCAATTCGGGATTTACAGGCAAACGGGAAGGGTCTCTTTGTCCGGAAAGCCGCCGTGGTCTGACAAGATGAGAGAATGCAAAAAAAAGCTGTTCCCCTCAGGATTTCACAATCCGCAGGAAACAGCTCCTTTATTTTACAGCGACATAAAATAATCTTCGGGCGTCTTCTGTCGCTTCCACCCATTCAAAATCCGCGTAGCATTTCACGTCGCGGAAGCCGGCCTTCGTCAGCTCCACCTTCATCCATTCGGGGTCGTACCCCCGCTGAATGTGGGTTTCTTCAAAGCGCCGGTATATGGTGACGTCATTCTCATCTCTTGCAAAAATCGATAGATGATGCTCAATCTCACACCGGGGTGCGTCGAGCTCACAGGTCCAGATGTAGGATACGTCCGGCTCATCCAGCACAAAGGGCTGCTCTTCATCGTACCGGATCAAGGTCAGCGGGTGGTGAACATCAAATAGAAATGTTCCGCCCTCCTTTAATCCGCTGTATGTACGGGCAAACGCAGCCTGAATATCCTCTTCCTCCAGCAGGTAGTTCAAGCAATCGCAAAAGGAGATGACGGAATCCACCGGCTCCGGCAGCTCCCACTCCCGCATATCCTGCTGAACCCAGCGGACACTGCCATCCCGGTATAGCCGGCTTCCGTTCGGTGTTTCCTCCAGCTTCCGCCGGGCGATCGAGAGCATGTCTGCTGACAGATCAATCCCGGTCACCTCAAAGCCGGATTTCACAAGCGGGATCGTAATGGTGCCCGTTCCGCAGCCCAGCTCTGCCACGCTCTTCGGCATGCCATGCTTCTCCCAGGCTGTCCGGGCGAATCGCAGCCACTGCGGATAGGGCATATCCTCCATCAATTGATCATAGACATAGGCAAACTTGCGGTATGACAACATGCTGACACCACTTTCCTAACGCTTATCGTGATTATGGTCATCTCCGGCCGGGGCGTCTTCCCGCGTTGCAAGATAGGTCCAGCTTTCCTTCTGCGTAATCAGGCCGTCCTTCATCAGCTTGCCCAGGGCACGCTTGAAGGCGGATTTACTGATGCCGAAGCGCTGCTTGATAATGTCCGGCGGAGTAGCATCCGAGTAAGGCATTGCGCCGCCCGGGCGCTCCTTCAGGAAAGCAAGAAGGCGATCCGCATCATCGGTTCGTCCCACTTCCTTACGCGGCACCATCGACAGGTTGACCCGTCCGTCCTCGCGGATATGGCTGACACGAACCTTGACCTCTTCTCCAAGACGCAGCAATCGCGTACGCTCCGAGGAATGAACCATGCCAATCGCCCCGAAGCCAAGCACGCCTCCGTCGATGATAACGAAGGTGCCCATTTGCAGCGGCTTGTACACACGGGCATTGAACCACTCGTTCAGCCAGGAGTCAGGCGCATGGAACGCCAGCGGGGCCAGCTCCTGTTCTCCGGCAAGCCTTGCTCTGAGACGCCCCTGCTTGTCGTGCTCCATCATGACATACACATAGTCCCCGATCTGCGGATGCAGCTCCTTCAGCTCCGGCAGCTCACGGATGGGCAGCAGCAGCTGTCTTCCGAGCCCCATTTCGAGGAAGCAGCCCAGACGTGGATGCACGTCTGCCACCATCAGCAGCGCGGTTTCACCGAGCGTCAGATAAGGCTTTTTCATCGTAGCTGCAATCCGGTCCTCGGTATCGAAGAAAATAAACACTTCCACCGTGTCGCCCGGCTTGATTTCAGACGTCAGCTCCGAATAATGAAGCAGCACATCCCGGTCGCCGCCATCCAGAAAAAATCCGTACGGTGACACCTCCCGGGATACTTCGAGCTTCGTCATTGTTCCGGCAATCAGACTCATACGTTCTCCACCACTTTAGCGTCCGACCAAAGGCGCTCGATGTTGTAATATTCGCGCTCGTCCCGGTGGAAGATGTGAACCACAACATCCCCCAGGTCCATCAGGACCCAGCGTGCTGCATCCATGCCCTCCAGCTTGACAGGAACGCCTGCATCATGGACTCTTTTGCGGATTTCGGTCGCAATGGCCTGCACCTGGGTGTCCGAGTTCCCGTGGCAGATCACAAAATAATCAGCAACCAGCGAGATGCCCTTCAGATCCAGCGCGACAAGATTCATCGCTTTTTTATCCTCTGCGGCCGCAACGGCCATATTTAACAATTCATTCGGTGTTATGGTCATGAATTCCCCTCCATTATTGGCATTTGCTTCATTAAATCATTTCGGGCCTGTACGGTCAGCACGTAAATGGCTTTATTCTTCTCTACCAAGTGGCTGATCGTCGTTCCCAGCCCGGCGGCAAGCGCCTCTTCCAGGCTATGGTTGGCCAGTTTGCGTAATTTATTCACTCCCGGAAAATCCCTTCCGGGCTCAATATAGTCAGCCAGACAAACCACTTTCTCCAGCAGGCTCATGCCCTCACGCCCGGAGGTGTGATAGCGGATCGCATCCAGAATGTCCAGATCCTCAATTCCATATTCCTGCTGCGCTACAAACGCACCGACCTCGGCGTGCCATAGCTGCTTGTCCTCCTGCAGCAGGCCGGGATTCAGATGATTCTCTCTCAGCACCTGCTCCAGCCGATCTGTGGGCCAATATTTGGCAACATCATGCAAAATGGAGGCGAGCTCGGCTTTCACCGGGTCTGCGCCGTACTGCTCTGCCAGCTTCACCGCTGTTTCCATGACGCCGAGGGTGTGCTGCCAGCGCTTTGCAGGCATTTGAGACGACACCGCTTCCATTAGCTGCTCCCGGTTATACACGATAGATCCCGCTCCTTGTAATATAATCATAGACCGGTTCAGGCACCATATAACGTATGGATTTCCCGGCCGCCATTCTTTCACGAATGACCGTGGACGATATGTCCATCATGGGCATGTCGCAAAGATGGACACGCTGGCTAAGGAATTCAGGAAGCAGCTCCAGCTCCAGCCTGGATCCGGGACGGTTGACACCAATAAAGCTCAGCAGGCCGGACAGCTCTTCAATACGATGCCATTTCGGGAGATAGTTAACCATATCGGCTCCGATAATGAAATACAGCTCACTGTTCGGCTGCTGCTGCTTGAGCGCGGAGATCGTATCGATGGTGTAGGACACTCCTTCACGCCGGATTTCAAGATCCAGGGCCTTGAAATCCGGATGAGAGGAAATGGCCAGACAGGTCATTTCATATCTCATCTCTGCCGTCACTCCGGCCAGCACCTTATGCGGCGGCGTATGGCTCGGCATAAACCACACCTCGTCCAGTCCATAGGCCTCTCTGGCGGACTCTGCCGCCATCAGATGACCCATGTGAATGGGATCAAATGTCCCTCCCATGATCCCTGCCTTCATCGGCTTCGCCTCCTCTTATTGTAGGGTCAAGGAAGCTCGATGGTCTTATGGTCCTTGGATTCCTTGTACAGCACAATCGTTTTGCCGATAACCTGTACGATGTCTGCATCGGTTCCTTCGGCAAGCTCCGCTGCGATATCACGCGGCTCCTCCATGCAGTTATTCAGCACCGACACCTTGAGCAGCTCTCTCTTCTCGATCGCTTCGTTGATGTGACGGATCAAGTGCTCATTGCTGCCTCCCTTGCCTACCTGAAATACCGGATCCAAATGGTGGGCGAGTGCCCGTAAATGTCTTTTTTGCTTTCCAGTCAACATGCTATCTCATTACTCCCTTATCCATTTCAAATGTGATGCTATTCTTGGCTGCTGCCAGCTCTCAGAAGCTGCCCAGTACAGCCTGCCTCATAACTTCTACCGGTGCGGGCAACCCCGTCCAGTACTCCAGAGCATACGCCCCCTGATAAACAAACATCCCGAGCCCGCTGTGGACCTTACAGCCCTTAGCTTCACTGACTTCCAGCAGCTTCGTCTTCAGCGGATTGTAGATGAGGTCGCTGACCACGATTCCTTCTGGAATCCAGTCGGCACGAATCGGCAGCTCATCTACATGCGGATGCATTCCGACAGAGGTCGTGTTGATGATGACTTCTGCAGAAGCCATCACTGTCTCCGACTCTGCCTCTCCGTACCCTTGGGCCGCGCTGCCAAGCCCGGCATCCTCAGCCAGCTGCACCGCTCTTGAAGCCGTACGGTTGATGATAGATATCCGGGCCGGTGATTCCAGAGAGAGCGCATGGACGATACCCCGCGCAGCTCCGCCCGCCCCCAATACGACGACATGCTTGCCGCTGAGGTGTGGAACAGCCTCTTCCTTCAGAGATCTCACATACCCGATACCATCGGTATTGTAGCCCTTCAGGCGGCCCTGATCATTCACGATGGTGTTGACCGCCCCGATCATTCTTGCGCTCTCATCAATCTCATCCAAGTACTTCATGACCTCAACCTTGTGCGGAATCGTCACATTCACTCCGCGAAAGCCGAGCGTCCGGATCGCCTCCATAGTCTGCTGCAGCTGCTCCGGCTTCACATGAAGCGGCACATAGTGACCCGCTGCCCCCAATGCCGCTAATGCCGCATTATGCATCGCCGGCGATTTGGAATGGGCGATCGGGTCCCCCAATACCCCCAGCAGTAAAGCCCCGCTGTATTGTTCCAGCTGTTCGCTCCCCGTCATTTCCCTTCTCCCCATTTCGTTAGCTTGAGCTTGTCCGTAAAGCCCTGCTTAAATCATAGACGGGCGTGTCAGTACCCTCACGCCTTTCGGCGCATGCACAGCGGTTAAAGCGCCTTGATCCCCATTCACTTTGATCCAGCCCAGGCCCGAGATAAAGATATCCCAATTGGAGCCCTTCGGTATTCTCAGCTCATGACGCGTCCAGTCTGGCATGTGCTCCAGAGATTTCTTGGAGGGTGGTGAGAGCAGCTCGCCCGCATGATCTGCGTAAAGTGCATCTGCCCGCTCCAGCTTCGTACGGTGAATCTTCAAGCTTCCGCTGATAAAGGCAGTAAACGACTGGTGTGCTCCCTGAATGAAATCAAACCGGCACATTCCGCCGAAGAACAAGGTCTGTCCTTCATCCAGCTGATAGACCAGCGGCTTGAGCGGATTCTCTGGCATCACCACGCCCAAGTCCTCCCGAACCACCAACTCACTGAATCTCCATGGGTAAACGATTCCCGGAGTATCAATAATCGCACGTCCGTCATCCAGCGGAATATGAACCATATCCAGGGTCGTACCGGGATAACGGGAGGTGGTGAGCTCTTCATCGAGATCACTGTAATCGCGGATCAAACGATTGATCAGGGTCGATTTGCCGACATTGGTCGCGCCAACTACATATACGTCCCGGTCTCCCCGCGTTTCAGCGATCGTTTCCAGAAGCCGGTCAAAGCCCTGGTTCTTCTTGGCACTGCAGAGAACAATCTCGCTCGTCCGCAGCCCATGCTCCTTGCACTGTCTTTGCACCCAGTTGCGCAGCTTGTTCCAATTCGTCACTTTGGGGAGCAGGTCAATCTTGTTCACAGCCAGAATAACAGGGTTGTTGCCTACAAAGCGCTGCAAGCCCGATATCAGGCTGCCTTCAAAATCAAAAATATCCACGATATGAATGACAAGCGCCTCTTGATTACCGATTTGTCCCAGAAGCCGCAGAAATTCATCCTGGTCCACAGCGACCGCGGCCGCTTCGTTGTAGTTCTTAATTCGGAAGCAGCGCTGGCAAATGACCGGCTCCCGGCCGGCTGCCTTCTCTGGCAAATACCCCGGCTTGTCCTGTGATTCATGCTGAAGTGCAGCACCGCACCCCCTGCATTTCTTGATGTCTTGTCCGCCTGCCGGCTCAATCATTCCTTGTCCTCCTCTTTCCATAATCCCAGTCTGCGCAAACGGGTTAGCGCAATGCGCTCTACACGGCGATTGAAAAAACGCGTAACCCATCCCTCATCATGCAGCGCAATCGGCAGCACCAAAATGGTGAATAAGCCCAGCCGGTTTCCGCCGTACACGTCTGTAAGCATCTGATCTCCGACCACGATCGTTTGATCCGCTGTCAGATTCATCATCTTCATCGCTTTACGGAAGGGCAGATTACTCGGCTTGCGGGCTTCATGCACATATTGAATATCCAGCGGAGTGGCAAATTTCGATACGCGCTCCAGCTGGTTATTGGATACGATAATTAATTGAAATCCGATTTCCTTCACCTTTTTGAACCATTCCAGCAGCTCCGGTGTCGCGAGAGGCGCCTTGGCTCCCACCAGGGTATTATCCAAATCCGTAATAATTCCTCGGTAGCCCTGCTCGTATAGCCCCTCCAGATCAATATCGAATACGGTACTGACTCTTTCCTTGGGAATAAGCATCTTAAACAATGGATTCACCTCAATTTCATAGGAAAAACTATACCATATTCCAGAAGCTTAGTCTAAATAAACAGCTCCTGGATTTAGGATAGCCCCATTCATGAATTTGCATCAGTTTTTTTGGGTTAAAGGCCCCGTCCTTCATGAAAAAGCCGCCCGCCGTTCCGTAAAAGGAAGGCGAACGGCAGCAATCATACGGTCTTTGCCTTTTTTATACCCTTTTTCAGCCGAACTGCATCTTCATGAACAGCCCGCCACGCCTCCGGCTCCACCTGAACCGGGCTGTACCTCGCATGCTCAAAGCGGCGAAGCAGCGGCTCAAGCAGCGGCGTCAGCGCCGGCTGCTGCTCCCTCCACCGGAGCACGGATTCCCGGAGCGTTTCATTATGTCCCTGCTGCAGGCCCTTCCTGCGGACAGACCGGAGCCAGCGCTCCGTCTCTGCCACTACCTTATCCGCTGGAGTGAGCGGCTTGCCAGTCGACAGCCGGGCTCTCAGGAAACGGAAGCTCCAGCGTCTTCTCCAAATAACATAACCGAGCCACAGCAGCAGAACGATGCCAGCGGCAGTTCCAAGCAGCGCAGTCAAGCTGCCAGAGTCCTCTGAAGCCGAGGCTGCAGGAGCAGCAGCCTGCTCCTCTTCCTCCTCTTCTTCTGCAGGCGTCTCCTCTTCCGGCTCCTCTTCAGCAACAGGCTCCTGGGGCTCTGCCCCTGCCAGAATCGGCATCGTGAAGCCTGGCGTCGCTTCGACCGGAATCCAGCCGTATTCCCCGAAATAAATCTCCGCCCAGGAGTGGGCATCGGCATTGGTTACCGTATAGCTGCCCGAGGCTGTTCTGGTGCCATCCGGCGACATATACTGCTCATTCGGGACGTTGCCGGGAGCGTAGCCCTTCACCCATCGGGCGGGAATATCCAGAGAACGGGCCATCATGACCATCGAGGTGGAGAAATAATCACAATAGCCTTCCTGGATCTCAAACAAGAAGCTGTCTACAAAATCATCGCTGCGTTTGTTAGACAGATCCGGAGCATTCGTATAGGAGAATTCACTGCTTTGCAAATATTGCTGCAGCAGCAATACCTTCTCATACGGGGTGTCTCCGTTCTGTGTCACTTCCTCGGCCAGCCCGCGGACCCGGTCCGGGAAATCGGAAGGGATCTGGTAATAGCTCACATCCATCGGAGCATTAGCATACAGCTCATCTGCGGATTTCTCCTTCAGCTCCTCCCACGAAATCATCGGAATCTCCGAGGTAACGGTATACTGCTTCGGATAGGCGGGCTGTCTGGACTCGGATGTGAAATGAAGCTCAGCGCCCTCCCTCTTCCAGCGGAGCTCACTGTCTTGTGGCAGCTCCACCTCATCGACGCGGGACATGGAGTACGCTCCGAACAGAACCGGATAAACCTCATCATTCAGCATCGTTACGCTCTGCTCCACCGTTGTGGACGGCACGCTGCCCTGTCCTTCTGATGGAAGCTGCTGACCGGGATCAATCGACTGGCTCCCGCGAGTTCTCTGTCTGTTAGTCCAGCCTGTACCGGAGTAGGTAGAGCGGGTCTCGCCGCGCCAATAGCTTCGCTCCTCCGAGGCAATCGACATAACCGGAGAATAGTCGAAGTTAAAGCCGCCTCCCAGGTTGTTATCCTCCCGCCCATAGCCGGAGGTGCTCTCTCCCCCCGGATTCAGCAGGGTTCCAAGGCCCCCGAGGCCGCCAGAACCGCTGGAAAGAGGCATACCTCTCCATTCTCTCCAGGCCGTATAAGGGTCTGTTAACGAGGGCTGAACCGTCGGCATATTAACGCCGGCAAATATAATCAGCGAGAAGATGACCAGAATGTTACCCAATATTTTCAGCGGATTTCTTCGCAGAAGTGCCCAGCCCTGCGGAAAACGGCGGCGAAACCGGTTGAAATGCTCGGTCACCAGCCAAGCCATCCCGATACCGGCAACCCAAGCCGTTTCCTTCCACAGCTCCGTGGCGGTGAAGGAATCCAGAATACCAAAGGCCACAATATTCAGGCCGACGACCAGTAAAACCTTGCGCTTGCTGTTCACCCATACCGCTATAAAGTTAAAGATCGCCCAGGCCGCAAGCGCAAACCATATATAAGGAAGCACATGCTGGTACTGATCATCTCGGAAGATCTCACCCAGTCGGTCAGGGACCGGAATACTGTAGCTGGACAGCGTCTGGAAGACGGCATACACAATAAGTGCCAGCTGCAGCGGTACCCGAATGATTCGCTTGAGGAATACCATCGCCTCAATGACGGCTGTAATAGCTAACGCTGTCATGATGCCAGCGGTAGTCTCTTCAAACAGCAGCGGCTCCGTGAAAGACACCCATTGCTGCAGCAGCAGCCAAATCCATAAGAGCTTGAGGATATGGAGCAGCCAGGAGGAATGATGCTTATGTGTCATGATGCCCTCCCTCCTAACGCAAGCGGCAGCTCTTCCAGAGAAGAGACTGTGTATAGCAGCAGTCCTCGGGATTGCAGATAAGAAGTGTAATCTCCGGGCTCTGCAGACTTCTCTGCAGCTGCAATCTTCAACAAACACGGATTCATGCCACGGTTCTCCGCCCATCGGATACATGACACCGCTTCTTCTCCTACTTCCGGAGTAATGATCAGCAGCAGGCAGCCTTTGGGAAGCTCACGCCCTGACCTTTCCAGCGAGGACAGCAGGCTCTCCTTCCGGTCAGCATCTACATCGACCAGATGCTGCAGCATGGACATCCGCTCCCCTTGGGACGTGCTGGGCATAAACAGCTTGTTCTCCTTGCCTGCGGTAAACAATCCGATGCCGGCCTGCTCCCGAGCGCCGGATTCCAGCAAAGATGCTGCCGCAGACACCGCCGTTTCAAACTGTGCGGTGCTGCGGTACCCCTGGGCTTTGCAGTCCAGGAGGATCAGGGTCTGCGGAAAAGATTCATGCTCAAACTCCTTCGATTTCCAGGAGCCGGTCTTCGCTGTAGCGTTCCAATGAATCCGGGAAATCCGGTCACCGTACACATAATCACGAACTCCATTAATTTGTGTTGTTTCCCGCCGGGAGGCTGCGGTGGTTGTCTGAGCCCCGCCGCCGCGAACATTGCGAAGCTGACGCTGCCATCCCAATAGCGGAATCGTTCTCGGGAGTACGCGGAAGGAGGTGTTCAGCTCGAAGCCTCCGCGATGCTCCATCAGTCCGAAGATATCCTCACTAACGCACTCTGTACGCTGAAAGGTATAGTGGCCACGCTCCAGAGCAGGTGTCTGGAACAGCAGTTCTCCCGTGCCGCGCAGGTTCGGGATTACACTTTCCTCAAAGGACCAGGAATCCCCGTTATGCCGCTTTAGTACCTCCCGCACAATCAAATACGGCATGGGCAGCAGGCCCGGAACGGTAACCTGAATGCTGACCTGAACCTGCTCCCCGGCATGAAGCACACCCTCCTGCTGGTCTGACGCCGTTACCGTTCGAGCCGCTTTGACCCGGTTGACTCCCCCCATGCCAAAGCCGATCAGATAGATGGCCAGCAGGCTGACCATGGAGAAGAGCATAAGCGAGGTTTTGCCGCCTTGAAAAAGAACATATAGCAGCACCATGCACCAAACAGTAAGGATCGCTGCGAGATTTCCCGGCTTGATGCCTTTCATGGACATGGATCGTTGATGGCGCATGGCCTATCTCCCCATCTGAACCGGCACTTTGACCTGCCGCAGAATAAATTCCAGTACGGACAGCGTCGTCGTCTTATCCAGCCGGGCTTCCGGACGCAGCATGATCCGGTGGGACAGCACATATGGCGCAAGAATTTTCACATCATCGGGCAGCACATAATCTCTCTCCTGCAAAAAAGCGTAGGCCTTCACGGCATTCATGAAGGAGATCGTCGCCCGAGGGCTCGCCCCCAGCAGAACTGCCGGATGCTCCCGCGTCGATCTGGTAATGCCGAGCAGGTAGTCCGCAACCGGCTCTCCAAGAAACACATCCTGGATTTCGCGCTGTATGGAAGCGATGGTCTCCATGGAGGTGACCGGCTGCAGCTTGTCCGTCATCTGGCCGTGACGGGAGCGGAAGAGCAGCTCCTTCTCGGTATTGGCATCGGGATACCCCAGGCTAAGCTTCAGCATGAAGCGGTCCAGCTGGGCCTCCGGCAGCATGTAGGTGCCTTCGAAGTCAATCGGATTCTGTGTCGCACAAAGCATAAAGGGATGCGGCAGCTCATGCGTCTCGCCATCCACCGTTACACTTCGCTCCTCCATGACCTCCAGCAGCGCAGACTGCGTCTTCGTGGTCGCCCGGTTGATTTCGTCAGCCAGCAAAATATGAGTCATGACAGGACCCGGACGGAAGTAAAACTGCTCGTCCCGGGGATGAAACACAGAAACTCCGGTAATATCACTCGGCAAAATGTCGGGGTTACATTGAATCCGGCGGTAATCCCCCTGCATCGTTCGGGCAAGAGCCTTGATCAGCTGGGTTTTCCCGGTTCCCGGTACATCCTCTATCAATACGTGTCCGCCGGCAAGCATGGCGGTAAGCAGCAGCTGAATTTCAAACTCCTTACCGAGCAGGCACGATTCCAGGTTGGATCGCACGGATGAGATGATGCGGATCGATTCTTGGCTTACGGGCATGTATGATAAACCTCCTGTTAGGGAATAAATAGTTGATTTACAACTATTGTACATGATCCCGGGCGCAGAGTACATTCGCCCCCTTGAACCCGCCCTTTTTTTCTGCCGTAGCCCCCCTTATAAACAACAAGAAGCACGGCAGTGACCGGAGAATGCCTCCGATCCCGCCATGCTTCTATTGGAATAGTTATGGACTTAGCCCTTTGGCCGGACAAACAGCGCCGCCAGAAACGAGAATATAATGGCTGACGAAATACCGGCACTCGTCACCTCGAAAATACCCGTGACAACACCAATCCAGCCATCCCGCTCCAGCTCGGTGAGCGCCCCATGAACCAGAGCGTTTCCGAAGCTTGTAATAGGAACTGAGGCTCCCGCCCCCGCGAATTTAACCAAAGGATCGTACAGTCCAAAGGCTTCAACAACCGCACCCGACACCACCAGGGTACTCATCGTATGGGCGGGGGTCAGCTTGGCTCCGTCCATGAGCAGCTGTCCAATGACACAAATCAGGCCCCCGATCAGAAATGCCCAGAGAAACTGCATGGTCTTTAACCTCCCATCTCCAGTGATACGGCATGTGCAATGCAGGGGATGCTTTCTCCCTGCTGATATGAAATCGGCGACAGCAGTGCTCCCGTGGCGACAACCAGCACCTTCTGCAGCTTCCCGCTGTTCATTTGCTTCAAAATATGACCGTAGGTCACGACAGCAGAGCAGCCGCAGCCACTTCCGCCCGCCAGGGCGTATTTCTGCTTGTCGCGGTCGTAAATCATGAGGCCGCAGTCCATGAAGTTCGTTTGATCCATGGCGATGCCCTCCTGCAGCAGCAGCTCCCGGGTAATAGGATGCCCGACAGAAGCCAGGTCTCCTGTGACGATCAAATCGTAATAATCCGGGGTGCGCCCGGTGTCCTTCAGGTGCGCCGAGATCGTGTCGGCCGCTGCCGGGGCCATGGCCGTGCCCATGTTAAAAGGGTCCTTGACACCCAGGTCCATGACCTTGCCAATGGTGGCATGTGTAACGCGCGGTCCCTTCCCTTGGTTCGTGACGACAGAGCACCCTGCACCTGTTACGGTGTACTGGGCGTACGGCGGCTTCTGCGAGCCGTATTCCGTCGGATACCGGAACTGCTTCTCTACGGTGCAGTTATGGCTGGCGGTCCCTGCCATCGCATACCGGGCTGCGCCGGAATCCACCAGAAGCGAGGCCACCGCCAGACTCTCCATGGAGGTTGAGCAGGCCCCGAACACGCCGAGATAAGGAACGCCCATCTGGCGGGCAGCAAAGGAGCTGCTAATAATCTGATTCATCAGATCTCCCCCGACATAGAACTGCAGCTGCTCCTCCTGAATCCCCGCAAGCTCCAGTGCTTTTCGGGCCGCATCCTCCAGAAGGCGGCGTTCGCCCTTCTCCCAGGTTTTTTCATTAATTTCAAGGTTGTCGTAGATGAAGTCAAAATCCTCGGCAAGCGGTCCCTCGCCCTCTTCCGGGCCGACAATGGAGGAGGACCCAATAATGACAGGCCGATGCTCATACTCCCAGGTTTGTCCGTTAACCTTCATACGTCACTGGCCTCCTCCGGCACCCAGCAGGGCATATATAATTCCGATCACAAAAGCAGCCACCGTACCGAACACAATGACCGAGCCCGCGAGCTTGAACATGCTGGCTCCTACCCCCAGCACCAGCCCCTCTGCTCGATGCTCAAGCGCGGCAGAGCACATGGAGTTGGCAAAGCCGGTGACCGGGACAGCCGTCCCCGCCCCTGCCCATTGAGCAATCTTGTCGTACACCCCGAAGGAGGTCAAAATGACAGAGATCAGGATCATGACCGCTACGGTCGGGTTAGAGGCTTCTTTCGTGCTCATATCAAAAAACGTCATAAAAAACTGCTGAATGGCTTGTCCGATAATGCAGATGAAGCCGCCGACAACAAAGGCCTTTAGGCAGTTTTTCATAATCTGACCCGGCGGCTGATGCTTCTGAGCGACCGCTTTGTATTCCTCTGCACTCATGGAGCTGACCTTGGAGCCGGTATTAGAGCTGGACTTGGAGTCTGGCAATGTAAAAGCACCTCCGCTGTAAATTCAAACCTAAATCTGTGCCGGTTATATCCCGGCGCTGTTAATAACATTATGGATTGTAAAGACTTGCTTTATGTTTGGGTAAATCATCCATGCCCGCGGCGGCATCGCTGCAGCCGCCGCGGACAAGGACATTATAAGAGAAGCACGATGACCAGCAGCACAAACAGCAGCAGGATCATAAGCCTGCTCTGCCAAAGCCGCCGGCATGGATCACGCTCCCAAGGCCGGCATCTCATTGCTCTCCCTCCCTGTGCCCTAGAGGATATGAAATTAAGATATGGTATTCAGTGCTGCATGGATATGTACCTGACTGCAAGGAGAGCTATGTGCGTGGACTTTTGTGTCGGAACAGCGCATACTAAAGAGTGCAATATTAAAATTTACAGCGAACAAAGGAGTTTATAGCATGAAACAATCAACCCTGGATCTGCTCCGCACCTTAACAGAATTTCCGGCTGCTCCCGGCTTTGAGCGTGACCTCCGTGCCTTGGTCAAGGAGAAGCTGTCCCCGTACACTGACGAATTTGTCCAGGACCGGCTTGGCAGCATCTTTGGCGTGCTGCGCGGCAAGAAGAAGGGTCCAAAGGTCATGGTTGCCGGACATATGGATGAGGTCGGGTTTATGGTTACTGGCATTACAGAAGCGGGTATGGTGAAATTCCAGCCGCTGGGCGGCTGGTGGAGCCAGACTGTACTGGCCCAGCGCCTGCAGATTATAACCAAGCAGGGGCCGGTCGTCGGGGTTGTCGGCTCTGTACCGACTCATCTGCTGGATGATGCCCAGCGCAGCAAGCCTGTGGACATGAAGAGTATGTATATTGATATTGGCGCTGATAACAAGAGTGAGGCGGAAGCCTTCGGAATTACACCGGGACAGCAGATTCTTCCGATCTGTGATTTCACACCACTGGCCAACCCTAAAAAAATCATGGCCAAGGCCTGGGACAACCGGTACGGCGTTGGGCTTGCCATTGAGCTGGTTGAGGCTCTTCATGGCGAAGAGCTTCCAAATACACTGTATGCCGGAGCCACTGTTCAGGAAGAGCTGGGCCTGCGGGGTGCACGGACCTCAGCGAACCTGATTCAGCCTGACGTCTTCTTTGGGCTGGATGCCAGCGCGGCCAATGATATGACCGGTGACAAGAGCCAGTTTGGTCAACTGGGCCAGGGTGCCCTGCTGCGTATTTTTGATCCTACCATGCTGACACATCGCGGGATGGTAGAGTATGTACAGGACACAGCAGACACTCACCGGATCAAGTACCAGTACTTCGTATCTCCCGGCGGAACGGATGCGGGCCAGGTCCATCTCAGCGGCATCGGTGTTCCTTCTACCATTATTGGCATCTGCTCCCGCTACATTCACACCTCCTCCTCCATCATCCATACCGATGACTACGAGGCGGCCAAGGAACTGCTGATCAAGCTCGTTAAAGGATTAGACGAGACGACGCTGAACACCATTCTCGAACGCTCCTGACCATATAAAAGGCTGGGCACCTGATTCATCGGCGCCCAGCCTTTTGATTTATAATTTGCATAAAAAAAGAGCCTCCTGACGGTCTGAGAGGGGGTGTTTCTCACCGACAGGCAGGCCAGGACGAAAATCAACAATAGAAAGCTGCAGAGCAGACACGCCTGAGACTGGGGAATTGCGGGTTTAGCCCTGCAACAAATGAGTCCCACCATTTAACCGCTGAATAAACCAGCAATTCACCATTGACTGTCGGCAGCCTGCTCCAGCATCTTCTGTGTTAGTATCATTAACACAGATTCGGGTAGATGGGAGTGGCCTTCACTTATCTTTCGTCCTTGATGATCATTATATGCAGAGATCCAGCAAATATCAACGCATTTATGTTATTTAATTTAACATAATACTTTTAAAAGTCAGATTATTTGACACATACATAACACAAACCTAGCGAAAGAAGACCGCAGCTGAAGGATTGGATCATCAATTTCCCTTTGAAGCATCGAACATGACCGGCCATGCGTCACCCTCAAACCGCTCGCCTTCTCGGCCCTGCATCATCTGGGCGTTAAAATGGTGATCCCCTTTCGGGCTGTAACGGTAGGTGGTGTCTCCGGTCATCATATGCACCGCCATGGATTTACGCGGCGAGGAGGAATTATTGGCTCCGCTCCCGTGAATCGTGAGCGCGTGATGGAAGCTGACCTGACCCGCTTTCATGATCATCGGCACCGGAGCAAACCTCTCGTTCTCCGGAATCTCCATCTCCTCTTCCTGCTTCTCCATATTCTGCTCAAAAAAATCATTAATGTTCAGCATGCCCCACTTGTGGCTGCGAGGAACCATCTGCAGGCTTCCATTCGATAAGTCTGTATCTTGAAACGCAACCCAGGCCGTGATAAGCGTCGGCTCACTGCAGCACTGCCAGTATACATAATCCTGATGCCAGCCTACATTCACGGACTCTTTTCCCGTTCCCCGGCCCGGCTTGTACAGCAGCTGATCATGGAACAGCCGGATCTGATCCGCCTTCATCAACCGACCGGCGATGGACCCGATGACAGGATCGGTAGCGAGCTTGCGCAGCGTCAGGTCAGCCCAATGGCTGTTGTCTGTCTTGCGCAGTGCCCCGGGACGGTCACGCCCCTCAATCCAATTCGACGCCGGCTCCCTTCCGGTTTCATATTCCCCACGATACAAACGGTCCTGGTGCTCCATCATTTCTTTTAATTCCTCATCCGAGAAAATAACCGGTGACAGCCAGTACCCGTTCTCTTCAAAGAAAGAAATATCCTGTTCCTTTGGCAGTACATCCTCCAGCACGTTACGTGTGTTCATAAGATCACGCTCCTGTCGTTACTTGGTTTGTTTTTTAAATCTAGGTCTATCATATTGAACAATGACCGACTTGTATTTAGAATAGAGACGTGTAAATTTAAACTTGCTGATCATGTGATGAAGGAGAAGGGGGAATGAATGTGAAGGGGCCTACCTTACAGCATCCCAAGCCGGCGGTCCGCCAGATGCTGCAGAGTGATACAGAATACCGTCTGGAGCTGCCGTACGGCACTGAAAGCCTCATTTACTATATTGGCATCAATCACAAGCAGAACTGGCATACGGCTGTGCATTCTCATGATCATTACGAGCTGTGCTATGTAGTCCGTGGAAGCAGCTCTTACATTATCGACAACACGCTGTATCGGATGGACCACGGTGAGTTTTTGATCACCAAGCCGGGAGAAGCACACTATGGTCTTGCCGAAGAGCAGTCGCCCTTTACTCTTTATTATTTAGGATTTAAGCCGTCCCTGCTCCCCGCGCTCCAGCGTGAGCTGATTCATCTTGGGCCTGGCCGGGTCGCAAAGGATGCCACCGGCAGCATGAGAGCTCTCTTTGAGCAATTGTTTACGGAAATGAAAGAGCCGCAGCTGCTCGATCGAGAAATGACCGGCGCCCTGCTGCAGCAGCTGCTAATTATCCTGCTGCGTTTATGCCGGAATCCGGACCCGGCGACCGGCATTTCTCAACCGGGTCCCCTGCACCCTGCAGTCATTCAAACGCTTGACTACCTGCATGCGGAAATACGCTATGACCACTCCCCTGAGGAGCTTGCTACACAGTTTAATATTAGCCGCTCCCACTTATCCCGGGAGTTCCGGCAGGCAGCCGGTATGCCGCTGGCCTCTTATATCCGGCTGCTCTGCCTGGACAAAGCAAGGCATGAGCTGCTGCACTCTACCAAGCCGGTGACGGAAATTGCGGAGGAGCTGTGTTTTTCGTCCATTCATACGTTCAGTATTTTTTTCAAGCGGTTTACCGGTTTGTCCCCTTCAGAGTTTCGAAGAAAACAGGGGTCTCCGTAATGCCGCTGCTATATCGCCATGACATGAAAGCATCATCATTAAAGCTTGACGGAGGTTGTTATGCGCAGCAAAATCACAATTCAAAACATTGCAGACCATTTAGGCCTGTCCAAATATGCAGTGTCCCGGGCGCTTTCCGGCAAATCGGGGGTCAGCCCCCAGACTCGGGATCTTATTATTCAGACCGCAGAGCACATGGGCTACCGGACGGCTTCGATGCGGACGCCGGTTCCCGCCAGGCCTGCCACAGATCAGGCTCTGCCTGCTGGCGGAACCGTACTGGTGCTGTTTCCGAACCTGAGGCACCAGAACGATGAATCACCGTACTGGGGTCCGCTGTTTGAAGGGCTGTCTGCAGCTCTGCAGGCGAAATCAATCCGGGTGTTGACCTTGACCGATGTAAGCGGTGATTCTCTGGACTCCCTGCTCCACCCGAAAGCGATCACGGGAGTCATCACGATTGGCAATATCTCCACCTCCGCGCTGCGGGAGGTTCAGCGCTTTCACCTTCCTCTGGTTATGGTAGATCATGTGGATCCGCACATTTCGTGTGATCATATCTTTACAGACAATTGGTCCGCGATGGAGACCCTCGTGAGAGGCATGACAGAAAGAGGCTACACCTCATTTCAATTCATCGGCTTCTCCTCTGAAGCGCAGAGCTACCGGGAACGCTGGCTAAGCTTTCGCACGACAGTGGAGGAGCTGGGGCTGAAGCAGGAACAGATCCCGGAGCTGCTCTCCGCAGATTTGTCATCATTCCCTCAGCTGCTGGAGGAGGTATTCCGTCAGCACGAACTGCCCGAGGTGCTCGTATGCGTGAATGATTTCTACGCTGCTTATACCCTGGATGCACTGCGCAGCCTCTCCATGGAGGGACTGGAGGAATGCGTCTTTACCGGCTTTGATCAAACTCACGCTTTTCCGGCTTTGAAGGCAACCGTCCGGGTGGATCAGGAAACCCTCGGCCAGAGAGCCGTTGACCAGCTGCTATGGCGTATCCAGCATCCGGCGGCACAGCCGGAGAAGCGCCTGATTCAAGGACAGGTCATCTTCAGATCCTGATCCGCTGGCAGAAAGGGAGCACAGACCTCATGATGACGCAGCTGCCTGCTGGTATAGAGCGGCTGCGAATGACTTTGGCCTGTTATTCCACTTACCCTTGATTACGCTTACAATTAAGTGGATGCTGTCTTCATCAGGCTGCTTGAAGAAAGTGAGGCTCTCCCTAATGAGATTATATAAAAAAGCCCTGCAGCTCCGGCAATGGTTTAGCAATCGGAAAATACGGACCAAAATTATGCTGGTCTATCTTCCCCTGCTGCTGCTCCCGCTCCTGATCGTCGGTTATACTGCCAATACGATCTACTCCAGTGCCATCATCAGCAAGTCAACCCAGAGCTTTACGCAAAATTCAGCATTGACGATCAGTCGAATTGACGGCATGCTTCGCAATACCGCCAGCGCCGCCAACATGCTGGCCTTAAACCTGAACCGGGTGCTGGAGGAGGGGCGGAAATCGGGCCAGAATGAGCTGGGACGTTACAACGCGATTAACACGCAGCTAAGCCTCGCGCTGCTCGTATTTCCAGATGTAGACTCCATCGTATTTATTGATGCCGGAGGCAAGGTGTATGGGACCCATCCGGAGCTGGAGCATCGCAGCCTCAGCATCCAGAGCCAGGATGCATACCGCAGCGTCATGAAGACGAACGGCGTTAACTTCTGGCTGCCCATGCAGCGCCGGGAATATTTGACGACCGATCCGGATGCCGCCCTGCTTACCCTGGGCAAGAAAATTATTAACATTCAGACCGGCGATTCTCTCGGTCTGCTCTTTCTTCTCATTCGCGAGGAGCAGCTGTCCGAGGTGCTGCAGAAGCTGAACGCCGAGCCGTCTGGACGCTATTTCATCTCGGATGGACAGGGCAAGGTAATTTCTGCTTCAGATCCGCAGCTTCTGCTCACCGTAATCCCGGAGGACGAAATCCGCTCCTGGGTAAGCTCAACTCCCCAGGGGGCCAGCACACGAATGATAGAGGGTGAGCGCTCTCTGCTCGCCGCCAGCAGCTTTCCGGAGCTGGGATGGAAGCTGGTCAGCATCACGCCCCTGCAAGCTCTGACCAATGGACTGGAGCAGCTGCAATGGACACTGCTGGCGGTCGCGGCACTCTGCAGCCTCTTCGCCCTCCTCGGAGCTGGCTTCCTGTCCAAAATCATTGCCAGGCCGATCGTGGAGCTGGCCCGCAGCATGAAAGGATTTCAGGAGGGGCATCTGGATGTCCAGCTGGAGGTCAAGTCACGCGATGAGCTTGGCTACTTTGTCCTCGGCTTTAATCAAATGCGGCGCCGGATCAAGGAGCTTCTGCGCAATGTGATGCAGGAGCAGAAGAAAAAGCGTGAAGTGGAGCTGGCACTGATTCAGGCCCAGATCAAGCCGCATTTTTTGTACAATACTCTGGATGTGATTTATGCCCTTTCCCAGATGAACCGGACGAGAGAGGTGCAGTATACAACCAAGGCGCTGGCGGACTTCTACCGTGCTGCGCTGAGTCAGGGCCGGGAGGTCATTACGCTGGAGGAGGAAATCCGCATTGTTCGGGATTACCTGGCTATTCAGCATGTGCGCTACCGGGACGTATTCACTTATGAGATCGAGATCAGTCCGGAATGCTATCAGGTTCCGATTCTGAAGCTGACCATCCAGCCGCTGGTTGAGAATGCCATATATCATGGACTTAAAGAAAAGGAAGGCGGCGGACACCTTCATATCCGGTGTGATCTGAATGGAGACGTCATCCAGATCGACGTAGAGGATAATGGCAAAGGCATGCCGGCAGACCAAGCAGAGCGGCTTCTGTATCCTGCCGCCGCCCCTTCTCCTCCCGCTGCAGGCAAGGGGTCCTCCTACGGACTGAGAAATGTCAATGATCGCATTCGGCTGTTCTTCGGACCGGCGTACGGCCTGCAAATTCAAAGCCAGCCAGACTCGGGAACCACGGTCCGCATCTCACTGCCCCAAGCATGGAATCCTGTCACAGAAGGGAATGAACCGTTTGATCAAGCTGATGGTCGTGGATGATGAACAGATTTTTCGAGATTATTTGTGCACCTTGCTGCCCTGGGAGGAATATGGGATGACGATTGCCGCGGTTGCCAAGAACGGCCAGGACGCCTTGACCCAGGCGGAGTCCTCCATGCCGGACATTGCTCTGATCGATATCAGCATGCCGTTTATGGATGGCCTGCAGCTCAGCGAGGCACTGAAGCAGCGCAGTCCCCACGTCGCTATTGTCCTCGTAACAGGGCATAATGAATTCGAATATGCGAGAAGAGCACTGAAGCTGGGCGTGCAGGATTATATCCTGAAGCCCTTTTCCAAAGAAGAACTGCTGCTGACACTCCTGCACATTCAAGAGGATATTCTCAAGGTCCAGGAGGATAAAGAGACGCATCAGTCCAGCCGGCGCATGCGGCGCGAGGTGGATCTGAACCGGCTCGTTAGCGGTGAGCTCGCAGACCCTGAGGCCCGGCTGAGTGAGATCCTGCGGGAGCAGGGTGCCGTCCCTGAGAGCGGCCGCTTCCTGACGGCCTGCATCGAGATTGACAATATGAACGCCCGATGGCGCCAGATCAGTGACCGGGAGCTGTGGAAGTTCGCGGTGATGAATATTTTGAGCGAGACGATGGCGTTCTCCGGCAATCATATCGTCTTTAACGGACCGGAAGGGCGAATCGTATGTATCTTTGAAGTCGGCAGCGGTGACGGAGGACCAGGCTCTCTTGGTCTCTCCTTCCCTGCCCCGCCGCCGGCAGACTATGTCGAGGGCTGTGAGAAGCTGAAGTTTCTCATCCGCAAGTATTTGAAATTTACAGTTACGATCGGCGTGGGCAGGCTGCACCAAGGACCTGCCGAGATTTCCCTTTCCTACAAAGAGGCGCTGCTCGCGCTGCAGCATAAATTTGTGCTGGGGTATGACCAGGTTATCAATTACAGCACCCATGCCGCGGTCGCCGGCAAGTCCCCGGTCGGCTTGCTGACGCCGAGCATGCACGAGGCGCTGCTGGTCAGTATGCGTGCGGGAAACTGGGAGGAGGTTCAGGATCAGCTGGAGGGGATTTTTGAGAAGCTGGAGTCGGCGCAGATGACGATCGATTACGTGTTTGTCATTTGCATGAGCCTGGTCTCCTTGTGCCTGTCCTGCGTCTCCGAGAATGGACATCCCATTGAGGACTGCTTCGGTGAAGATTTTTACCCATACAGCGACATTGTAACGAAGCCCAATATGGAAGAAGCCAAGCTATGGATCATCGGCCTGTTTCACAAGGCGAACCAGTATATGCAGCTGCACCGCAAGACCAAATCGGGCAAAATTGCCGAAGCCGCCAAGCTTTTTATTGATCAGCATTACACCGACCCGGACCTGAAGGTAGAGCATATTGCAGCCAGTGTGTACATTAACTCCAGCTATCTGCGGGCACTGTTTAAGAAAACGCATGGCATGACGGTGACGGATTATATTTTGCAAAAACGAATGCAGCATGCCGCCTCTCTCCTGACAAGCGACCGGGCACTCCGGCTGTCTGACATTGCAGAGGAAATCGGATACCATGATCCCGCTTATTTCAGCAGAACCTTTAAGAAATACTTCGGCTATTCACCGAGCGAATATGAAAATCTGCCGCATTCGAAATCCTCCTACATGCGCGAATAATCCAAATTGCAAGCGTTTAGTGCATTAATTCAGCGGCCGGGGCCCGGTATACTAAAGGCATAAACAGATCACAGTCTATGGGAGGTCTTGGTCATGAAAAAAAGCTTGGCCGTACTTTTAAGCTCCGTTCTCGTATTCGGATTAACTGCCTGCGGCAGTGACTCCAAGGAAAGCGCCGGTACGCCGGAGGCGGGCGGACAGGAGCAGACAACCACACTTCGCATCTACGCCCAATACTCGGATGAAGACACCAAGGGATATTACGATTATGCTGCTGCCGAGCTGGCCAAGGAGATGCCTAACGTCAAGCTGGAGCTGGAGGTTCAGGCCCAGGACGATGGACAGAAGCTGAAGTCCTATGCAGCCACAGGCAATCTTCCGGACATTTTCAATGCCGGTCAGGATCAGATCAATCTGTTCCGCAAATCCAACAATATCCTTCAGCTTGATGACTATGCGGAGAAAATGAAATTTAAGGACAACATGCAGCCGAGCGCCATGAACACGCTGTACGCGGATGACGAGCATATTTATGCCTTCCCTTATGCGGGCAACGAGTTCGTGCTCATTTATTACAACAAGGAGCTGTTTGAGCAAAACGGCGTGGCGATCCCGACTACAAAAGCGGAGCTGCTGACAGCCATCGAGGCCTTCCAGGCTAAAGGCATTACGCCGATGTCGATTTTTGCCAAGGAGAAGTGGATCACTACGGCACTGTATGATATTTTTGCAACTCGCTATGATCCAAGAGGGATTAAAGGTCTTGACAGCGGGGAGACGAAGCCAAGCGACGAAGCCTATGGAAAGGCAGCCCAGGATGTGATCGACCTCGTCGCTGCAGGACTGCTGCCGAAGGGCGCAACGAACCTGAATTATGATCAGGCCGCAGCACTGTTTCATGAGGGTAAGGCAGCCATGTTCGTTAACGGACAATGGGAGATTGAGGCTTCCACCAAGGCTCTTGGCGACAAGGCCGGCTACCTGTACTACCCGGCGCCGGATCAGGCCATGTATGAGCAGAACAAGCTGGCCTTCAGCGGCGGCGGAAGCCCGGGCGGCTTCGCTGTCTCGGCCAACACGAAGCATAAGGATCTTGCCGCCGAGGTTGCGAGCTTTATGGCACTGAAATATGCGGAGTTCAAGTACACCCAGAAGGGCAGCCCGATTGTAGCCACCAAGGTTGACATGGAGCCGGCCAAGGCGTTTGACCCGATGATGGTTACGCTATCCGAGGACATTCCCAACATTACAAGCACAACCGCGTTTGCCTGGGGCCTCTCCAATGCCAAGTTCAAGGCAGCGATTGAGGATGCCAGCCAGAGCCTGCTGATGGATGGTTATTCGGCACAGCAATTTGTGTCTGACCTCGAAAGCGCTCTGAAATAATTACAGTCGACCTGAAGCATGTACACACCGGTCAGGTGAGAAGGCCGGTGTGTATTTTTTTCGCCAGATTGAACGCCAGAGGAGTGAGCCTGCATGAATAAATTTCTCGGAAACAAGACCGCCATCCTGCTCTTCATCTCTCCCGCCCTGCTACTGTTTACGGTGCTCGTCTTTTGGCCGATCCTGCAGGTGTTTTACCGGAGCCTGTTTGAATGGGATGGCCTCACGGAAGGAACCTTCATCTTTCTGGACAACTACAAGCGGATGTTTGAGGACAGCCTCTTCTATACCTCGCTGTACAACGGCCTGATCTTTGCACTTATTCTAACCGTGCTGCAGATCAGCATCGGCACCGTGCTGGCGCTGACCATCTCGGATGGCCTGATCAAGGGCCGCAAGCTGCTGCGGATCAGCTTTTTTATTCCGGTTGTTCTGTCGATCACGGTCGTCTGTCAGCTTTGGCTCGCTATTTACAACGGAGAGTATGGACTGATAAACAAAATATTTGAAGCCCTCGGTCTGTCCTACCGCCAGGACTGGCTTAGCAACAGCAAAACGGCCATTTTTGCCATCGCCATGGTGAACGCCTGGCAGTATATGGGCTATCATTTCGCCCTGCTGCTGGCCGCCGCACGCTCCATTCCCGAGCAATATATGGAGGCAGCCAAGATTGACGGTGCCGAACGCTGGACCGCACACTGGAAAATTACGATTCCGCTGATGGCGGAGACGTATAAATTTTGTCTAGTCCTCGCGATTACCGGTGGTTTGAATGCGTTTGCAAATATGTACATTATGACCGGGGGAGGCCCTGGCACCAGTACCTATACCTTGACCTATATGATGTACCGTTCAGCATTCCGCGTTGGCGAGTTCGGCTACGGCAGCGCGTCGGCTGCGTTTCTCGTCATTGAATGCCTGATTGTGACCTTTGCTATCAACCGGCTCGTTGCCCGGGAACGGATTGTGTACTAGGAGGATGAACATATGTGGATGAACTTCAGGCGTAAACAACCGTTACTGCAAATTTTTCTCTGGCTGTATGCCCTCATTTCACTGTATCCCTTGATCTGGATGGTGTTTTATTCCTTCAAGGACAACAATGAGATCTTTGTGACGAATCCGTTCGGCTTCCCCCGGACGCTGCGGTTTGAAAATTACGTGTCTGCCATGACCGAGTTCAATGTTCCGCGCTATTTCCTGAACAGTGTGTGGGTATCTGTCATCACCGTCATCGGAACCATTGCTGTCGCCCTGCTGTTTGCTTATGCCGTCGCCCGAATGCGATTTCGCGGCAAAACGCTGGCTCAAATGTATATCGTGATCGGCATGTTTGTGCCGGTTCAGGTCATTATGATCCCACTCGCGATCCTCGTGCGTGATTTTCATCTGACCAATACGTATGGATCGATTATTCTGCCTTATATTGCGTTTAATGTTTCCTTCTCTACTCTCGTATTTTATGGTTTCTTCCGCAGCATTCCCTTTGATCTGGAAGAGGCGGCATGCATTGACGGCGCAAATATATACCAGACCTTTTACCGGATTATGATACCCGTTGTCAAGCCGGCGATTGCCACGATGGTGATCTTTGTCTTTCTGGCAGCATGGAACGAGTTCCCGATTGCACTGATGCTCATTTCCGATGAGGATCTCAAGACGCTCCCGCTCGGCTTGCTGTTCTTTCAAGGACAGTTCACTACCGACTGGGGCGCGATGGGAGCAGCCATGACCGTCGCTTCTCTTCCAACGGTGCTGGTCTACATTCTGTTTAGCGAACAGGTCGAGAAAGCCATGACGGTCGGCTCTGCTGTCAAGGGTTAAACAACGGCTGAAGCCAGGACAGGATGCGTATATCAGGCATAGACACCCATAAACCGTAGACCTGTCGCTTCACTGCGGCTGTGTCTACGGTTTATTCGTGGATGCCTGCTTCCGGCTGATTTATGAGATGCATGCGCCCATGCCAGCTCGGCGCTGCTCCTGACTCCGACCGGCAGCATGCTCCCTGCATACAAAGGCTGCCAGCTCGGTATAGCCCGACTTCTTCAATATTCTTGCTGCTTTCCTGATATGATAAGCTGAAGAAGAGACGATCACAAGCTGTTCTCCTGGCACCAGCTCATTCATGCTGACGTAAGGGAGCCTGCCGATGTAAATGTTAATCGCCCCTGGTAGATGTCCCTTCTCGAAGTCGGTTGCGTCTCGAATATCTAAGATCTGTATTTGCCGACTTTCCTTGATGTGAAGCAGCTGCTCCTCGCCCAGAAATCTCAGCCCTTTCACAGGCCCCAAGCGATGCTGCAGCAGAAAAAGCACGAGGCCGAGCAGTAAAAATGCTTGCCAGAACACTAGATCTCCTCCCTTCGTCTGTATTCGTAGTTTGTGTATACTATGGATTACGCCTTATTTTATACCCTGTAGGGTATAAAATCAACTATACCAGGATAGGCACTTCCAAGTGCCTTCTTCCGGTAAGCTTTCATCTTCTTTATAATAAGTGTGCTTCGTTATCTTCATTCTAATCTTTTTTTATCCGAAGGAGGACATGCAATGAAAGCTTTGCTGCTTCAAGGACCCGGAGAGATCAGTCAGATGAGAGTTGGAGAAGCGGTTAAACCATCTCCCCAGCCAGGTGAAGTACTGGTTCGTATTATGGCTACCGCGCTAAATCCCGTCGATTATAAAACAGGAAATCAAGGCAATCCGCATTGGAGCTATCCGCATATTCTTGGACTGGATTCTGCCGGCATCGTGGAGGAGATCGGGGCCGGCGTGAACCATATTTCGGTTGGCGATCGGGTCGTTTGTCACCTTGATCTAACTCAAAAGGGCGGATATGCTGAATACGGCGTTACCTCAGCACATACGGTTTCTGTCATTCCGGAAGGCATTTCATTTCAGGATGCGGCCGCACTTCCTTGTGCCGGCTATACCGCTTACCAGGCGTTGTTCCACAAAATGCATGTGTCTTCAGGACAGAATATCCTGATCCATGCCGGAGCCGGCGGTGTCGGCGGCTTTGCTATTCAGCTGGCTAAAGCAGCCGGGCTAACCGTGCTGACGACCGCTTCTGCGCCCAAGCATGAGTATGTACATTCGCTCGGAGCCGATTACGCCATCGACTATCAGCAGGAGGATTTCGTTCAGCGGACGCTGGAAATTACAGACGGCCTTGGCGTTCATTATGTCCTTGATACGGTCGGCCGTGACAATGCCACCCGCTCCTTAAAGGCGCTCGCCTTCAATGGACAGATATCCTTTATTGCCGGACCGCCTTCAATCAATGAGGCGATCTCGTTTGCTCATCCCTTATCCTTCCATTCTATTGCGCTCGGCAGCGTTCATGCTTCCGGCAATCTCGCCGAGCAGCGCAAGCTTGCCCAGATGGGAGATCATATGCTTTCCATGCTGCAAGAGGGCAAGATCACCTCTACCCTCTCCAGCACCATTACCCTGGACGAGGTCCCTGCTGCTCTAACCGACATCGCGACAAGGCATGTCACAGGCAAGATCGTAGCGATGCTGGGGTAACGGCGAAGCTGACAAGAGTCCTGCCATGTAAGCAGGGCTCTTTCTCAGCTTGACCGAATAGTTGATGAGCTGTCTTTTATAATGGAGATAGTTCATTTTCTGTGACCCATTGATGGTTCTTAACCATGGCCCCACCTGTAGTCGGTATGAAGTCAATCATGTACACCGTCGTGGATTGAGCAGAATCCACCGTTGCTTCAGCACCCTTCATTCCGGGCATATGGTCGGCCGTTAAAACTACCGTTGTTCCCGGCTTCAAAGGATCTGAACCTGCATCTTGAATCTCTTCATGAATCACCCATTTGTGGTTCGTTACCTCGTCTCCTCCTGCCACAGGAGTGTAAGACACAGTATAAACAACCGTCTCATATGCACCTGCCACCGTCGCTTTGGCCCCCTTCATCCCGGGCATATGCTCGTCCCGGATCATCACTTGACTGCCTGCTTGAAACATTGGATTTGCTGCTTCTTTTAACCCTTCAGGAACTTCGCCAGTCGTTGAATGACTAGCATGATCTTCGTGCTGCGTGGACCCTGCCGGGTGCGAAGCCTCTTCCCCACATCCGGCTAGAGCCACCATCAGCACCGAAATAAAGAAGCATATCTTGATCCATTTCATGTTCAGTATCCTCACTCCTTTTTCTGTATAGCATACCCCCTTATGGTATATCATATGGAGTGAGAATATACCAGCAGGAATGTAAGGTTGGATTATCTCTTAAGATCGGGTCGTTTGATATTCGACGAGGATATAAAAAATGCCCTTCCAATGTTACACTGGACAGAGCATTCATATCGTTTGTTCATCCCCCACCTTGTCGCTACGTACAACGACTCGTCAACCGGCAAGGTGTACACCCTCGCAATTATTCAACATGATCATTAGTAAAGCTGTGTAGCACTTGACGCACTTCATCTGTTGACTTCGTTTGCATGAGCTCATTTTTCAACGCATCTGCCTTATCAAATCCATGAATATATATTTTGAAAAAACGAAGTAAATGAACAAATGGTCTCGGCTCTAGTTCTAATGCATATTGATCATATAAATGAATGTGGTATTTTAGTAGCTCTATTTTTTCGTCCCTGCTATGCTCTCTAGGCGTCTTCTCAAAAGCAAATGGATCTTTAAATATACCTCTACCGATCATAACTCCATCAAATCCGTATTGTTCTGCCAGCATCAAGCCTGTTTTTCGATCAGCTATATCTCCATTAATCGTTAATAATGTATGGGGTGCAATCTGATCACGAAGCTGTTTAATTTCAGGAATCAGCTCCCAATGAGCAGGCACCTTGCTCATTTCTTTCTTGGTTCGTAGATGAATAGAAAGATTTGCAATATCTTGTCGCAAAATATGGGATAACCACTCACGCCACTCCTCCACATGAGTGTAGCCAAGTCTAGTTTTTACACTTACAGGTAATCCACCTGCTTTAGTAGCTTGTATAATATCTGCTGCAAGCTCAGGCTGTAAGATCAGCCCGCTGCCCTTAGCTTTAGCTGCGACGTTATGAGCAGGACAACCCATATTAATATCAATGCCTTTAAATCCGAGCTTCGCTAAACCTATACTCATTTCCCTAAAATGATCAGGGTTATTTCCCCAAATATGTGCTACCATAGGCTGTTCTTCTTCTGTGAAATATAATCTCCCACGCTCACTATATATAGCATCTGGATTACAGTAGCCTTCAGTACTTGTAAACTCAGTGAAAAAAACATCAGGTCTACCCGCTCGACTCACAACCTGACGAAACACCACATTCGTGACATCTTCCATAGGAGCAAGTACAAAAAACGGTTTAGGTAACTCTTTCCAAAAATTTTCAATCAACGCTCATTCCATTCCTCTCATCTGCATACGATCACCGCTAGAACAAACAACATTATAACATATTTCATCATGCCATTATTAAGTTTGCCGGCAACACATGGCCTGGGCAGGATACTATCCATCAGCTAACCTGAACAATAATTGTCTCACATCGTATCTCACTTTATTTTCATGGACCGTCACAACATTTTGCATCGTTGTTCCGTTTGCAGGGAATTTTGTACCGTTATTCATATGCTTAGAAACATCTGAGAGTATTGCATTTTCAATCTCATCCTTGTCCCAAAGCCTTGGACACTTCCTGATCTATGTGTACGGCCATAAATGTCCACTATTTACCTCGACCTTTGTTCCACCAAGGTCGAATTTTTATTAATCTGGACTGTCAACAGAAAATCAAACAACTTTTTTAAGGGCCGCAGTTTTATACTGAACGGGCGTCATGTAACCTAGTGAACCATGAACCGGTGTTTGTTAAACCAGTTCACATAATCATATAATTCATTTGTTTGTACATTTGGCCCTATTACTATGGATATTGCTAAACTGGATTGGTTAACCCCAAGGCATGAACAAATGATCGACCCATTTAGACTTTCAATATTTAATAGTCGGATGGATTCTCGGTGGCCTCCTTCGATTCGGTAGCATGAGCTTAAACTATATATTTTCAACCCTTATATAACTACATATATTTTGGTATAATATATGTAGTTATATAAGGGGGTGGATAGGTATATGAAGCTTATGTTTTTATCTGATCGAATGAAGGATATTGCTTGGGGTCCGACTACAATGAACATGCTGCAACGTGTCGCAGAATTTAAAGGGAAACAGGCATTGTACTTTCAGCAATCCCTGGAAATTCTTACAGCTATGAAAAACGTAGCATTGATTCAAAGTACAGAGTCTTCGAACCGAATCGAAAAAATCGTGGTGACGAATAAGCGTCTTACTGAAATCGTCAATGAACGGGTAGATCCTGTAGATCGGTCGGAATCTGAGATTGCCGGTTATCGTGACGTGCTCAAGGTTATTCATGAATCCTACGAGCACATGCCTGTAACGTCTAATGTTATTTTGCAGTTACATAGAAATCTACTGCAATACGCGACGGGTAGTGGTGGAAGCTATAAAATGAGCGACAATGATATTACCGAAGAACTCCCTTCAGGGGAAACCATTATTCGGTTTAAACCTGTTTCTGCCTTTGAAACGAAACAAGCAATGCAAGACTTAGTGAATGGGTTTCGGAAGCGAAAAGAAGAAGCATTGTACCCCGAATTGCTGCTTATCGCTATTTTTATTTTAGACTTCTTGTCAATCCATCCCTTTCCAGATGGTAACGGCCGAATGGCTCGACTCCTTACTCTCCTGTTGCTCTATCAGGCGGGGTATGAGGTAGGTCGATATATTAGCTTGGAGAAATGTATTGAGGACACCAAGGATCAATACTATGCGACCCTTCAAAAATCATCACAAGGCTGGCATGAAGGAACCAATGACGTTCGTCCCTGGGTTGAATACTTTCTCACAATGCTTATCGAAGGTCATCAACGGTTTGAACAACGGATGGGGGATTTGGATCGTGGCAGGGGTTGGAAATCACGTCAAGTGGAAGGTGTCATTCAACACTTGATGGGGGATTTTAGCGTTGCTGATTTGTTAGAGCGGTGTCCGGGGATCACTGGTCCTACAATTCGTCAAGTACTTGCCCGCATGTCCAAGAAAGGGCATATTGTGGCGATCACGAAGGGGCGAAATGCCCGTTGGCGCAAAATTTTTGGTGACGAGGATTGATTCTCCATAACAGATAGATCCATGGTTAAACAACTTTATTCTGGTCCGGCCTGAATCGTAGGCCGGGTTTACTGCATATTAGATATCGCTCTCGATACAACGAGCGGCAAATGTTGCGAGCTTCGTTCCCTTGCCCGTTCGGCAGCTTTCGATCGCTTTGATTAGGCCGATGGTGCCGATGGATATCAGGTCTTCCAGGTCTTCGCCGGTATTGTCAAACTTCTTGAGGTTATGGACACAACCCGATGTAAAAAACGATTACAGTCAATAGACTTAATCGGTATAATCCTCTAAGTTATTTCGCTCTACGAGCGCTCGCTCAATTATTTCCACCCAATCCATCAATAACAATTAATTGATGAATACATTCTCTTGTGAGCTTAATCGCTTCTTTTCCAGCCGAAACTTTTCGACTCTCAGGGTTTTCAGTGTCGATACCTCGTGCTAACGCATCCCCTCGATGTACCTCTTTGTTATGTCAATCGGATTGTGCAAGAATATGTCCTTGAGCATCTTCTTCAAACTCCTATAAATCTAAAAAATAAATAGTAGTCGATTCGATAATTTGCTTGGAGGAATCGGTTATTGCGCCCGCAATCCGCAGCTATATACAATCGGGAAGTAATCCTGCAGAAACCACCCTTCCGCATGAGCTGTCATAGCAATCATCTGGAAACCCATCCATTCTAAACGCCCCCCCGCGTTAAATGCCTGAACACAAAAAAGCAGAGGTTTCCCTCTGCTTCACGTTGGCACAGCCGACTCTAAATTCCATACTCCATCATCGCTTCGCCTTATAAAACTCATGATACAGCTTCATGAGCGCCCGCTTCTCAATCCGCGAAACATAGCTCCGCGAAATCCCCAACTCCTTCGCAATCTCTCGCTGGGTGCGCTCCTCTCCGCCATGCTCCAATCCAAATCGCCCAATGACCACTTCCTTCTCCCGGTCGTCCAGGATATCGAGGTTGCGGTAAATTTTGCTCTTCTCGATCTTTAACTGCACTTTATCCACGATATCGTCCGCTTCGGTTCCTAGAATATCGATCAACGTGATTTCATTGCCTTCTTTATCTGTGCCGATCGGATCATGCAGGGATACGTCCTTACGCGTTTTTTTCAAGCTACGAAGATGCATAAGTATTTCATTCTCAATACAACGAGCGGCGAATGTTGCAAGCTTCGTTCCCTTGCCCGTTCGGAAGCTTTCGATCGCTTTGATTAGGCCGATGGTGCCGATGGAGATCAGGTCTTCCAGGTCTTCGCCGGTGTTGTCAAATTTCTTCACAATATGAGCCACCAACCGAAGGTTGTGCTCAATCAGCTTATTACGCGAAGCTGCGTCACCTTCAGCCATTAGCTGTAGATGCTTCGCTTCCTCTTCTTCGGTCAGGGGCTGGGGAAACGCGTTGTTTTTCACATACGACACTAACAGGCTTAGCTCTTTGATGAACAGTGCAATAGCGGTAAACAGTCCAGGCACAGGGGACACCTCCTGAAGAATACAATGCAACCGGCCTCTTGCCGCGCTCGGTTTCCAGTCTGTTCATTGTATGTGGGCAGGAGCCCAGTCGTGCCTGTACGTGAAAAAGTTCCTATTCTTATGGCACTGCATCACGCCTGCTGAGCCGTGCAGCAACGGTTTTTCCTCAGCGGATGGGCCGCTCTTGCTTGAATCTCCTTCCCAGCGGGTAAAAAAAGCATGTACGCGCCTTTCTTGGTGCACACTGTACAGTATGATTTCAGGAAGGAGTGACCGATCATGACTGAAGCAAAGAAGATTGCATTTTTGCTGGCTAACGATTTTGAAGACTCGGAAATGAAAAACCCATATGAGGCTATGATCAAAAATGGCCACGATAACGTAATTATCAGCTTGAAGGAAAATGAGGAGCTAACAGGCAAGCAGGGCTCGGTATCCTACCAATCCCACCTGGCTGTTAAAGACGCGCAGGCATCCGATTATGCTGCGGTCATTATTCCGGGCGGTAAATCTCCATCCCATCTGATGGACGACAAGGATATTCAAGCCTTTGTTCAGGAGGCGGATCAGAAAGGGCTGACGATCTCGGCCATCTGCCATGGTCCGCAGATCCTGGCGGCAGCCGGCCTGCTGAAAGGCCGTACGCTGACGTCCTATCCCGGTATTCAGGACGAAGTTCGCGAAGCCGGCGGTCAATTCGTGGATCAAGAAGTGGTAACGGACGGTAATTTGATTACGTCCCGTACTCCGGAGGACGAGCCAGCCTTTATTCAAGCTACCCTGGATGCTTTGGGCTCTAACGCTTGGTAAAGTCTGCCACAGTACGTAATATTGTAATCACAAACGCCGGAGGACGAGGTTCATCGTCTATCCGGCGTTTGTGATGTTTCTTCATCCTTACAGGTGAAATTCAGCTCACAAGTCTAAAGAACCTCAATTCTTCGCAGCCACTCCGCACACAAGCCGGTCCACTGCGCAACCTGCGGGTCCTCCTCGGACAGTCCGAGTCCATGACGACCATGAGGAAACACATGGAGCTCAAACGGAATTTGCTGAGCAGAGAGAGCGCTTGCATACATGAGACTATTTTCCACCGGAACAGCAGCGTCATCAGCAGTATGCCACAAAAAGGTTGGAGGTACGTTTGAAGTTACCTGCAGCTCGCCCGACATTTTACGAATCATCTCTTCCGATGGCTGCTCCCCGAGCAGATTGGTGACCGAGCCTTCATGCCGATGCTGTGTGAAGGAGATCACGGGATAGCACAGCACGGCGAAGTCCGGTCGAGCGCTCACGCGGTCAACCGGGTCTTCTGCATCCGGCTGTCCTTCTTCTGCCTGAATACATACGGTAGCAGCCAGATGCCCGCCTGCCGAAAAGCCTAGTACGCCAATCCGGGCCGGATCAATGTTCCATTCTGCAGCGCGGTGCCGGATCTGCTTGACGGCATGCATACCGTCCATCTGCGGATACGGATATCTGGTCGGCTTCACGCGGTAGTGAACCACAAAAGCAGATAAGCCCAGGCTGTTCAGCCACTCCGCGATGGGGTCCCCCTCATGCTCGGCCCGGCGGAAGTAACCGCCTCCAGGAAACACCACGACAGCAGCATGGGGTGAAGCGGACTCCACGACATGTGGAACAATATATGGCTCGAATGAACCCTCTTCCTCCAGCTCAATCCCCGGAATATTTTTTTCCCACAATTTCATTCTTGATTCCCTTCCTTCTCTCTTGATGTATAGCATGAACGAACAGGCGCTATGGCAAGCCTTTGACATGATCTTCGCTGATTATAGATCATTCGTCAACCCGTAATTGTGCAAAATACAGCGGATCGGCTGCTCTTGGCACTTCTCCTTGTTCGGATGCTGATTCAGGAATCCCGTTACGGTTTATTCGTTACTTATACCACAAAAAGCACAGCCCCATCTGATATTAGGCATCTCCAAAGCCCTCTATACATGCTTGACGTTTCAACGGGCAATCCTAGATAGGCCAAGAAGAAAGGATGAGTGACATGGCTAACAAAAATCCCGATTATGACGGCCGCTTTCCTGGAGTAGATCCCATTCCGGAGCCGGACCGCCCTGACCACGGAGCTACAGATATGATTGACGATGTCGTCGGCGGTATTCTCGAGAATAAAGACAAGGAAGAGATGAAGCGAGAGAACAGTCACGGCAATGAAACAGTGGATCGCAGACCGGGACATTTACCGGACGAGGACGAAGCCTAAAGAAGGATGACCGAGATGGTTTAGCCACTCTCGGTCATCCTTTTTCACATGTTCTAGTGGAACGCGCGAGTCTACCCCTCAACAATTACAGCCTCAAACGGCTTCAGCTTGAAGAGCCCTCCTTCCTCCACTGCCGGCAGTCCTTCATAGTTTCCCAGCACCGCCACAGCTTGACCGGAATCTCTCTTCCAGTCTTCAGGCCAACGTGTCGTAACCTCGTGATCTGCAAAGTTCAGCAGCACCAGCCATGTTTTTTCCTTATACGTTCGCGTGTAGCACATGATATGCTCCTCATCTTCCAGCAGCATATTGAAATTTCCGTAGGCCAGCACGGGCTGCTCCTTGCGCAAGGCAATTAGCCGGCGATAGTAGTGGAACAGAGAATCCGGGCGTTTCATGCTCTCCTCACTGTTAATATCTTTGTAATTGTCATTCACCGGGATCCAGGGCGTACCGCTCGTAAACCCGGCCTGCGCTTCAGCACTCCACTGCATCGGCGTACGGGCGCTGTCCCGGCTGCGGGCATGAATCATGTCGAGGACCTCTTGCTCTGAAGCCCCCTCCTCCTCCACCATCCTATTGTAGAAGCCAAGGGTATTCTTATCCCGATAATCCTGAATGGAGGAGAATTTCACATTGGTCATGCCCAGCTCTTCCCCTTGATACATAAAGGGAGTTCCGGGTATAGTATGCAAAAAAGTCGCCAGCATCTTGCCCGACAACTCCCGCAGTTCCCCATCTGCGCCATAGCGCGGAAGCATCCGCGGGTGATCGTGGTTGCTCAGATACGTGCCATACCACCCTTTTCCAAACACCTCTTTGGACCACCGGTTCACAATATCCTTCAGCTCCTGAAGCCTCCAGCTCCGCACCTTCCACGGGTTTCCGCGCTCCACATCCATGCCGATCATCTCCATCAGCAGCACCATGCTAAGCTCTTTCCGTTCTGGAGCGGAGTAACGCACCGCTACCTCCATAGAAATGCTCGGCGCCTCACCCACGGTTACGATGTTCTCATAGCGGGAGAATACCTCTGTATGCAGCTCCTGCAAATAATCGTGGACCTTTGGTCCATTTTTGAAATAGCGCTGACCTCGCGGATGGGGATCCTCCGCCGGAGCATCGGGAAATCCAGGTTCTTTGGACAAAATATTGATCGCATCCAGCCGGAAGCCGTCAATTCCCTTGTCCAGCCAATACCTGATCATTTCATACATCTCATGCCGCATGGGAGCATGCTCCCAGTTCAGATCCGGCTGAGTCACATCGAAAATTCGCAAGTAATACTGGCCGGTCTGCTCATCCAGCTTCCATGCCGACTCCTCGGAAAATGACATCCAGTTGTTCGGCTCGGCCCCGGCCACTCCATCTTTCCAGATGTAATAGCTGCGGCGCGGATGCTCCCGGCTGGAAGAGGCCTGCTGAAACCAGGCATGCTGATGCGAGGTATGATTTATAACGAGGTCCATAAACAGCTTCATCCCCCGGGCATGCACCTCTCGCAGCAGCTCCTCGAAATCCTCCATTGTACCAAACGGCTCATTGATTTCATAATAATCACTGACGTCGTAGCCGTAATCCTCCATCGGCGACTTGCATACAGGACCCAGCCACAGCATCGTAACGCCGAGACCCTGTAAATAATCCAGCTTTTCCAGAATACCGCGCAGATCGCCGTGCCCATCCCCGTCCGAATCCTTGAAGCTGATGGGATAAATCTGATAGACCACCCCTTCTTTCCAAAAAGCCCGCTCCATCAAAGACGCACCTCCGAATAGATTGTGTTATCTATCCTTAACCATTTCTCGGCTGCGTCAGACGTGCATTCTACATGGAAAGGGCGCTTCTTGCCGAAGCCTCTGCTTTCAGCTTTTTCAATGTTTTCATCACGGGGTTGCCGCCGCGGCCAAAGTAGTCGTGGAGTTTGCTGTATTCCTGATACAGCTGCTCATAAGCGGCCGCATGCTCCGGAATCGGCCTGTAGGTTTCTTCCTTCACTCGCGCCATGCTGACAGCAGCTTCTGTGATGGTAGCATACCCGCCGTTTGCAGCTCCTGCAGCCACAGCGGCGAACATCGCCGCGCCCAGCGCCGGTGTTTGCTTAGAGTCCGCAATGAAAATTTCACGCTGCGTCACGTCCGCATAAATCTGCATCAGCAGGCGGTTCTTCTGAGGAAGCCCGCCGCAGGCATACAGGGCATCCACGGGTACCCCGCCATGGTTAAAAGCATCGACGATCTTTCGCGTGCCAAAGGCGGTTGCCTCCAGCAAGGCCCGGTATATTTCCTCTGGCTTGGTCTGCAGCGTCAAGCCGAGCAGGAGGCCGGTAAGGTCTGTATCCACGAGCACGGATCGGTTACCGTTCCACCAATCCAGTGCCAGCAGTCCACTTTGACCCGGAGACAATCTGGAGGCTTCACGCTCCAGCCACGCATGCACGCTCAGGCCTTCTTCAGCAGCTGCAGCCTTCACCTCACCCGAAAGACACTCCTCCACAAACCATTCAAAAATATCTCCAACAGCCGACTGCCCTGCCTCATATCCGTACAATCCGGGTATGATGCCATCTTCAACGACTCCGCACATGCCCTCAATATGCTTTTCGTCACGGCCCAGCAGCATATGGCAGATCGAGGTTCCCATCGCCATAACCAGCTTGCCCGGCGTGACGACACCGACCGCCGGAACCGCAGCATGTGCATCCACGTTGCCGGAAGCGACGGCAATGCCTTCGTGCAGCCCCATCATGTCTGCCATCTCTTGAGACAGCCCTCCGGTCCTTGCTCCGAGCGGTACTACTTCTCCACGAAGCTTCGTATCCATCAGGTTCTCAAGGCGCGGATCCAGCGCTCTGAAGAAGGCTTTGTCCGGGTACCCCTCCTGCTTGTGCCAGATGGCTTTGTACCCGGCGGTACAGCTGTTGCGGACCATGTTCCCCGTCATTCGGGCAACCACCCAGTCCGTCGCCTCTAAGAATAAGTCCGCTGATTCATAAATGTCCGGCGCTTCATTCAGAATTTGCCATGCCTTGGCAATCATCCATTCCGACGATATTTTTCCGCCATATCGAGGAAGGAAATCCTCCGTGCGCTCCATGGCTATCCGGTTAATGGCGTCTGCCTCCGGCTGTGCCGCATGATGCTTCCACAGCTTGACCCAGCTGTGCGGCTGGTGGGCATATTCATTTTTGAAGCACAGCGGCGTTAAGTCTGCATCGACGGGCAGCATAGTGCACGCCGTAAAATCAATTCCGATCCCGATCACGAGCTCTGGATCAACACCAGACTCCTGCATGACAGCCGGTACGGAGCGCCGAAGCACCTCCAGGTAATCATCCGGGTGCTGTAATGCCCAGTCATGCTCTAATGCAACCTTGGAGCCGGGCAGTGACTCGTCAATGACATGGTGAGGGTATGGCGTAACATGGTCACACACCTCTCTCCCGCTCGACAGCTCCACCAGAACGGCACGGCCGGACTGGGTTCCGTAATCTACGCCAATCGTATATTTTGTACTCATAGATGTCCCTCCCGCTATAATAGAATGTTTAACTCCCCTGTCCATAGTACGCGTTAATCCCGTGTTTACGGAGGTAATGGCGATCCAGCAGCTGCTGTGCCATCGGTGCAGCCCCCGGATTCAGCTGAAGCATAGCCGCTGCCATCTTGGCACATTCCTCCAGCACCACCGCATGATGCACCGCATCCAGCGCATCCTTTCCCCATACAAAGGGCGCATGGGCATGCACCAGAACCCCGGGTACAACGGCAGGATCCAGCTGCTGAAAGGTTTCCACGATAACATTTCCGGTTTCCAGCTCATAGTCTCCATCAATTTCTGCCTGCGTCATGGGACGAGTTACCGGAATTTCGCCGTAAAAATAATCCGCATGGGTCGTACCGTATGCCGGCAGGGGACGTCCTGCCTGGGCCCAGCTGGTCGCCCCTGGTGAATGCGTATGCACGACTCCGCCAATGTCTGTAAACTCACGGTACAGCACCCTATGGGTAGGTGTATCCGAGGAAGGCTTCAGCTCTCCCTCCACAACCTGTCCCTCCAGGTTTACCACGACCATGTCCGACGCCTTCAGCTGATCATAAGGCACACCGCTGGGCTTGATTACAAACAGGCCGCTGTCCCGGTCGATTCCGCTGACATTCCCCCATGTAAATGTAACCAGTCCATGCCGAGGCAGCTCCAGATTCGCCTGGAGCACCTGCTCCTTTAGAGCTTCGAGCATGCTCATTCCACCCCTCTGACGTTTATATATCGCTTTCACGTTTATCCTGTAACTATCAGGTGCTCTCGACTGCTTGCACTGACGATCTCTCCACCAGCTGCGGCTCAAACACCATATCTTCACCTGCTGCGCCTTCTTCAATCATTGCAATGATCTGACGCGCTGCCAGATCTCCCATTTCGCTCTTGGGATGAGTCAGTGTCGTCAGCTTCACACCGGTCGCCTCTGCAAGCGACGAATCATCAAAGCCGATCATTGAAATATCCTCAGGAACTCGAAGTCCACATGCCGCAGCAGCCTGAATCAAACGCACAGCAAGCTCGTCGTTGTAGCATACGAACGCACTGGGCCGCCGGCTCTCATCAAGTGTCGTCAGCAGCCTGATTGCTTCCATGTAGGGCTGCTGCTCCTTCTGCTCCGTACTGTAGGTGATGACCAGCTCCGGTGTAGCATGTACTCCCGCTTCACGGTGTGCCTTCAAGAAGCCCTTCAATCGATTCACGCCCTGTCGGTCGTCTGTCTTGAAGAAGCCGGCCAGGCGGCGATGCCCCCGTTCCAGTAAATGACGGGCCGCCTTGTAGCCGCCCCGCTCATCATCCACTCTCAGGCATGGGCACTCCAGCTCCGGGTATTTCTCATTGATCATAAGAAACGGAATGCCCCTCTCCTGCAGCGACAAGAAATAGGCCAAATTGAGATTCCCTTCTGCACTCTTGGTCGGCTCAATAATGAGGCCGCTGAGCGGCTCCCCGGTCATCAGCGCCAGGCTCTCCATTTCCTTCGCTTTGTTGTTATCCGTGCTGGATAACAAGAGACGATACCCGTGATCCCGAAGCCGGGCTTCAGCCCCTCTTACAATATGCGGAAAAATATAATCCGAGATGTATGTCGTCACAATGCCTACGGCTTTGACCCGTTCTGAATACGCCCGATGAGGGTGGCGGGCAAAGGTTCCCTTGCCCTGGATTCTTTCCAGCCAGCCCTCCTTCTCCAGCTCACTGAAAGCCTGCCTGACGGTCTGCCGACTCATTTGAAATTGCTGTGATATTTCATGCTCTGACGGAAACTGGGTTCCCGGAAGCAGCTTTCCGCTTTCGAGCCAGGATAAAAGCTCCTGCTTCAGCTGCATATATTTAGGTAATTTACGTTCGTTCAATGAATTCACCTCAGGGCTGCTTGATCTCTTTATCTATTGCTTTGGTCATTGTATCACAGCCCGGGGAACCAAAGGGATATGCGGATTCAAGCAAGCGTGTGTTAACGCAGACGATACGCGGCTTCACTGAAGCGAAGCTCGTTCTTGAACCGCGGAATCGAGGTGTGCTGATCAATCAAGACGGCTTCAATGCCAGCCATCTCAGCCCAGTCGGACAAATTTTCTGCCGTTACAGCATAGGACAAGACCGTGTGATGGGCTCCACCAGCCAGAATCCATGCTTCTGCGGATTCACGCAGAGACGGCTGCGGCTTCCAGAGTACACGGGCAACAGGAAGGCTCGGCATCTCCTGCTCCACCTTGACGCCGTCAACCTGGTTTACCAGCAGACGGAAGCGATGTCCCAAATCTACAAGGGATGCGTTGACCGCGCTTCCACTGCAGCCGTTAAAGACGAGACGAGCGGGCGCCTCCTTGCCGCCGATTCCCAGCGGATGCACTTGAATGGAAGGCTGTTCTGCAGCGATACTGGGACAGACCTCCAGCATGTGTGCGCCCAGCACCAGATGATTGCCCGGTTCAAAATGGTACGTGTAATCCTCCATAAAGGAGGTCTGCTTGTTCCCCGCAAGCACCTTTAATACCCGGGTCAGCGCCGCTGTCTTCCAATCCCCTTCGCCGCCAAAGCCGTAGCCGGCCTCCATCAGGCGCTGAACAGCCAGTCCCGGCAGCTGCTTCAGCCCATGCAGATCCTCAAAGGTCGTTGTAAACGCCCCAAAGCCGCCCTCCTCCAAAAACTGCTTCAAGGCAATCTCGATGCGCGCCTGATAAGCGATGGAATCCCGGACAGGCCCCTGATTCAAGCCTGCAGCAGCAATGGAATACTGATCTCCATAGAGCTCCAGCAGTTCCTTGACCTCGGCATCGCTGACCTGGTTCATGATCTGGGCCAGATCTCCGATTCCATAGCCGTTAACCGACCAGCCCAGCTGAATCTGTGCCTGAACCTTGTCGCCGTCCGTAACCGCAACCTCCCGCATGTTGTCTCCGAAGCGGGCAACCTTCAGGCGGCGGCTTTCGCTATAGGCAGCAGCTGTTCTCATCCAACCGGCAATGCTGCTTCGCACATCGGCATCTTCCCAATGACCGACCACGATCTTGCGCGCAATGCCGAGGCGGGCTCCGATATGACCGTATTCACGGTCGCCATGAGCGGACTGATTCAGGTTCATGAAGTCCATGTCGATAGTATCCCACGGAATGTCGCGGTTAAATTGGGTGTGAAAGTGAAGCAGCGGCTTGTGCAGCTGGGACAAGCCTGCAATCCACATCTTTGCCGGTGAGAAGGTGTGCATCCACGTAATAATTCCGGCACAGCTGTCATCACTGTTGGCATCCAGCATCAGATTGTAAATCTCATCCGGGGTCTTGACGACCGGCTTGAATACCACGGGATACGTAAAGGACGGATCCCGATCCAGCTCTGCTGCAATGATGCGTGAGTGCTCTGCCGCCTGCTCCAGCGTTTCTGGCCCGTATAAATGCTGGCTTCCGGTTACGAACCAGAAGGAACGCGATTGTAATTTCATCCGTAACGCCTCCAATATCATTAGCGTAATTTTGAAGTTAACTTGTACATACATTTATGCAATATTGATGTTTTAATATAACTTGTACGTACAAGTTGTACCTTTATTCTAGCTACATTCATCCTCTCTGACAAGGAGTAAAATATATTACTTGGTGTAGACTTGCAATATGAACTCAAATGGAGTAATTTGTACATATATGAACCTGTTTGTTCATCATTAATTGATCATAAAGGAGAAATGAATCATGGAGAGACGTTTTGCTTCGCACCCGAATGAGGTTAAGCAATTTGATACTGACCGACTGCGCAAGGAGTTTCACATCCCTACCCTGTTTACACCCGATCAGCTGGAGCTTGTGCTGACCCATGAGGATCGCCTGATTATCGGCGGCGCTCACCCTGTACAAGGTGAAGTGAAGCTGGATACAGACATGAAGGAGCTGGGCGTGGAATACTTCCTGGAGCGCCGCGAGATTGGTATTATTAACGTAGGCGGCACCGGTACCGTTACGGCGGACGGAGAAGAATTCACACTGAACCACAAAGAATGCCTGTATATCGGTATGGGCACTAAAGACGTTATTTTTAAGAGCAGCGATGCTTCTCAGCCGGCCAAATTCTATCTGAACTCTGCTCCGGCGCATAAGGCATTCCCGGCAGCCAAGGCTACGCTGGAAGAAGCAGACTCCAGTGCACTGGGTGACATCAAGAACTCGAACGACCGCGTCATCTACCGCTTTATTCACCAGAAGGGCATCGACAGCGCTCAGCTCGTCATGGGCATGACCCTGCTGAAGGAAGGCAATATGTGGAACACAATGCCAGCCCATACTCACCCGCGCCGGATGGAAGCTTACATGTACTTCGACCTTCCAGAGGATGCAGCTGTTATCCATCTGATGGGACAGCCTTCCGAAACCCGTCACATCGTGATGCGCAACGAGCAGGCCGTTATTTCCCCGAGCTGGTCTATCCACAGCGGCGTAGGTACAAGCAACTATACATTTGTATGGGGAATGGCAGGAGACAACAAGCGTTATGACGATATGGACCCTGTATCCATGAAGGAATTAAGATAAGACCCCGGCGCAATTCATTAAGGAAGAGTGGATTATGTACATGAACCCGATTAGACGATATGAAAAAATTATGGAGCTGCTGCTCACCCACAAGGAAATTACCGTCTCCGAGCTGAGCGATCAGCTGGAGGTTTCCGGGAAAACCGTTCGGGAGGACCTGACCCGTCTGGAAGAACAGGGCCTGCTGCTTCGCGTACATGGCGGAGCGGTCCTGGCCCAGAGCGACCAATTCGGCATCCTCCCGGCCAAAGAGCCGCTGACCAAGCATGGCGATGAAAAGGCAGCCATTGCCGAGATGGCGCTGGCCCGGATTCAACAAGGCGACATTATCGCGCTGGACGGCGGAAGCACTACGCTGGCGATTGCCAAGCGGCTGCCCAATGAGCCGCTGACGGTCGTGACCAATGATGTTTACATTATCAGCGAGCTTGCCGCCAAGGATGCGATCCGCCTGGTCGTCCCTGGAGGCTACCGGGTGCGCAATATGCTGGCAGGCCCGGACTCTGCTGCATATATCAGTCAGCTTAATATCCAGAAGGCTTTCATATCGGCAACAGGTGTTCATCCCGAGCATGGCCTTACGATTTATACCGGCGATTTGATCGATTTCAAGCAAGCGCTGGTCAGTACGGCACAGGAGGTATACGCGGTGGTGCATCACCAAAAGTTTGGACAGACGGCTCTGCGTACCTTTGCCCGCCTGAACGAAATTACCGCTGTGCTAACCGACCGCGAATTGCCTTCCGACATCGGACAGGTGTATGAGCAGGCTGGAGTCACGATTCTCAAGCCGAACGAATGAATAAGCACGTATTCCTGATTTCTACAGAATTATAACGAAGGAGAGCTGAAGCACGTGAGTGTATTTGATTTGAGCGGCAAAACCGCAATTGTTACCGGAGCAGCCCGCGGATTAGGCCAAGGGATCGCTGTTGCATTGGCAGAAGCGGGAGCAGATGTAGTCTGCGTATCCTACAATAGCAGCGAGAACACTATGAGCAGTATTCGCTCATTAGGAAGAAGCACCTCCGGCATTGAAGTGGACCTCAGCGACCGCGACAAGCTGCAGGGAGCCTTCGATCAGGCGCTGGAGCTGACAGGACATGTAGATATTCTTGTGAACAACGCTGGTGTAATCCGCCGGACTCCGGCTAAGGATCACAGCATGCAGGACTTCCTGGATGTCATTGACCTGAACCTGAACTCTGCCTTTTTCCTGTCCCAGATTGCGGGACGCCATATGATTGAACGCGGCAGCGGCAAAATCATCAACATCTGCTCCATGCTCTCTTATCAGGGCGGCATCAATGTTCCTGGCTATACAGCGAGCAAGCATGGCATTGCTGGTATTACCAAGGCATTGGCGAACGAGTGGGCCTCCAGCGGCATCCAGGTTAACGGAATCGCTCCTGGTTATATCGAAACCGATAATACGGAGCAAATCCGCAATGATCCTGACCGTCTGCGCTCCATTACAGATCGCATTCCAGCGGGACGCTGGGGAACTCCGAAGGATATCGGGGCTCCAGCGGTCTTCCTGGCCTCTGCAGCAGCAGATTATGTCAACGGACATGTGCTGTGCGTTGACGGCGGATGGATGGCACGCTAGACGAAATCAATGACAAAGAGCAGCCCGGCCCTTGGAACTATAATTCCAGGCCGGGCTGCTCTTTTATGATTGTATCTGGCGGAGCTACTCCTGTGGTTCTTCCTCCGCGCTGTCGCTACCGGCTTCCGCGTCCTCTTCGCCGGTCTCTTCCTGCGGCTCAGTGTCCTCAACCAGACGAGGAACGATCACGGAGGCCAGAACCTCCTCATCCTCGGCATGGAGTGTGATCTTCTCCGGAATCTGAAGATCTCCCACCGTCAGCTTATCTCCGACATCCAGTGCAGAAATGTCTGCCTCAATGGAGCTGGGAAGATCGCCCGGCAAGCCTTCTACCTCAAGCTCGGTCACCTGCGTTTGCAAGGTGCCGCCATTCTTGGTACCTACTGCTTCACCCTGATAGCTGACCGGGATCGTGACCCGAACCGGCTTATTCATGGAAATATGGAGAAAGTCTACATGAACCACCTTGCCGGCGCGCTGCTGTACATCCTTGATCAGCACGGGCAGAGATTCAGAGCCCTGAATATTTAGCTTGAAGGATTCTGAACGACCTTTATAAAACAGCTTGGCCGCCTCTTTCAAATCGACGGTTACAGGAATACTTTCTGTGCCTGCTCCATATACAACTGCCGGAACACCGCCGCTCTCCCGAATGGTACGCCGGGAGGCGCGTGTAAATTCATTTCGAACCTCAGCTTCCAGTTGAACACTGCTTCTTTTTGACGTCATCTTTAACATCCTCCTTATACGAAACAAGCTTATGTATCCATTACCCCTTCTCCTTGGTAGGTAATCATTTTTGAGGTAAGCGTTTCATCTCAGAGATGCAGGGTAATGATATGTACCCCTCTCTTAAATATATAAAAATGCCGCTTTGCAGGTGCAGCTGCAAAGCGGCATTTTTATGTCCGAATTCTCTGGTAAACGTTGAAGATACATGAATATGGAAGGGCTTCTAGGATGCCCTGCCGCCGAGATTATGGGGGCGAATATCAACACCATCGCTGTGAATGTGAATACGGATGGTCTTCTCCCCCTCCGGAACGGTAATAAAGCGGTCCTGCTCCCATTCCCGGGCTTCCCATTCATTCAGTCTGAGGATACAGCCAATCTTCTTCACGTCAGCCGCAGTATAGAACACGGCTCCTGCATCCCCGTCTTCCCGAGGAGTCAGTGAAACCTCGCCGTCCTGAACTCCCGTGCCCCAGACCCACAAATTCCAGCCGGCGTAATCCCCATCCTCCCGGTCGTATTTCACGTGAACCTCGGTCAGATCCGACTTCAGCCGCTCCGGATCCTCATACAACACCATACAAGACAGACCTTGTACGGTCACTTCAGCACCGTCTGCCGTGGAGAGCACTTCTGTACCGGCCTCCCGCTCATTAACGACAACATTCCAGCCATATAGAGTCGGCGGCAGCTCCACACTGACAGCCTCCACGCCGCCATTGAACACAGCTACGATCTGCTTCCATTCGTCATTTCCGGCGTGGCTGTGGAGACGGTAGGCTACGACGCGGTCACTGCAGCGGATGATTTCCATATGCTTCTCAATCTCTTCTCTGCGATTCAGCCGAAAAGCCGGATGCTGGCGCCGCAGCCTAATGAGTCCCTGATAATATCGAAAGACCTCTGTAAACCGCTCTTTATGGCTCCATGAAATTGCGTTAATGGCATCCCCGCTGCGATAGCTGTTATGATCGCCATATTTCGTGCGAAGCAGCTCATCTCCCGCATGGATCAACGGAATTCCCTGCGAGAGCAGCACCATGCTGTTGGCAAGCAGGCTGCGCTTCACCGCCTCGGATGCAAGAGCCTCTCCCTCTACCACGTCTGCATAAGGTGTGGCAGCAGCAATCTTTGGCATGAGCGGACTTCCGTCGTGCGGCCGGCCGTCTTGCAGCGGGATAAACCCGGCTTCATCCCATTTCCCCATCGTTACCAGCACCTTATCCCACAGGTTGAGGTTATCATGCACGGTTACATAGTTGACGGTTTCTGACGCCTCCAGCGCGAAATCATGGATAGAGCCCATAAGACCCTCCGCGACGGCGCCTTCATACCAGGCTTCACCGGTAGCAAAGCCTTTGCCGCCGCCGTCATTATCCCCCTTGATCGCATGCCGGAAATCGTCATTAAACACGGCAAACCCTTTGCCTCGTTGTGTTCCTTTGACCGTCTGGTTCGCCAGCGGGCTGCCGCCTCCAGTCCATGGCTCGCCATAGATCAGGAGATCGGGAGCCACCTCCCGGCGGAGCTCCTCTACAATCTGAACCATGGTCTCGGTATCTATCAACGCCATCAGATCAAAGCGGAAACCGTCCAGATGATATTCCTCGGCCCAGTAGCGGAGAGAATCCTTGATGAATTTCCGAACCATCGGCCGCTCTGTAGCCAGCTCGTTGCCGACGCCGGAGCCGTTAGAAAGCGTCCCGTCATGATTCTGGCGGTAGAAGTACCCCGGTGCAACAGGCTCAAAGGGACCTTCCTCGACAGAATACGTATGATTGTAGACCACATCCATAATAACCCGGATACCATGCTGGTGAAGAGCCTGAATCATTTCCTTGCATTCCACGATCCGGGTCTCTGGCCTTCGCGGATCCGTGGCGTAAGAGCCTTCGGGCACATTATAATGCTGGGGGTCATATCCCCAGTTATATTCGCCTTCCGGGTCCCAATTGGAGGAGATCAGCTCGTCAACGGTCTTGAAGTCAAAAATCGGCAGCAAATGCACATGGGTCACACCCAGCTCCACCAGATGATCAATGCCCAGCTTGTTCCCGGCCTCATCGCGCAGGCCTGTTTCTGTAAATGCCTTGAACTTTCCTTTATAGGTCATGCCGGAATCCGGCGAAATTGAAAAATCTCTCACATGAAGCTCGTAGAGCACAGCGTCCGTAGGTGAGGCCAGCGGCGGTCTGGTATCGCTCTCCCAGCCATCCGGGCTGCACTGCGCAGGGTCCACGATGGCTCCGCGGCGACCGTTCGCACTGACAGCTCTGGCGTAGGGATCCACAGCCTCATGAAGCTGCCCGTCCTGCTGCCGGATCCGGTACATATAATACCAGCCGGCCCAATCGCCGCTCACGTTGGTTTCCCAAACACCGTTACCCTTTATGAGCATCGGATGCTCGCTGCCCCCGGACTGCGACAGGAGTGCCTCTCCTCCCTCGACGCCGTCATTTTTATACAGCATCAACGATACTTGAGCAGCCGATGGAGCCCACAATCTGAATGTGCTGGATGCAGCACTGTAGATGAGGCCAAACCTCTGATCAGTAATCTCTTGGATCATGTCCCTATTCATCATCATCACCGTCACTTTAAATGTAGATTCTAAGCTCTAGTATGGGCGCCTGATTGATAAGACAGACCTGCGGACTCAAAAAATAGGATATATATTTATGCTATGCCGTAGGCGCTAGGCAAGTTCGGGCCTATGTCTTTTATCGGAAAATTCCGCATCATCCATAAGACTTCTGCATAGCCTGCCAACAGCTCAGTCCTATTTAGACAGCTTGCAGATTACTCTCATTTTAGCATAAAAGCCCCCTTCATATTTTTATATTTTTGAAAAAGTATGTAAAAAAGAGGTATCCCTCGCTCTATGAAAGAGCAAAGAATACCTTAAATGTAGTTTGTAGAAGTCAACCTTGAAAAATTGAAAAAGGAAAATGCGCCTATGCCTTATTGGGAAACGGTGCTCTCTACCAGCTCTACGACCTCTTCTGCCGTACGCAGCTCCAGCGCTTTAGACGCCAGCTCCTGCATCTGGGCCTTAGACAGCCGTGAAATCTGACTGCGGGCCGGCAAAATCGAGGTTGCGCTCATGCTGAACTCATCGAGCCCCAGACCGAGCAGCAGCGGAATGGCTACCGGATCTCCGGCCATCTCCCCGCACATGCCCGCCCAGCGGCCTTCTTTGTGTGCAGCGTCAATGACCATCTTCACCAGACGCAGAATCGCCGGGTTATACGGCTGATACAGGTAAGAGACCCGTTCATTCATCCGGTCTGCCGCCATCGTATACTGAATCAGGTCATTGGTGCCTATGCTGAAGAAGTCCACCTCTTTGGCGAACTGATCCGCCATAACAGCCGTTGATGGAATTTCCACCATAATGCCCAGCTGGATGCGATCTGACACCGCAATGCCCTCTGCAGCAAGCTTGGCCTTCTCGTCCTCCAGCAGTCCCTTCGCTTCCCGGAATTCACCTAACGTCGCAATCATCGGAAACATAATCCGCAAATCCCCGTGGACGCTGGCACGAAGCAAAGCACGCAGCTGGGTTCGGAACAGATCCTGACGATCCAGGCACAAGCGAACGGCCCGGAAGCCCAGGAATGGATTCATTTCCTTGGGAAGATCCAGATATGGCAGCTCCTTGTCGCCGCCAATGTCCAAGGTCCGGACGACAACCGGCTTGCCCTGCATTTTTTCCAGAACAGATTTGTAAGCATTGTACTGCACTTCTTCAGAAGGCAGCTTATCCCGTCCCATATACAGAAATTCTGTGCGGTACAATCCTACGCCCTCGCCGCCGTTCTCCAGCACTCCGGTCACGTCATTCGGCGTACCGATATTTGCTGCCAGCTCGACGTGCACACCATCCTGGGTAATGGTCGGCTCTCCGCGAAGCTTACTCCACTCCTCCAGCTGCTTGGCATACTGTTCTTGCTTGTCACGGTATTGGGCTACAGTATCTTCATCTGGATTAATGAACACGAGCCCTTCCAGTCCGTCAACGATGATAAGATCGCCGCTTTCGGCACTGGACAGTATCGACTGAGTTCCAACAACAGCTGGAATTTCCAGAGAGCGTGCCATAATCGCGGAATGCGAGGTGCGTCCCCCGATATTGGTGGTAAACCCTTTAACAAAATTACGGTTTAGCTGCGCTGTGTCCGAAGGCGTCAAATCCTCGGCAATGACGATGACCTCCTCGGAAATTTCCGAAGGGCTCACATAATTCAGTCCCAGCAGATGCTTCAGCACGCGCTTGGTGACATCCCGCATGTCTGCTGCTCTCTCCTGAAGATAAGCACTTTTCATATTTTGAAACATCTCGATAAATTGATTCGCTGTCTCATTCAGAGCATATTCGGCAGCTACCGACTCTTCCCGAATCTTATCCTTGACGGGATTAATCAGCTCCGGGTCGTCCAGGATCAGAAGGTGAGATTCGAAAATCTCCGCCTTCTTCTCTCCCAGCTCCTGCAGCGTGCGGCTCTTGATATCCTCCAGCTCCGCTCTGGAGCGGCTCAGCGCATCGTCCAGCCGGGCGGCTTCACGGTCAGCATCCTCAACCTGAGTATGCTTGACCGTGTAGTCCGGGTGCTCCAGAATAAATGCTTTTGCAATGGCGATGCCGGCCGAGGCCGCAATACCCTTGATGTTAGTCATTGAGCTCTCCCAGCCCCTCGTTCACCATCACTTCAGCCAGTGCGTTCAGCGCGTCCTCGGCGCTAGGACCTTCGGAGATCAGAGTCAGGCTGTCACCCTGCTCCAAACCCAGGGATAGTACGCCCAGGATCGATTTCAAGGTTACTTTTTTGCCGCTTGCTTCTGCAAAGGATTCTGTGTCCTTAAATTTGTTCGCCGTGTTCACCAGTGCTGTAGCCGGACGTGCGTGGATGCCATCCTCGTCTGTAATTCTGAATGTTTTTTGCATGCTGATCATCCTCTTTCCTTGGTTTATGGTTGTTGTATAGAATGTACTTACCCAAAATTATTGAATCGTGATAATATTCTCTTCTCCGGCGGTGACGTTCCCCGTCTTGTTGAGCTTCACCTTGGATCCTTCCGGCAGATTCGAGAAAATCACTGGCGAAATGATCGAAGGCGCGTGCTCCTTCACATAGTCCAGGTCTACCTCCATAATTGGCTGGCCTGCAGCCACCAGATCGCCCTCCTGAACAAGCACTTTAAAGCCCTGTCCCTTCAGCTTCACGGTATTGACGCCGATATGCACCAGCACTTCCTTGCCGCCATCAGACATAATGCCAATGGCATGCTTGCTTGGGAATACATTGAACACCTTGCCGTAGACCGGAGATGCAATGGTTCCATCATGCGGCAGAACGGCAAAGCCATCGCCTGTCATGCGCTGAGAGAATACCGGATCAGGTACATTGGAAATATCCATCAGCTCGCCGTTAACCGGAGACACAATATCCTCCAGAATAACCGCATCGCCATCCAATGCCGCCTGCTGCTCCGCTTCGGCCGGCTTGACGTCCCCTGTTGCTGCTTGAGGTGCTTCAGCCGGCGTAATCCCGGACATGATGTCCTGGATCTGGGACTTGATCGTATCAGAGCGTGTACCGAAGATTGCTTGTACATTGTTACCCACTTCCAGTACCCCGGAAGCGCCCAGCTGCTTCAAGCGTTCTTTATCAACATTACCCTTCTCCTTCACCTCTACCCGAAGACGGGTAATGCAGGCATCTAGGTGAGCAATATTGCTCTGGCCGCCCAATGCCGACAGAATGCTGCCCGGCAAATCGTCCTTGCTTCCAGACCTTGCGCTCGCGCCGTCTTTGGTCTCTGACGGCTCCTCCCGACCCGGTGTCCGCAGCTTGAACTTGCGGATCGCGAACCGGAACCCGAAGTAATAAATGACCGCCAGGATCAGACCGACAATGATGACGTTCCACCATGGCGTCCGGTTTGGAATGACACCGAAGATAACGTAGTCAATCAATCCGCCGGAGAAGGTCATGCCGATTTTAGTGCCCAGAATGTGCATCGTCATGAACGACAGACCGGCAAACAGCACGTGAACCACGAACAGCAGCGGTGCCACGAACAGAAAGGAGAATTCCAGCGGCTCTGTAATCCCCGTCAGGAAGGACGTCAAGGCTGCAGAGCCCATGATGCCGGCCACATATTTTTTATGCTCAGGTCTTGCTTCATGATAGATCGCCAGCGCTGCCGCAGGAAGTCCGAACATCATGAACGGGAATTTCCCGGTCATGAAGGTACCCGCTGTGAATTCTACACCGTCCCGCAGCTGGGCCATGAAGATATTCTGATCACCGCGAACCAGCTGCCCGGCGCTATTCACATATTCTCCAAACTCAAACCAGAAGGGAGAGTAGAAAATATGGTGCAGCCCGAAAGGAATCAATCCCCGCTCAACCACCCCGAATACAAAAGCAGACAGTGTGCGGTTCTGCTCCAGCATGAAATGCGATGCAGCATTCAGCCCGATCTGAATCGGTGGCCAGATGACGGTCATGAGCAAGCCCAGCAGCACCGCTGTGGCAGCCGTCATTATGGGAACAAACCGCTTGCCGGCAAAGAAGCCGAGGTACGAGGGCAGCTCAATCCTGAAAAAGCGATTGTACATGCTGGCCGCCAGGATCCCGACCAATATCCCGCCGAACACCCCGGTTGCCAGCGTCGGGATGCCCAGCACACTGGCGTAAGCGTAATCTGTGCCGACCATGGCCGGAGTTACGCCGAGGACGGTCCCCATCGTCACATTCAGCACGAGGTAGCCGATAATTGCCGCAAGTCCGGCAACTCCGTCTCCACCAGCCAGGCCGACTGCTACACCGACCGCGAACAGAAGCGGCAGGTTTGTAAACACGATTTGCCCGGCATTCATCATGACCGTTGCAATGGCCTGAACCCAGGCCGTATCCAGCCAGGAGGCATACTGCAGGAAATCCTCGTTGACCAGCATATTCCCCAGACCCAGCAGCAAGCCCGCAGCCGGCAGGATCGCTACAGGCAGCATGAGAGCTTTACCTACTCTCTGTAAAACGCCAAACAGACGCTTAAACATCGTCCATCTCCTTTCTTGATTTCACCTCTCAAGGTGAATCATTAGCAACATACCAACAAAAAAAGGCATAAGCATACAGCAGGACCACTGAGCTGTTTCTCCCCGTAGGTTACCCTGAAAGGGCTGGAAACAACCAAAGAATCCTGTTATATACTCATGCCTGATCGAATCAGTTACACGTTAGATCCTGTTGCTTTTCATAAAGACAGAACGTATTGTATCACCCTGATCAGCGGCTTGCAAGAGGTGTAATCCCTGCTCTTGAAAATCTTCATGCATTATTCATGATCTTCCTTCCGCTGGGCAAGCCGCTGTAAGTGAATCGTCAGATAACCCGCTTCGGCCGGATAGACCTTCTTCCCCAGCCGGACCTCCATCATCTTGCTTAATGTCCAGCCTAAGGCGTACATTTCAGGGTATTCCCGCTTCAGCAGCTCATCCAGCCTTCCCTCCTGAGGCTCGGCCTCTCCACGGCGGATCCGTTCGATAGCGAACCGGAGATGGGTAATCAGGCGGGAATAATCAAGCGAATCCTTGGGAATGACGTATTCCAGCTTATCCTCTACAATATGCACAAGATCCGATACCAGTCTGGAATGCTTGCGCACCTCGGAAATATGCTGATTCGTCAATGCGCTGTGAAAGTGCAAGGCGATAAAGCCAGCCTCCTCCTCTCCCAAATCCACATCTAGTCGCTGTTTGAGCGTACGCACCGCATATTCTGCCATCCGGAATTCCTCCGGATACAGCTCTTTAGTCTCGTACAAAAAAGGATTATGAATATACAGGCCCTGAGCCTGGCGCTTGATCGCAAATGCAATATGATCGGTTAACGCGACATGAATATGCTCATTCAGCGTTTCCCCGGCCGCGTTCGCCGCATAATGAATGATCTCATTCATGGCTTCGATCAGTTGCTCATCGACTTGAGGCACCAGCTGCTTATACTGCTCCTGCTCCTCCGGCTTCGTTAAGATGAACATTTTCTCTACGAGCGTCAAGGGAATGGCGTCCTTCGGTTTACGGTTAAAGCCGATGCCCTTTCCGATCACGACCACCTCATCATGCCGGGGATGCTTCGCGATAATTACATTATTGTTTAATACCTTGGATACTTGTATGCTGCCCACCATTGCACCTCAATTTACACATTCATATCCTCTATCATATCAAACATCTGCTTCTTGTAGCAAAAAAGCCCCGATGCGGGCAGCCGCTTCCGTCAGTACTTCAGCCTCTTGCACAAGGGCAATGCGTACATACCCTTCCCCCTGCTGCCCAAAAGCAATGCCCGGTACGACAGCCACCCCTGTAGAGAGCAGCAGCTTCCGTGCGAATTGACGGGAATCCCCTGCGTTATGGTCCTGACGAAAGGCTTCCGGCAGCTTGGCCCATATAAACATGGTTGCCTTCGGCTTCTTCACCGTCCAGCCGGCTGCCTCCAGTGCCGCTGTGAACACATCTCTCCGCTTCTCATACAGCAGCGCCGTTTCCCGTTCTGTTCCCGAAGCCATGGTGTGCTCCAGTGCCGCTGCTGCAGCCAGCTGGACAGGAAGAAATACGCCGTAGTCAATATTGCTCTTCAAATCTCTCAGGGCTCCGACTGCTTCTGCATTGCCGGCCAAAAAAGCAATCCGGCAGCCCGCCATATGAAAGCTCTTGGAGAAGGAATGAAATTCCACGGCAATTTCCGAGGCCCCGGGTACCTGAAGGATGCTGACCGGCCGATAATTATCAAAGCCCATTTCCGAATACGCAGCATCATGAACGATGAGCACATTGTGCTTCTTCGCCAGCGCAACCAGCTCGGTAAAAAATGTGAGATCTGCTTGAACCGCAATCGGATTTCCTGGGAAATTGAGCAGCAGAAATTTGGTTCGCTGCCAGATCTGCTCCGGGATCTTGGTTAAATCAGGCATGAAGCCATTCTCTTCCCGAAGCGGCAGCAGCCAGGGCTCGACCCCGGCGAGCTGAAGCGCCCCCGCATAAATGGGATAACCGGGATCCGGCACCATCGCCAGATCTCCCGGGTTGCACACAGCTTGAGCGAAATGGGCAAGTCCATCCTGAGAACCCATCAGCGCCAGAATCTCTGTCTCCGGGTTGGTGTCCACCCCGAAGCGATGCTTGAGCCAGGCTGAAGCGGCCTTCCGAAAGGTCGGTGTACCTTGTGAAGACGGGTATGTATATTGATCCTCCTGAAGCACGCTGCGGCTGAGCAGCTCCCGGATTTCCAAGGATGGCGCCCGATCCGGACTTCCGATGCTCAGATCTATCACTTCTCTTCCTCTCTGGGCTGCTTCCTGCTTCCAAGCCTGTATCTCGGCAAATATCGAGCTGCCCATCGCGGCCAGTTTGTCAGAGCGCCATACAGGCGCTGCCGGCTGTTTCATATGGTATCCCTCCTGTTAAGAACCATTATACCTTGCTAGGTCCATGGCGTCCTCTTCCTGAAGTGCAGAACATTGGCATAAAAAAAGCATAGCCGCGTCAGAAAGTCTTCTCTGACACGGCTATGCCGATATTGCTGAAGCCAAGAGCCATTAGATGGTCTCCAGCTCCTTCTCTTCCTTCGCTGCACTGGTCTCCAGCAGTACCTTTGCCGGCTCCGCAGCAGCAGGGGACGACTTCTTGGTCAGTCCCTGAATCAACGCCTCGACGTCGATGCCTGACACACTTTTCAGCATTTCCGGAGCAGTGGACATCAGCTCCGTCACATAGTTGCTGACCCGGGCTGCACCTTCACCTTTACCGGTGTCCACAACCGTCAGCTTATCAATGGACGAGATTGGCTCTGCAATCTTGCCGGCGAGCTCTGGCAGCATCTTCACAATAATGTCGAGAACAGCCGCTTCACCGAACTTCGAGAAGGCTTCCGCCAGCTTCTCCTTCGCTTCTGCTTCCGCCAAGCCGCGAAGACGAATGACCTCGGCATCAGCCGAGCCCTTCGCCCGCTCGGCATCGGCGATCGCCATACCGTCCAGACGCTTCTGCTCCGCTGAAGCCTTTGCCTGAGTTTCAATGGAGTACTGAACCGCATCCGCCTCGCGCATCCGGCGGGCCTTCTCCGCCTCAGCCGCCTGCACTACCGCATAACGATCTGCATCGGCCTTTTTCTTGACCTCTGCATCATACTGCTTCTCTCGAACCATAATTTCCTTCTCTTGAATATCAATCTCCCGCTCTTTCCGAACGAGCTCGACCTTCATTTGTTCTTCAACAACGGTCTGCTTCGCACGGGCTTCCTGAATATGATAAGCCTGATCGGCCTCAGCCTTTGCTGTATCCTGATCGCGCTTGAACGCGGCCACCTTCAGCTCCTTCTCCTTGGAAGCCTCCGCAATGTTCGTATCCCGCACCAGCTCTGCCTTCTGTCCTTCCTCTTCCGCACGTGCCTTCTGAATTCTGGCATCCCGAACGGCTTCGGCTTCGGCAATCTCAGCATCGCGCTTTACGGTAGCGATCCGCGGCTTACCGAGCGCTTCCAGATAGCCGTGCTTGTCACGGACATCCTTGATCGTGAAGGAAACGATTTGCAGGCCCATTTTCTTCAAATCACGTGCGGCTACGCCCTGCACTTCCTGCGCAAATTTATCCCGGTTCCGATATACCTCTTCTACCGTCATGGAGCCCAGGATCGCGCGCAGATGACCTTCGAGCACTTCTTGTGCTTCTCCCTTCAGCGCTTCAATCGGCTTGCCCATAAACTGCTCTGCCGCTGTCGCCACGTCTTCAATCGAGCTGCCGACTTTGATAATCGCGACGCCGTCAGCCATAACCGGTACCCCTTGCTCCGTGTACACTTCCGGCGTCATAACATCCAGCTTATGAGACAGGAGCGATACAAACTCCGAACGTTGAAAGATCGGAAGGATAAATGCGCCGCCGCCGCGGACAATCTTGATTCTCCGGCCGGATTCATCCGACGAAATGTTCTTGCTCCCGAGGAACGAGCCCGTCACGATCATTGCTTCGTCCGGACTTACGGTCTTGTAGCGGGCCCAGAACGCAAGACCCAATACGACAATGACCCCAATGACAACCGACGGAATAATTAAAAATTCTGGCATGCTGTTACACCTCTCCCTTGACTTCTTCTAGTTCAGACACTCGGAGGACGCCATCCACCACATCAATCACGACGACCCGCACTCCTGCAGGAACCGACCGCTGATCAAAGCTTGAGGCAATATGGAGGGTATTGCTGGCACCGACCCGTACCATGACCTCACCGTAGCCGATGGCTGGAAGGGGAATCATCACTTCACCGATTCGTCCTGCCAGCTCCTGTACGGAGAAGCCGGTCGAGTTCTCACTGTTCTCCATGGGACGGACATAGCCGAAATAGACTACGACTGAGACAGCGGCTGAGATCAGCAGCGACAGCATAATGACGAAGAGCAGGCTGAATTCCGTGTATGTAGTCAGCATGATGCCCGACCCGCCGAACACAGTTACCGCCGCTGCAATGACCATAGGATTCAAAACATCCAAGGACAAAAAATCAAGCGCCCCATCCAATGCCCCACTGAGAACATCCCCCAGCAGAACGCTTACAATGGCGAACAACACGCCGCCTGTCAAGCATCCCCAAAACAGTGCCTCCATATTGACTGCCTCCCCGAGTTGAACCTTACTGTATAGATAACTCTTTTTACGAAGAAAAGTTAACATCGTTTCAAAAATTTGTATTCAAATTGCGCAAAAAGGGGCTGTCCCACATGATCTAGGGTCTTGCGGGATGGCCTCGTTTGTTGTTACGAGATGCTCCGCGTACGAAACGTTCCTCCCCTCGCTGCTGCCTCCAAAAACAGGTAACACAAAGAAACCGCCCTTTGGCAGAATGGAAGTGTCATGCAACCATTTAAAAAGGAGCGGTTTCATTTGTACATTCAATATACTATGGATCAACTTTATCTGCTCATGGATGTAGAAGACGACATTCCATTCAATCCCCTTGTTACTGTAGTCCATGAAGCGGTTTATGACCGAATCTTCCAGGCTGCATATCCTGGTGGAGGTCGGATGGCTTTGACTCGCCCATAACCTGTTGAAGAAGGCGGTAATAGACCACAATAAAGACATGGCGGTGCTGGGATCACCTCCCTGACTCCGCCATGTCTTTATTTTTTGCTTCAGATCTCATTCAAATGAGCTGCCTCGTTAAACAAGAATCTACTTTTGGGACAGCCCCGTATAATCCATAAGCTCATTAAAGCTTACAGTGACATGTTGTAAATCTCAATCACGTCCTGACGTTCCAGCTTGCGGAAGTTGCCGAACGGTCCAAAGCGGACAGACTTATCTGCCATAACCTCGATGTCCTTGTCATCAATATCGTAATCCGCCAGAGAGCTCGGCGCCCCGATTGAGGTCCAGAAGGACCGAAGAGCCTCAATGCCTTCAAGACCAATCTCTTTGTCGCTCTTGCCTGCAGGATCTACACCCATGACCTGAACAGCCAGCTGCTTGAAGCGTTCTGGCTGAACGTCGATATTGTACTTCATCCAGTTCGGGAACAGGATAGCCAGGCCTCCGCCATGCGGTATGTCATACACGGCTGAGACGGCATGCTCGATATTATGGGTCGCCCAGTCGCCGCGCAGCCCCATGCTGATCATGCCATTGAGCGCCATTGTACTGCAGTACATGATCGTTTCACGCAGCTCGAAATTGTTGAGGTCCTCCACCAGCTTCGGCGCTGTTTCCATAACCGTACGCAAAATGGTTTCACAGAACCCGTCCTGCACCGGCGTGTTGGAATCGAGATGGAAGTAATGCTCCAGCACATGCGACATAATATCTACAATGCCGTATACCGTTTGATCCTTTGGCAGGGAGAAGGTATGCTCTGGATCTAATATAGAAAATGCAGGGTAAGCGTAGAGGCTGCCCCAGCCCATTTTTTCCTGTGTAGCCTCGTTTGTAATGACAGAGCCGCCGTTCATTTCAGAGCCTGTAGCCGCCATTGTCAGCACCGTGCCTAACGGCAGTCCGGCCTCCGGCGCAGCCTTGCGCTCTACAAAATCCCACATGTCACCTTCATACTTGGCACCAACAGCAATTGCCTTGGCACAGTCCAGTACACTGCCGCCGCCAACCGCTAGAATCAGCTCAATACTGTTCTCCCGGCAAAGCTCAACGCCGCGGTGAACCGTGGACAAGCGGGGATTGGGCTCCACGCCGGCAAGCTCCGTTACCTCTGCGCCTGCTTCCTTCAGCAGAGACAGGGTCTGGTCATACAGTCCGCTGCGTTTAATGCTTCCTCCGCCATAAACCAGCAGCACCTTCTTGCCGTACTTCGAAACTTCGGCTGGTAAAGAGCTCAGCTTGCCCTTTCCAAAAATCAAGGTCGTAGGATTATAAAATTCAAAAGGACCCATCTGATCACCCTCCAGTTATATGTAATCCAAATTTCTTTGGTTTCAGCCACTCATTATACTACCCCCGCGAACGGATTTCAAAACGGTCCCTTGCGACCTGGATGTATATACCAATCCTTGGAGTGCAAAAAGAAAGAACATAGCCGCCCGGGATCTCTCCCAGAGCTGCTATGTCCTGTGTTTACAGCGTAGTGGTGCTTATGCCTGAATTATATGCCAGATCGTTGAAATCCCATGTGATTCAGGAATTGATGGAAGCCCTGACGCCCTGCTTCCGTATGCTTGTACACGCCGGCCTGTTCCAAAATTTCTGTGAAGATCTCCCCGACGGCTTCCCGGATGACGTGCTGCGCCTCTTCCTTGGAGAGCCCATCAGCATGCTCTTGCTTCAGCTGCTCAATCCATGGAAGATGAACCTGAAGCGGATTGGAGTCCTCCTGCGCAGCAGCGTAAAGCGCCGTGTCGCCAGCCAGAATATCTCCCACCTGGTCCAGCTCGCTCTTGAGCCTTCCCGGCAGGATTGCCAAGCCCATGACCTCAATGAGCCCGATATTTTCTTTCTTGATATGATGCATTTCCCGGTGTGGATGGAAAATCCCTTCCGGATGCTGCTCGTTCGTCCGGTTGTTGCGGAGCACGAGATCCAGCTCATAGCCGCCATCTGCACTTCGGCGGGCGATCGGAGTCACTGTATTATGAGGTACCCGCTCCCCTTCCGCATCGCTCCATGCTTCAATGTCAAGTGCTGAATCGCTGTAGCCTTTCCAGGCTTCATAAATCTCGTTCGCGCATCCCAGCAGAGCTTCTGGGTCTTCTGCCGTCAGTCTCAGAACCGACATCGGCCAGTTCACAATGCCGGCAGTAACACCTTTATGACTGGTGTGTTCATAGACTGCAAGGACCTCAGCCTTCTGAATCGGGAACGTATGGCGACCTCCCTGAAAATGATCATGCGTCAGGATGGAGCCGCCCACGATGGGCAGATCTGCATTGGAGCCCAGGAAATAATGCGGGTACGCTTCCACAAAGCCTAAGAGACGACGCAGCGTGTCCTTGGTCAGCTTCATCGGCACATGGTCATGATGCAGCACGATGCAATGCTCGTTGTAATAAACATAGGGAGAATATTGAAACAGCCATTTCTCCTGATTCAGCTCCAGCGGAATGACGCGGAGATTCTGGCGGGCCGGATGATTAACCCGTCCGGCATAACCGACATTTTCGCGGCATAGCTGGCATTTAGGATACACCGGAGGCGGGAGCAGCTTGGCCATGGCAATTTCCTTCGGGCTTTTTTCCGGCTTGGACAGATTAATTGTAATTTCGATATCACCATAAGAGCTGTCATACCGCCAGAATTCATTCTTTGACACGCGGTCCATCCGGATATAGTTGCTGTCGATGCACAGCTTGTAAAAATAATCCGTAGCCGCTTCAATGCCCTGCTCTTCCTTCAGCTGCATGAATCGGCCTGTGACCTCGGAGGGCCTGGCCATCAGCAAGCCCATGATTTTGGCATCCATCAGATCACGGTAGGTGTCGCTGTTGTCGGGAATGAGACCCTTGGAGGCGGCTGCATCAATGAGTATATCGACCATTGCCTGCGGGCTGTCCGGTACCGGCTGAGTGATCTCCTCCAGCAGCGGCTCTGTATAGCCCAGCAGATCCAGCAGAAGGTTCCGGCTGTAATCCGTATCACTGTCCTGAATAAGCTGCTGGCGCAGCGCAAACTGCACCAGCTGTTCTATCGCATGCAGCACCTGATAGGGCTCGGGTGCTGCCTGATTCAATTCCTGTTCCATACTGCGGCCTCCTTAGTTGCTCTCATAACCGTTCGGATGACTGACATGCCATCTCCATGCATCCTGAATAATATCCTCCAGCTTCACACGGGCTGGCTGCCAGCCTAGAACAGTACGTGCTTTGTCTGAGGAAGCCACCAGAACTGCGGGATCTCCCGCGCGCCGCGCTTCCATCACGACCGGAATCTCGCGGCCGGTGACGGCTTTGGAGGTTTCAATGACTTCTTTGACGGAGAAGCCCTGACCGTTGCCCAGATTGAACACATTGCTGTCCTCGCCGCGGCGCAGGTACTCCACGGCCCGAAGATGCGCATCCGCCAGATCGCTGACATGAATATAGTCTCTGACACAGGTGCCGTCCGGTGTAGCATAATCGTCTCCGAATACGGAAATATGCGGACGCTGCTGCAGCGCAGTTTGCAGCACTAACGGGATCAAGTGACTCTCCGGACGGTGGTCTTCTCCGATTTTGCCGCTGGCATGAGAGCCGGCTGCATTGAAGTAACGCAGTGATACATATTTGATGCCGAGCACTTGATCAAACCAGGCCATCATTCTCTCCATCATCAGCTTGGTCTCGCCGTACACATTGGTCGGCTGCGTGCGGTCTTTTTCTTCGATCGGCACTTTTTCCGGTTCGCCGTAAGTGGCCGCTGTGGAGCTGAAGACAATCTTCCGCACCCCTGCCTCATTCATGGCTTCCAGCAGGCACAGCGTTCCATAGACGTTATTGTCGTAGTATTTCACAGGGTCCTTCATGCTCTCGCCAACGAGAGAGTTGGCTGCAAAGTGAATGACCGCATCAATCTCATTTTCGGCAAACAGCGTCTTCAGCAGCTCCTTGTTACGCAGGTCTCCCTGATACAGCTTGCCACCCAGCAGCGCTTCCTTGTGCCCGGTTTCCAGACTGTCGATCACAACAACCTCTTCGCCGCGCTCCAGCAGCTCCGCAACCGTATGCGAGCCGATGTATCCGGCTCCTCCCGTTACCAAAATTGCCATTTACAGCACCCCTTTCAGTTCGTGTACACCCTGGCCAACACCGCATACATAGAAATCCGGTTTCAGTCCGGTTCTCTTCTCGTAACCGACAGCGACCTCGGCAATGACCTGCTCCACATGATCCTCGTGCACCAGCGCGACCGTGCAGCCGCCGAAGCCGGCTCCCGTCATCCGGGCGCCCAAAGTGCCCTCCTGCCGCTGGAACTCCTCGACCATGACATCCAGCTCATCCCCGGTCACTTCATACAGATGGCGCAGTGAAGTATGGGAGTCGTTCATGAAGCTGCCGAACGCCTGAAGGTTATTCTCTTTCAATGCTGCTACTGAATCCAGCACGCGCTGGTTCTCTTCGACCACATGCTGAGCCCGCTTGCGCACGGTTTCATCCTCAATGACACCCTGCAGCTCCTGGAACTGCTCCGGTGTAAGCTGCGCCAGGTAATTCAATTCCGGTCTTGTGCCTTGAAGCTGCTCCAGCGCGGAATCACATTCGCTGCGCCGCTCATTGTATTTGGAATCCACCAGGCCGCGGCGCTTGTTCGTGTTCGCGATAACAATCTTATAGCTGCCTGTTTCAAAAGGCACCAGATCATATTCCAGCGTGTCGCACATCAGCAGAATCGCATGATTGCTGCGGCCGTTCGCAACAGCAAACTGATCCATGATACCGGAGTTCACACCGACGAACTGATTCTCGGCGCGTTGGGACAGCTTCGCAATTTCTACAGGATCCCGATCACAGCCCTCCATGGACATAAACGCATAGGCAGTCACTACCTCGATGGAAGCTGAGGAAGATAAGCCCGCACCGTTCGGGATATCGCCGTGATACAAGAGCTCATAGCCTTTAGTAAGAGAGCAGCCCAGCTTCTCCAGCTCGACGATGACGCCAACCGGATAATCTGTCCATTCCCCAGTCTTGCCCCCATAGCTCTCCTCCGGTCCCGCTGCTGCTTCGTATGGCAGGTTCGTCGAGGCAAATGCAACCTGATTGTCCTTGCGCTCGCGAATCAAGAGCGTGGTGCCGAATTCCAGCGCCGCAGGCAGTACATAACCGCCATTATAATCAAGATGCTCGCCAATCAGATTGACGCGTCCCGGTGCGTTAAACATCCGCAGAGGAGCATCACTGGTACCGTACTTACTATGAAATGTGGATACTAATGATTCCAGGTTCATTATGTTCACTCCATCCTATTTTCTAAATCCATCTGTCTTGACTCCAGTATAGAAGAAAGCTCTTTTTCGATTAATGCAATCTTGTGTGCTACATATGGATATATGTGACTTCTCATAGTAAAATACAAGAGTTAGAACAACAGGATGCTACAACCTGATGACCCCTGAAGGCAGGTGCTGTATGTCAAACGAAGAAACATATTCGGTTTCCTCCAGTCCCGTGTTACCTCTGCATGACCGTCTTATTGTGCTTTTTTCGGGGGTGAGCCAGACGACTCCCCTTCATGCCCTTGGTCCCAAATTGTATGATTATTACCTGCTGCATCTTGTGGAGGCTGGTAAAGGCACCTTCCAGACGGAGCATGCTCTATATGAGCTGGGCCCCGGCGATGCGTTTCTCATTCATCCCGGTCAATTGGTCAGCTATGTATCTGACGCGGAGGAGCCCTGGCGTTACCGCTGGGTCGCCTTTAAGGGTCAGGAGGCGGAGGGCCTGGTCAAAGCTGCAGGCATGCTGCCGGACACACCGGTCGTATTTAACCCCGGTTCTCACAGGCCCGCCCGATATATAAGGCTGATTCAGGAGTGCTTCAGCCGCAAGCAGGATCAGGCACATATTGCCGCCTCCGGCTACTTCCAGCTGCTCTGGGCCGAGCTGATGACTCATACCCGGCGACATGTGCTGCCCTCTGCAGCGGAAACGCAGATCCAGCGAACAGTCAAGCAAATGATTACCGTCATGACCTCCCAGTACGCGCATCCTGTATCCATTGAGCAGATGTGCGCCAGCCTGGGGTATAACCGCGCTTATTTATCGCGCATATTCAAGAAGGAGACCGGCCTCCCTCCGGTTACGTATCTGCTCAAGCTGCGAATGGACCGGGCCAAGCGGCTGCTGCGGGAGCGTCCGGACCTGTCGGTGGAGCAGGTGTCCGCCTCTGTAGGCCTGCCCGACAGCCTTTACTTCTCCCGTCAGTTCAAGCGCTTCTGCGGTATGTCTCCCACCGCCTACCGACGGGAGAATTCCGGCTGATGCTCTCTCTAAGTCATGGCAAAGCCCGCTTTCCTCGGCAGAAAGCGGGCTTCTGGCTGATGCCGCCCTGACAGCTCAAGGACTACGGAGCACCGTTTCCGGCTGCGGTGAGGCATCAGGCCTCCGGCTCTTTTTTCAGAATGGACTCAATCCGGTCCAGCTCCTCTTTAGAGAACTCCAGATTACTGAGAGCCCCCACATTGTCCTCAATCTGGCTAACCTTGCTCGCCCCGATCAGGGCTGAGGTAACTCGGCCTCCACGCAGCACCCAAGCGAGAGCGAATTGAGCCAGGCTCTGGCCCCGGGCGGCAGCCATCTGATTCAAGGCGCGGATTTTGCGGAGCACCTCTGGTGTAATATTGCTTTCATGCAGAAACTGGGAAGCGCTGGCTGCCCGGGAGTCGTTCGGAACTCCATTCAAATATTTGTTGGTCAGCAGTCCCTGACCGAGCGGCGTAAATGCAATGCTCCCTGCGCCCTGTTCGTCCAGCACATCAAGCAGGCCCTGCTCCACCCAGCGGTTCAGCATGGAATAGCTCGGCTGATGAATAAGCAGCGGTGTACCCAGCCTTCTTAAAATTTCAGCCGCTTCTTTGGTCTTCTCTGGCGTGTAATTGGAAATACCGACGTAAAGCGCTTTACCGGAACGAACGATATGATCCAGCGCCATCATCGTCTCCTCCAGCGGTGTATCGGGATCCATTCGGTGTGAGTAGAAAATGTCCACGTAGTCAAGACCCATCCGCTTCAGGCTCTGATCGAGGCTGGACACCAGATATTTCCGCGAGCCCCAGTCTCCGTAAGGTCCGGGCCACATGTAATAGCCGGCCTTAGAGGAGATAATCATCTCGTCACGGTAGGCCTTCAGGTCCTTCGCGAGCACCTGTCCGAAGGTTTCCTCGGCGGAGCCCGCCGGCGGACCGTAGTTGTTGGCGAGATCAAAGTGCGTGATTCCAAGGTCGAAAGAGCGGGTCACCATGCTCCGCGCATTCTCGAAGGAGTCAATCCCTCCAAAGTTATGCCACAAGCCGAGGGAAATAGCCGGCAGCTTCAAGCCGGATCGCCCGCAGCGATTATATATCATACCTTCATAGCGGTCTTCACTCGCTACATATGTCATTGGTCATCCCTGCCTCTCCATTTGGAAATATGCTTTGGTCATACAATTCATACTATATGATTAACCCAAACTGCGGCCGCTTGCGTCGCTGCACCGTAAATTCCAGGCTTACACGCTGCTGCGCAGCATTCCGTTCACCTTGTCCATCACTTCACCGATGCGCTCGGTAATCAGCAGGCCTGCCCTGTGATCATATGGTGTCGGGTCCCCGTTCAAAATGGCAGTCCGGCTCCCCTGATAGTAGTTGATTAATCCCGCTGCCGGGTGAACGGTAAGAGAAGTTCCTCCGACAATCAGCAGATCCGCTATTGAAATTTCATGGATCGCCCGCTTTAACAGCTGATGATCCAGCTCCTCCTCATACAGCACCACATCCGGCTTGATCATTCCGCCGCAATCGGCGCAGCGGGGCACTAGCTCTTGAATTTCCATCACCTGCTGAAGTGAATAAAAGCGGTTGCAGTCCATACAATAATTGCGGTGCACCGAGCCATGCAGCTCAAGTACCTCGCCGCAGCCTGCGGTCTGGTGGAGGCCGTCGATGTTTTGGGTAATTACCGCCTTCAGCTTGCCCTCCTGCTCCAGGCGCGAGAGCAGCTGGTGGCAGCCGTTTGGACGCGCCGCCGGGTGCAGCATTTTGCTGCGGTAGAAATCATAGAATATGTCCGGCTTCTCCATAAAAAAGCTATGGCTGAGCATAATTTCCGGCGGATAGGGAGAATGATGCTCACTTTGATACAATCCCGCCGCCGAGCGGAAATCAGGAATTCCGCTTTCCGTAGAGGTTCCGGCTCCGCCAAAAAAGACGATATAATCGCTTGCTTCGATCCAAGTCGCGAGCATTTCTATTTTTTCATTGCTTTCCACCTGCGCACCTCCCGTAGAACGTCTGGCCATCAGGCCTTTAATCTAATTTCATTATAATCGCTGATAATCAGATCGGCATCCACGAGATGTTGCGCATCCCCATGATCAGCATCTCCTTCGTAAAGACCGATCGCCAGCGCACAGCCTGCCTGCTTCGCCATCTGCATGTCGCCGTTACTGTCTCCAATGACCGCGACCTCTTCCGGCTGAAGACCAAGCTGCCTGCAGGCCGCAAGCGCCATATCCGGGCCGGGCTTGCCCTGCTTGACCTGATCACGGCCAATAATGACCGGGAAATTCTCCAAAAGGCCCATCCAGGCCAAATGTTCCTTCGCTGCAGCCGTCGTATCGGAGGTGACAACGGCCAACGGAAGCTTGAGTGTCCGGCACTGCTTCAGCAGCTCATTCAGCCCGGGCATGGGAAAAGCCGGCCTGGTCTGCCTTACCTGAACCATGGCATTTTTCTCCATCTGCCGGACTTGCAGCAGCGCTTCATTCCACGGCATTCCTGCCGCATACAGCTGCCAGGCTAACAGCCCGATACTTTCCTCGGCCGTAGCCATCGCGAGCGGACCTTTCCGGTCATAGGAATACAGCTGCCCCAAGGAATCCTGCAGCGTACCGAGCACCTTGTCTCTCGAACCGGTAAACCCTTTACCGATCAGCTCCAGCCGCTCCTCCAAAGCCTGCAGCATGTAGCTTGCCCAGCCGCCCCATAAAGACATGAAATGCAGCAGCGTGCCGTCCTTGTCAAACAGCAGCCCGCTGCAGATCATACGACGCTCTTGGATCTCAAGCACCGGCACAGCCTTCCCCTCCTTTTCTTCTCCATCTTACACTTTCTGTTTACTTCTGCAAGTTTCCTTTCGAGCAGCAGACTCTGTTCAAAAAACAGACAAAAAAACCCCTCTTATTTTCCATTCTTTAGTTTATTTTTCTGTTTCATGACAACTAGGGTGTGGTAAGTAAGTCGTGCGGTAACCAATAAAAGGATGATGGAGAAGGAGGAACAACCAAGATGGCCAAGAAAAATAACGGACAAAAAATGACCCGCGAAGAAGCTGGACGCTTAGGCGGTGAAGCAACAGCGAAGAAGCATAACCGTGAATTTTATCAGGAAATCGGCAAAAAAGGCGGACAAGCTACCTCCAAAAATCACAGTCGCGAGTTCTACCAGGAAATCGGGCAAAAAGGCGGCGAGGCAACTTCCCGCAATCATGACCGTGAATTTTACCAGGAAATCGGCCGCAAGGGCGGAAAAAAATAGCCATAGATTGAAGTTTACAAGAGCGTGCTCCTCACGAATGAAGGAGACGCTCTTTTTCTCATATAATAAGGAAGCAACCCCTGCCCGCGCTGGAATGACAGGTAGAAAAACATGACTTTTTATGATAGACTCTGTTAAATGATATCAATTATCGTTTGTCACCCGGCTGCTTTGCCGGTAAGCCGCGCTAAAGCGCGTGACCATCATACATTTCAATAGGACATGGGGGGAACAAGGCATCATGAAAGCTAAAAAAATGCGTTCAGACATGATCAAAAAAGGCTTTGACCGGGCCCCGCACCGCAGTCTTCTGCGTGCCGCCGGCGTGAAAGAGGAAGATTTCGGTAAACCGTTCATCGCGGTCTGCAACTCTTATATCGATATTGTACCGGGCCATGTGCATCTGCAGGAATTCGGCAAAATCGTTAAAGAAGCCATCCGCGAAGCGGGCGGAGTTCCGTTTGAGTTTAACACCATCGGTGTTGACGACGGAATCGCCATGGGACATATCGGTATGCGCTACTCTCTGCCAAGCCGGGAAATCATTGCCGATTCCCTGGAAACCGTCGTTTCCGCACACTGGTTCGACGGCATGGTATGTATTCCCAACTGTGACAAAATCACGCCAGGCATGCTGATGGGAACGCTTCGCGTTAACATCCCGACCATCGTCGTCAGCGGCGGTCCGATGAAAGCCGGCGTAGACAGTAAGGGACGCAAGCTCTCCCTGACCTCCGTATTTGAGGGCGTAGGCGCTCACCAGGTCGGCAAGATTAACGACGAAGAGCTGCTGGAGCTGGAGCAGTACGGCTGCCCGACCTGTGGATCTTGCTCGGGCATGTTCACAGCGAACTCTATGAACTGTCTCTCCGAGGCACTTGGCCTTGCCCTGCCGGGTAACGGAACCATTCTCGCGGTAGCTGAAGAGCGTAAGGAATTTGTAAGACAATCCGCACGCCAGCTGATGAATCTGATCGAGATGGACCTGAAGCCGCGCGACATCGTAACCCGCGAAGCGATCGATAATGCTTTTGCGCTGGATATGGCGATGGGCGGCTCCACCAACACAGTACTGCACACACTGGCTCTGGCGCATGAAGCCGGCATCGATTACCCGCTGGAGCGTATCAATGAAGTAGCTAACCGGGTACCGCATATTTCAAAGCTGGCCCCGGCCTCTGACTATTTCATCGAGGATGTCCATCTGGCAGGCGGCGTTAGCGCTGTACTGAACGAGCTCCTGAAGAAGCCGGACGCCTTGTTCGGCGACTGCATTACCGTGTCGGGCAAGACGCTGGCCGAGAACGTTGCAGGCTGTGAGATTCAGGACAAGAACGTAATTCACCCGATTGATCAGCCCTACTCCGAGCGCGGCGGCCTCGCTGTGCTTTACGGCAATCTGGCTCCGGAAGGCTCCATCATTAAAGTGGGCGCCGTTGACCCTTCCGTCGGCGGATACCATCGCGGTCCTGCCATTTGCTTTGATTCCCAGGAGGAAGCGCTGGAAGGCATCGCAAACGGCAAAGTTTCGGAAGGTATGGTCGTTGTCATCCGCTACGAAGGCCCTAAAGGCGGACCGGGTATGCCGGAAATGCTGGCTCCAACCTCGCAGATTGCAGGTATGGGACTGGGTGCCAAGGTCGGCCTGATCACGGACGGCCGCTTCTCGGGCGCATCCCGCGGCATCAGCATCGGACATATTTCTCCGGAGGCTGCTGAAGGCGGACCGATCGCTTTTGTTGAGAACGGAGATATTATCGAGCTGGATCTGGAGAAGCGCACCATTCAGCTGGAGGTTAGTGACGAGGAGATGGCGAAGCGCCGTGCCGACTGGAAGGGCTTTGAGCCGAAGGTCAAGACCGGCTACCTGGCTCGCTACTCCAAGCTCGTAACCAACGCCAGCAGCGGCGGTATCATGAAGATCTAACAATAATAAGAAGAAGCTGTCCCATAATAGATTCTTATTTAACGAGGCAGCCCACTTAAGTGAAAGAGGAAGTAACTTATAAAGACATGGTGGAGTCAGGGAGATTAGCCCGGCACCGCCATGTCTTTATTTGGTTTGTATTCAAGAAATCTTTGGAGTGGCAGCAGCGTACGCGGAGCATTTCGCAACAACAAACGAGGCTATCCCGCAAGATCCTGGATCTTTTGGGACAGCCCCTGGGTGCATAAATTTTATTTAGGAGGACAGCTCCTTCGCGGTACTGCCCACAGACAGCTCACCAAGACCGGTCTCGACAGAAGATCTTCGGGAACGAAGTTCCCGTGGGGCATAACGGCTGATCAGGACCTCCACCGGCATCATCAGCATCCGCGGCTCCATGCGCCGGCTGCCTTCCTTGAGCCGCGATTGACCCTTGGGATGAATGACAGACAGGAGCAGCTTCAGATACACCCGGGTAGAGCTGGCAAACAGCCCGGAGGGCAAATCCTGAAGATGAAATCCGAATTGCTCCGGTCCTCGGGTAATCATCGTGACCCCGTACAGACCTTTCACGTTTCGATATTCCGGCTTGTCGAGCACCCGCTGTGCAATGGTTGGCAGGTCCTTCTGAACCGCACGGATCATCTGAATCGCAATCTGCATCTCGTTCCGGGCATGTCTGCCAATATCAAACAGCTTCTGATTATCGAAATGAAGCTCCAGCACCTCATCCCCCTTCACAAGTCGTAAGCCATCCTGTGTTACCATGTCCTGTCCTTGATAGGAGGTCAAGCGATAATGCAGCATAGGGTCCGACGGATTCGCCGTTTTCAGGCGAAATACAACATGAAACAGCTTCTCCCATAGCAGCCACACTGCTACAGCCATTCGTTTCGGTAAGGACAGCTTCATTGAAGACGACATCCTCTCATGAGTAATCATTTCGTCGATCCGAACGCTTCTCAGGCCTTCACGCTCTGCTTCTGACAGCACCCGGTCCAGTGCCAGCAGCATCTGCTCCGGCGCCTGTACATCTGCACCCATCGTATTTCCGCAATCGTGAAGGAGCATCACTTCCCCTGCTCTCAGCTTGCGCCGCATTCTGTGGGTCAGCTTGTCAGCACCGACGCTGCTTCTCCAGTCTCCGTACATCGAGGACCAGAGAATGATACGGTAACCGCTGTTTTTGGCAAAATCAAATAGATTCACAATGCCCCAGGGAGGACGGTAATACACCGGCCGCTCACCCGTAATGCCGAAAATGATATCATCCGTGCGCTTGAGCTGCATGCGGACCGTCTTGGGCCTCATGAGCCAGTTGGATTTGTGAACATAGTTATGAATACCAATCAGATGTCCCTCATCATGAATGCGCTTGATAATTTCTGGATGGGACTCTGCATGAGAGCCGACCACAAAAAAGGTGGCCTTCATATTGTAGCGCTTCAGCAAATCCAGAAGCTGAGGTGTATATACCGGATCAGGTCCATCGTCAAAGGTCAAGGCAAACTCGCCCTCCACCGTCCCTCTCCGAAATACACGATAACCGAAAAAACGGGTGATAATCCCGGGAATGAAGGCATAAAAAGAAGAAATGTAAAACAACCAGAGCAGCACTGTCTGCATGCCAATTTCCCCGCTTTTCTGTTTACTTTGGCATTACACTCCTGTTATTTTATCATAGGGCAAAAAGAAATAGGCGTTTTTTTAACAATTCATGTACAATGAAGTCATTATGTTGAAAGGAGCGTTTGACTAAACTATGCTTCCCTTGTACAAAAAATACTGGAGGACTTTTTTTGATATCGGAATGATTGTCCTCACTGTATATCTGGTCATGTTTGTGTTCAGCAAACTGTACCAAATTGCAGCTCCCGTCTTTTTATCCTTCCTTGTGTTCTGGATGATCGAGCCGATTGCACGTTTTTTTCACCGCCGCGGCATGAAGAAAACCTTCGCTTCCGCCCTCGCGGTTCTCATCTTCCTGCTGATTATTGTCGCTTTGCTATTCGGCGCCGGCGCGATCATCGTCTCGCAATTGATGCAGCTTGAGAAGAATTTACCGCTCTATACCTCCATGCTGCAGGAACAGTTCGCAGCCCTGCTGAGCTTCCTTCAAGTCAAGCTGGCAGCACTGCCTCCGGATGTGACCGAGAGCTTGAACAGCTATTTTCAGGATATTACCAACTTTGCAAAAAATGCTGCCCAAGGACTGTTTTTATACATCATCGGCTTTATGGGCTCTTTCACGACCTTTATTGCTAACTTCGGGATTGCCATTATACTGGCGTACTTTCTTAGCACGGAGATCGGAAGCTGGCGCAAAATCGCCAGTGACAAAACGCCGCGAACGATCAAAAATGCCATTCTGTTTCTTAAAAATCACGTCTTCGGAGCCATCGGCGCTTATTTGAAGGCGCAGCTGAAGCTGATCAGCATTACATTTGTGATGGCTTACATAGGCCTGCTTATCTTAGGGACTGGCAATGCGCTGTCTATTGCCCTCATCAGTGCCGTGTTTGATTTTCTCCCATTGCTTGGCGTCCCGGTCATATTCATACCCTGGATCCTTTATCTGTTTCTCGTGGGCAAGGCCAGCCTTGCGGTGGGCCTGATTGTACTGCTGGTCATCATTATGGTAACCCGTCAGCTGCTGGAGCCCAAGATTGCCGGTCAATCGATCGGGGTCACCTCCGCCTTCCTGATGCTGTCCTTTATGATCATCTCTCTGTCCATCTTCGGCATTGCCGGCTTGATCATGACACCCATCTTGATTATTTTGCTAAAAGAGCTGCTGGAGCAAGGATATTTGCAGCGCTGGATCCATCTGCCTAAGGAGGAGTTTGAGGTTTCTCCATTTGCGATGCAGAAGGAAGACTCTGCCGTACATAGCTCCGCTGGAGCAAAGCAGCCCTCAGAATCCCCATCCTCAGACCATACTCCGTTGTGATCTCATTACCAAGGAGGGCGGGCGCATCATGAAGCCATACTGGATATTCGACTTTGACGGCACACTTGTGCAATCCAAGGATCTGGCGGTACAAATATTTAACGAGCTGTCTCAAAAACATGGCGGCAGACTCATCAAAGACGAAGAAATAGCTACACTTGCTGCGATGTCTATACCAGACCGACTAAAAGCCTTGAAAGTCCCGATGTACAAATTACCGGCGCTCCTTGTTGAAGGGCGGATCGAGTATAAGAAGGCCCTTCTTTCTCTAGAGCCTGTGGCTGGAATTCAGCATGCTTTGCACCAACTGAAAGCAAAGGGCTGCAAGCTGGGTATTATATCTTCTAATTCGGTAGAGAACATCAGGCTTTTTATCGATCACCATGGACTCCAGGATTTTGACTTTATTCATTCCGCCTCTAATCTGTTCGGGAAGCATAAAGCCATTATCCGTTTAGCCAAAAAGCACAGCCTTCACGTAAGCGACATCCTGTATATTGGCGATGAGCTGCGAGATATCGAAGCCTGCCATCAAATCAACGTAGCGGTGGTCGCTGCAGCCTGGGGATGGGACTCCCCGGAGCTGCTGGAGTCCGCCGCGCCGGACTTCATTTGCCATTCACCCTTGGAATTATCCACATTAATGTCACAGAGAACCTGATCTCCTGGCTGCAGCCATCGCTATTGCCTCTTCGCGTTTACTTGCTGGCTGACAGCATATTCATCACTTTGCCGAACAACTCTGTAGCCCGGTGGCGCGAGCCGGGCTTCTGGTTCTTCAGCAGTACACTAACTGCGTATCGCGGAGCCTCGATCGGCCCGTACCCTGTAAACCATTGATGGTTCGCAGCGGCTCCATGATGCAATACCTCCGCAGTGCCGGACTTGCCGGCCAGTCTCCAGGCGGCACCCTGCTTCAATGCCGAGCCGGTCCCCTTCTGCACTACCTTTTCCATCCATGTCAGCAAGATAGACGTCGTCTTCGGCGACAGGCTCTTCTCGGGTCGCAGTCGCTGCACCGGCCAAAGCTGCAGCTCTTGTCCATTATCGTAGGACACCCGGCTTACCATTCGAGGTCGAAAGCCTTGTCCTTGGTTCAGCAAAGTAACGATCATATTGGAGGCCTGCAGCGGTGTCATCATGACATCTCTTTGACCGATTGCCGTCTGCACCCTAACTCCCTCATCCTCAGCCGCTTCAAGGTCTGCGAAGACGCTGCCGCTTTCTTCATGATCCAGAGGCCTTATCTCCGGAACACCCAGGACATTGGAGGCTTGCCAGCCCAGTACGCGCCCCACACCCAGCTGCTGTGCAGCGAGCTGAAATTGTGCTGGAGACAGCCGCTGTCCCAGCTCGGCGAACACGACATTACATGACTGGGCGAACGCATCTTCAAGCGTCAGCCTGCCATGACCGTGTTTTTTCCAGCAGGAAAGACCGTACCTGCCATATTCTCCGCTGCAATGAAACACTTCTTTCGGGGTACTGATCCCTGCTTCCAAGGCGGCAGCAGCCGTTACAATTTTAAAAATAGAGCCAGGCGCTGCTCCCTGCAGCGCTTTATTTTCCCACTGTCCCTCTGCGGGGTGAATCCGCTCGGGATTGTAGAAGGGGCTTGAAACCATGGCTACCACATCTCCGTTATGTACATCCTGAACGACAATTGCACCTTCTGAAGCACCGGCTTCAGACATCAAGCGCTCAACTTCTTTTTGAATGGAGAGATCTATGGTCGTCGTGAACCGGAGTGGATAATACGGGTTGAGATTCGCCTTCACCATAGGTGTAAGCTCTGGAATGACCTGATTATGTCCGTCTACGCTAAAGTAGACGACGGTGGGCGATAGGCTGTTCAGGAGAGGATCCAAGGCTTTCTCCAAGCCGCTGCCGCCCGTGATGCCATCGTATTGACCATAACGCTGGGTTTCCTTCCGCTGCCCCGATATATATCCAAGCCACTGCATTCCGCTTTCCTTATCCTCGTATCTTCGCTCATACGGGTACACCTTTAGCTGCGTCAGCCCCAAAGCAGAGAGCGCATCTCGCTGCTCGGGTCTCAAGGCCACTGGAATTCGACCTTCTCCGTGCCACAGCACCGGCTCCTTTAAACTGGACCAGATCTCAGCCAGCTGATCAGGCTTCGTGTCCAGAATGACTGCCACGTCCTTCAGCGTGGCGGGTTGAAATACATTCCAATCCGTCACTGGAAAGAGGACAGCGGTCCAGATCAGCTTCCCGGTTAGCGGAACTCCGTGACGATCGTGAAAATGTCCTCTTCCGCTGTCCAGCACCACGCCTCTCTCATGCTGAAGCCTTGCGGCTTCCATCAGGGTATGCTGCGTAGCTGGAACCGGATGACCCTTCAGCCAGATTTGAATAAAGGCCAGACGGCCGATGAACAGCACAAGCACGCAGGCCACCAGAAGCCATCCGTAGTACATCCGGCGGCGTGAAATCTCTCGCATTGTAAGTCCCTCCTGAAGCATGACATCATCATATCTATGATTTCCCCAGTGGCCTTGAAACACACCTGCCTGTGGATATTCATCTTACAATGACGACAAAAAAAGCCCGTCCGCAAGTGGCTGCACATCTTGCGGACGGACCTGTTATTGATAGTTCTAGAGGGTGAAGCGGGAAAGTGTCTCTTTCAGCTCATTGGACACATTCTCAAGCTTCTCCGATAGATCGACCAGCTGATTGCTGACGCTCTGCTGCTCGCTGCTCAAGGAAGCAACCTCCTCGGAGGTCGCCGAGGATTCCTCGGCTACGGCGCTGACGTTCCCCATCGCCTCAGACAGCACGACCTGGGATTGGTTCAAGCCATCAATCGAATCCGTGACAGAATCCAGACGTGCGATAAAGTCTACCATCTGCTGCTGCACAGACTCAAAAATCTCATTCGTTTCCTTCACCGAATCCATTTGAGCCTTAAACAGCGGGTTGGCGTCAAGAAGCACCTGAACCGTTTCATTCATTTCTTTCATAATCTTCTCGGTAATCTGACTGACCATATCAATGGACTGCCTGGACTGATCGGCAAGCTGGCGGATTTCATCCGCGACGACCATGAAGCCGCGTCCTGCCGCTCCAGCGCGGGCTGCTTCAATAGTTGCATTCAGGGAGAGAATATTCGTCTGCTTCGTAATATTTTGCAGAACCTCCAGCACCTTCACGACGGAAGACGTCGTTTCTTTCAGTCCATCCACCTTCTTCATCATGGAACGGGTCATGTCTTCTGTTTCATGCGTCCGGTTCAGCAGATCATTGAGATGCTTCGTTCCACGTTCGCTGGAGCTTTCCACATGGCGTGCCGCCTTGCTCATCTCTTCGTTCGCGGTGACCACCACATGCATCTGATCGGAAATATTGCTCGTCAAGTCGCTGCCGCGCTCGGCCTCCACTGCGAGGCTGCTTGCGCCGTTCGCGATCTCCTCCGTAGCTACAGCAATTTCTTTCGCTGACAGCGCCGTTTTCTTGGATGCATCGCTCAATGCTACAGCCGTGCTCAGCACATCCTGCGCGGTACTGCTGGTCTGGCGGACCAGACCGGTAATTTGGCCCATCATCTCGTTAAAGCTGGCTGACAGCTGGCCGATTTCGTCTTTCGACTGATGATCTGTGCGTACATTGAGGTTGCCCTTCGCGCCTTCTCTCATCAGCATGCTGAGCTTGCCCAGCGGCCTTGCAATCATATGAACCATCCACATGCCAATCAGAATCGCAATGACAATAACGATCACAACCGCCAGATTCGTAATGAACAGAATCCGCTTGGCATCCTTGGTCAGGAGCTCTGTTGGAATCGCGCCGACCACGGTCCAGCCGTTAACATTCAAATCGTCATAAACGGCGAGAATATCATTGCCGTTAGGGTCTTCATCTACCGTGCTGCCGGAACGTCCTTCCCGGTTCTCACTGCTCATAAAGGTCCACTTCGAATCTTCGCCCAGCTCCGAGGTTTCATTGGATGAGACTACCTTTAGTTCCGGGTTCAGTAACTGGATTCTGCCGCCATCCCCAAGGTCAATGCCCTTTAGCTGTCTGTTGAGGACGTCTGCATGCAGCTCAATGACAAAGATATACACTTGGCTGAAGTCATGCATGGATCCTAAAGAGCGGGCCATGGAGAAATACGGAGAATCGGCTTCCGTCCTTGTCGGCAGCCACATCGTTTTCTTCTCTTTCAACAGCTCCTCAACCCAAGGCTCAGCTGTAATCTGTTCCGTAGATCTGGACATAATTCCAGCAGAGAAAATTTTATTTTTCTTTGGCGGAATAATGTAAATAGCCTTAATATTGGAGTCCGCCGTAATTTCATTGTTCAGCTTCTCCCGAATCTTCTTTTCCAGCGCAAACATATCATAATCGGAGCCGCCTGCAGTATACTCGGTCAGCATAGCCTGCAATTCACTGTCGTATGAGCTCAGATTCTGATAGTTGGACAAAATAATATCCAGCTTATCTGAGGTCTGAATGATGGTCTGCTGGTTTGCATCCGCTGCATTGCTCTGAATAATGTTCTTGGCCATGGTGTAGGAGATCTGTCCTAACGTCACCACAAATAACACAATCGTAATAAAGAAAATCAAAAACAACCGGATACCTACCGATTTCGCAGGGTTCCATTCAAAGCCTTGCTTCTTTCCGCTCACTCCGGACATCATGCCGGAAGCCTGGGACTTTCCCACACCTTCTGCCTTGGTGCTCTTTGCTGCTGCTTTGCGTTCTTTTGCTTTTTTCTCTTTCTTGGGCTTCATCTTCTTCTGATCTGATTCGTCCATTGTATCACCCACCACATGTCGTATTGTCACAGCAAAGCTGGATTGAATATCCTCTTCAGGCTTCCAATCCCGAATCACGAATGACTTCCTTACTAGTTATTTCGACAGAAAGGCACAGAAATCTTTGGGTATGAGGGTTAAAATAATCCAAAAGACCCAGTTTCAAATCTAAAAAAAAGGAACCCGCCATCCTAAAAGGACTTTGGGTTCACATAAACATGTAAGCTTTGAAGGTTTTCATTAGAAATAAAGAAGCGATATCATGAAGCCGCTATTTTCGCTTCCGCATCATATCAAATGGCTTGACGGGATGATCTACCTTCATGCGGATCCGCTGCAGCGGATGCCTTGCGGCATCCAGCGCTTGTCCTGCTTCATCCTTCAGCTGTCCAACCGTTTGCTTGAAAAAAGTGCCTTCCGGCCCGAAAAATTCAATATGCTGTCCCGGCTTGAAATGGTTTCGCTGCTGAATCACAGCCTCACCGGTTGTGACATCATAGTCCATGACGAGGCCCGCAAAGTCATAAGGCGCTGCCTTCTCCTCCGGTTCATAAATATGGTCCTCATGATCCGGCGTATCGTAGAAAAAGCCGGTGTTCAGCGGCCGGTTTGCAGCCTTGTTTAACTCTTCCAGCCATTCCGGCTTTAATACATAGTTCTCAGGATCTGCCATATAAGCATCAATGGCCTGCCGATACACATTCACGACCGTTGCCACATAATGTATCGATTTCATGCGTCCCTCGATCTTGAAGCTGTCAATTCCCGCCTCAATCAAATCCGGAATATGCTCCAGCATGCACAGATCCTTGGAACCCATTGTAAAAGCATGATCCTCTTTTTGAAAGAGCGGGATTGAAGTGATGCCTGGCTTAAAGGCTGCAGGGGCCGAAGCTGGCGGCTGCAGCCCTGACGGCAACGAGGATGCCGCTTCGTCCCGTCCATCCTCAAACAGATCGTACTTCCAGCGGCAGGACTGGCAGCATCCTCCCCGATTGGAATCACGGTCCGTGAAATGGTTAGAGAGGACGCAGCGTCCCGAATACGACGAGCACATGGCACCGTGCACAAACGCTTCAATTTCAATATCGACGTGATTTTTAATCTCCGCAATTTCTTGCAGGCTGGTCTCTCGTCCCAATACGACGCGCGGCAGTCCCTCTTCCTTCCAGAACTGCACTGCTTGCCAATTCAAGGTAGACTGCTGTGTGCTCAAATGCACCTCCAGGCCAGGGACAACACGCTGCGCAATCTCGATAATTGCAGGATCTGCCGCAATGATTGCAGCAATTCCTGCCTCATACAGATTGCGAAGATAGTCCTCAATGCCCTCAATATCCTCGTTATGGGCGTAAATATTAGCAGCCACGAATACCTTGGCGCCATATTTTCGGGCGAACTCTACGCCTTCCTTCATTTCCTCAAACGTAAAGTTGTCCGCATTCGAGCGCAGACCATACTTCTGTCCACCAATATATACAGCATCCGCCCCGTAGTGGACGGCAAATTTCAGCTTCTCCAGATTACCCGCCGGTGCCAGCAGCTCCGGCTTATCCAGGCGGTGGCGTTGTCCCTTATACACAGGCTGTGCCATAGCTTCCAAGATGCTCACTCCTTGCTTGATGTGTTTCAATGTCTTTGATAGACACCTGTTAATATACCTGCTCTTTATAGAAGAACCCGAATGACAGCTCACGCTCTGGATCCTGCACGCGGCGAATGTCCACCATCCACTGCTCCTGATACTCATATTGCTCCGGATTTGCCATATAAGCGTCAATGGCCTTGCGATACGTTCGCAGCACGATTTCATTATAGGTGCAAGGCTTCAGCAGCGTCTCCACCTTCAAGCTGTGAATCCCGGCCTGCAGCAGCAGATGCAGATCCTCCAGAATACAAATATCATCCGAGCTCATGATATGGGTGCCGTTCACGTCTTCATAAATCGGAAACTTCTCTTCCGCCCGTTCTGCTTCCACAAGAAACAAACCCCGGTCTTTCCCCAGGCTGCCTTCAGTTATGGGACGTCCTTGATGAGCCATATAGCTCTTTACGAGGCTTCGCTTGGAATGATAAATATTGGTCATCCCGTGCACCTGAACCTGTGCTTCTATCTCCAGAAGCGGCTTCATTTCCGTAATCTCATCCATGTTGAGCTCCCGGGCAAGAATGATCCGTGATGCTCCTCTCCGGCCCCAGTAGTTCGCTGTGGAGAAGTTGGTAGAGGTCATTTCAGCATTCCAGTACAGCGCAATGCCCGGTGCGTGAGCCTTCACCGCCTGCAGCACGGAAGGATCATTAAATTCTACAGCATCGACGCCAATGCGTCCCAGCTCTTTTACATATTGTGACATGACCTCAAGCCGATCGTTCGGCATCAGATTGTTCAAGCTTACGTACAGGCGGGCTCCCTGTTCATGGGCAAGCTCTGCAGCCTCCCGAATTTCATTCAGCTCCATACTGCCGGGGAGACGCATGCCGTAGAGATCCTCTCCCACCAGCACCGCATTTGCACCTGCAGCCAGGTATGCCTGCACTTCATGTATCGATCCCGCCGGAGCCAGCAGCTCTGGTGAATAATTCATATGGATGTCCTCCTACTGACCTTGTGCCATATTGTTGCTGATCTCAATATTTTTCAGATGCTCTTGATAAGTCTTGGCAAATAAATGCTCCTGCGTACCGTCCTTCTTCGTCACATAGAACAGATACTCTGACGCTTCAGGCTTCAGCACTGCCTCAATCGAGGCCAGACTCGGGCTGGAGATGGGACCGGGCGGCAGACCCGGATTGCGATACGTATTGTACGGACTCTCCACCTCTAAATCCTTAAACAGCAGCCTCGCTTTGGGCTTGTCCAGCAAATATTGAACCGTGGCATCGATCTCCAGCTTCATGCCTTGCTCCAGCCGGTTATAAATCACTCCTGCTACCAATGCCCGCTCCTGATCGGCCACAACCTCTCGTTCCACGAGGGAAGCGATCGTGAGCAGCTCGTGGATACTGAGCCCTTTTTCCTCTAATAAAGACTCCAAATTCGGGATATCCTCCAATCGCTTCTCCGTTTGGCTCAGCATACCCTGAATAACACTTAGAGCAGTGAGTCCTTCCTTCGGCAGCTCATAGGTTGCAGGGAAGAGATACCCCTCCAGCTGGTGACGCAGCTCAGCCTCTGCCGGTATGCCTTCTACAAGGGAGGAATCCCAGCCGTTGACGGAATCCATAAGCTCCAGCAGCTCCTGCTCCTCAAGGCCCGTAGCTTCAGCAATGGTTTGGGCGGTCTGCCGCACGGTATAGCCCTCCGGGATTGTAAATTTCACCATTTCCTTGGGCTTGACCTCTCCATTGTTCAGCATCGTAATCAGCTCTTGATAGGTCGTTCCCGGAGAAGCCTCGTAGGTGCCCGCCATAAAGCGGCTGCCTTCTTCATTCAGTCTCAAATACCCTTTGAACAAAAGATCATTCTTAATGAGTCCGTTTTCCTCCAGCAGCTCTGCAATCCGGGACGTGCCCGTTCCGGGCTCAATCGTAAATTCTACCGGCTGTCCGCCGCCCTCAACAGGCTGAATTCCATTCCACACATACCATCCTGCCCCTCCAGCAATTAGAAGCAGCAAGAACAGTGTGATGCCCAGTTTCTTCATGAAGCACTCTCCTCCATACCAAAAAGGGCGGACTGCTCCGCCCTTTCCTTAGCTGTTTGAAGCTGGGACATGCCGCGCCTCAGAGGCTAAGCATGACCCGCTCACTTCTTAGTACTCGTCTTCTTCCGGGAAGGTCAGCTCGTCGTACAGCTCCGAGATATTCTCCCATTCCTCGTCATCATCAATGGTTGCCAGCTCTAGACTGCCATCGCCAGCCTTCACGATTCGCAGCACTTCGTATTCTTCATCTTTACGGTCTGGCTGAACCAGAATAGCATAGCCTACCCCGTCCACCTCAAACTCTGCTGCGATGTCGAACACTTCTGTCTGACCGCTCTCATCCTGCAGCTCGACGCTCTCACCAAAAGCTTCTCTCAGCGATTGTGTCCAAACGACCTGCTCCGGAGAATAATTAGTCATCTAACTGGCTCCCGTCCATTTGCTCTACGAGCGTATTGAAGGTTTCTTCCACAATGCTCCATTCCTCGTCATCCTCAATCATATACAGCTTCAGATCGTCCCCGTCTTCCTCGTAGCGGAAGGCATACACCTCATCGCTATCCTCGTCGGCACCTTCCACCGGGACAACCATCATATATTTGGCATCGGAGTCATCCACTTCAAACTTCATGATGACTTCAAACTCTTCCTCATTGCCCTCTTCATCAGGGATATAAATAATTTCCGGTTCATCTTGCATGTTCATTTGTTCATTGGCCATTGTTATCACCCTCACCTTTACCTTTTAGAGTCCAAGTAGTTTTGCAAAATTAAACTTGCAGCCATCTTGTCTATGACTTGCTTGCGTTTTTTGCGGCTGACATCGGCTTCCAGCAGCGTCCGCTCAGCAGATACCGTGGAGAGCCGCTCATCCCAAAGGTGAACGGGCAAGCACAGGGATTCCCGCAGCAGGACTGCGAACTCCATGCAGATTTCACCCCGAGGACCGATGCTGCCATTCATATTCTTGGGCAGCCCGACCACAATTTCACTTACCTCATGCTCTTTCACCAAGGCAGTGATGCGATCCAACCCGGTGTCTTCTCCGCGCCGTTCAATGACTTCGAGCCCTTGTGCTGTCCATCCGAACACATCGCTGAGCGCCACACCGATTCGACGGTCCCCGTAATCCAATCCCATGATCTTCATCCTTGCACTCCTAACGGTGACTGGCTAGGTAGAACCGGACCAGCTCTTCAATCAATTCGTCTCGCTCTTTCTTGCCGATCAGGCTTCTGGCATTATTGTGCCGCGGTATATAAGCGGGGTCCCCGGAAAGCAAATAACCGACAATCTGATTGATCGGGTTATAATCCTTCTCGGTCAATGCGTCATATACCGACAGCATAATATCCCGGGCGGAAGCCTCCTGCTCATCACCTTTTACATTGAACTTGACTGTCTTATCCATTGAGTCCATGCGTGACACCTACCTTCTTCAAAGAACATGTTGCAGACCATCTTCGTTGAAAAAATATTTACCAGCTTGATCTAGTTCTATCATAACACACACGCCGTCGCCTTTGGAAATGCAGGAGCAAAATTTCAGCGGATTATTCCCGCTGGGATGCAGCAGGCGCCGCATTAAGCGCCCGCTACCAGCTCCTCCGCCCGCTTCAGGGCTGCCTGCAGCTTGGAAGCATCCTTGCCTCCAGCCTGGGCCATATCCGGACGGCCGCCGCCCCCGCCGCCGCAAACCGCAGCTACCTCTTTCACCAATTTGCCCGCATGAAGCCCTTTATCTACAAGCTCTTTCGGCACGGATACGACAAAGTTCACCTTATCACCCATAACTGCACCAAGCACAACGACCGTCTCGCTCAGCTTGCTCTTCAGCTCATCCGCTACCGTACGCAAGGCATCCATGCTTCCAGCCTGCACTTCAGCGGCCAGCAGCTTGGTGGTTCCCGCTGTGATAACCTTGTCGCTCAGCTGTCCGGCTTCGATCGCGCTCAGTTTGCCCTGCAGGGATTCATTCTCACGGGAAAGCTCCTTCAGCTGCTGCTGCAGAGCCTCCACCCGCTTCGGCACATCCTGGAGGCTACTCTTCAAAATAGCTGCGGACTGCTTCAGGATATCGACCTGGGATTCCGCAAAATGGTAGGCCGAGCGACCGGTGACAGCCTCAATCCGGCGAACACCCGAGCCAATTCCGCTTTCACCGATCAGCTTGAATATGCCAATTTCAGAGGTGTTCTGGACGTGACAGCCTCCGCATAGCTCCAGGCTGTAATCGCCAACCTGAACGACGCGGACCACTTCACCGTACTTCTCGCCGAAGAGGGCCATCGCTCCCATCGCTTTGGCCTCGTCGATGGATTTCTTCTCGATCACTACCGCAGTGCCCTTCCAGATTTGCTCGTTCACGCGGCGCTCGATATCCGCGAGCTCCTCCGGCGTAATGCTGCCAAAGTGAGAAAAGTCAAAACGCAGACGCTGCGGCTCTACAAGAGATCCGGCCTGATTGACATGATCCCCCAGCACTTCCTTCAGCGCTTTATGCAGCAGGTGCGTTGCCGTATGATTCTTCACAATGTCGCGGCGCTTGTCGGAATCCACCTGTGCTTGCACAGCGCCATGAACCTTCAGCTCGCCCGCTTCCACGGTGACCAGATGGACATGCTGACCATGCGGTGCCTTGAACAATCCTTCCACCCGCGCGCGGACGCCTTCGCCTTCCAGAACCCCCTGGTCGCTGACCTGACCGCCGCTCTCGGCATAAAATGGCGTGGCATCCAGAATGACCTGACAGGACTGGCCTTCACCAACCTGCTCCACAAAGCCTTCCTCTGTAACTAGGGCGATGACATTAGCAGCACAAACGGTGTCATTATATCCAATAAATTCACTTTTAACCGTGTAATCGGACAGCACACCGCCCTGCACCTTCATGCTCTCGGTCTCTTGACGGGCACTGCGCGCACGATCACGCTGTTCCTGCATCGCGGCATCAAAGCCCTCTCGGTCTACCGTCAGGCCATGCTCCAGTGCATAATCCTCCGTCAAATCGAACGGGAAGCCATACGTATCATACAGCTTGAACGCATCACCGCCACTGATTTGAGCTTGTCCCTGCTCCTTAGCACGTGCACTGATGTCCGCGAGAATACCTAGTCCGTCTGACAGTGTTCTGTGGAACTGCTCCTCTTCCGTTGCAATGACCTTCTCGATGAACTCGCGCTTCTCCACAACCTCCGGATAATACACGCCCATAATGTCTCCCACAACCGCCGTCAGGCTGTACAGGAATGGCTTGTCCAGGCCGATCACCTTGCCGTAGCGAACCGCACGGCGCAGCAGGCGCCGAATCACGTAGCCTCGTCCTTCATTGGAAGGCAGCACCCCGTCACCGACCGCAAACGCCACCGTCCGGATATGATCGGCAATCACCTTGAACGCAACATCGGTTTCTGTGCTGTGGTTGTACTTGACGCCTGCCAGCGCGGCGGTCTGCTGAATAATCGGCTGGAACAGATCAGTATCGAAGTTGGAATCTACATTCTGAAGAATGATGGCAAAGCGCTCCAGGCCCGCCCCGGTATCAATGTTCTTATTCGGAAGCGGTGTATAGCTGCCATCTTTGTTATGGTTGAACTGGGAGAAGACGAGGTTCCAAACCTCCAGATACCTTTCATTTTCCCCACCCGGGTACAGCTCAGGATCCGAAGCGTCATTCCCGTAAGCTTCGCCGCGGTCATAGAAAATTTCCGTACACGGACCGCAAGGCCCCTCGCCAATATCCCAGAAATTGTCCTCCAGCTTCACAATGCGGCTGGCTGGCAGCCCGATTTTCTCATTCCACAGCTTGTAGGCTTCCTCATCCTCCGGGTACACCGTAACCGACAGCTTCTCGGGATCAAAGCCGATCCATTTGCGATCCGTCAGAAACTCCCACGCCCATGTAATGACCTCTTCCTTAAAATAATCGCCGATCGAGAAGTTGCCCAGCATTTCAAAAAACGTGTGGTGACGGCGCGTTTTGCCGACATTCTCAATGTCATTGGTCCGGATGCATTTCTGCGAATTCGCAATCCGCGGATTGTCCGGCTTCTCACGCCCGTCAAAGTAGGATTTCAGCGGAGCCATACCGGCGTTAATCCACAGCAGCGACGGGTCGTTGTGCGGTACCAGGGAGGCACTGGGCTCAACCTTATGTCCTTTCTCTGCAAAAAACTCCAGCCATTTGGAGCGGATTTCACTTGCTTTCATGTTCTTCATCCTCCGTTTATTTAGGTTATTTAGGAATAAAAAATGGGATATGCCGGGTTTTGAGCATAAAAAAAGCCCCTGAATAGAATCAGGGACGATGTTTATCGCGGTACCACCCTGGTTATCTCCTTGCCTTCCAGCACTTCTTGTCCTTAAGAAGCAAAGCTTCGGACAGGCTAAAAGAGATCGCCTTGTTGCGGCATTAGATAACGGCTGCCAGCCGGTGAGGTTAGGCTCACACTCGGAAATCTGCTTTCGATCAGCGATGCTTTGAAGCTCTTGCACCCAACGCTGCAGCACGCAGCAGGAGCTTCTTCTCTGGTAAAGCATCCGTCAGATCTACTTCTTTCCCTCATCGATTTAGGTCATATGGACTTAATATTTTCAAGTATATCCATGCCCTCTGCTTCTGTCAATGAAGGGCAATCCCTTTTATAGGGTCAGGTTTTCCGGCGAACGGCATAGGCGAAAAAATGCTGCAGCAGCACCTTCATAACCGCAAAGACCGGTACCGCCAAAATCAGTCCCACCATGCCGGCAAGCTGGCCGCCGACGAGAAGCGCAAAGATAATTAACAGCGGATGCATATGAAGCTTTTTGCCGACAACCTGCGGAGAAATCACATTGCCCTCCAGCATCTGACACACAACATTCACCAGGGCCGCCAGCAGCAGCAGCTTCAGTGAAATGGTTGACGCCATCAGCAGGGCCGGAGCCGCACCGAAGAACGGGCCGACGTACGGAACAATGTTAAACAGAGCCACAATGCTGGCAAACAGCAGCGCGTACGGCATTCCGATAAGCATATAACCGATATATGCCAGCACTCCGATGATCAGGCAGACGATAAACTGCCCCCGAACATAGTTGCCCAGCGCTGTATCAATCTCCCGCAGCATGGTTACAATCGACTTTCTGCGGCTCCGTGGCAAATAAGAAACTGCCGTTCGTTGGAACACTTCGAAATCCTTCAAGATGTAAAAAATCAGAAAAGGTACCACCAGAATGTTAAACAGCACACCGATCGTCGTGCCGATATTGTCCATAAACTGCGAAATACTGCCAGCGACACGGGTTTCCATATGGTACAGCCAGCTGTTCATGCCCGTGCGAACACCGGGCGGCAGTATTTTGCTGTCTAGGCTGCTCATCAGGCTCTGGGCATGCATCGTAAATTCGGGAAGATGCTCATTGAGCTCCTCCAGCTGGCGGATCAGCATCGGAATCATGTTGATGATGATAACGGCCAGGCAGGTCAGAAATACGGCATAAATGAGCAGCACTGCTATGCTTCGAGGCATCTTGCGCTCCGAGAGCAGACAGACGATGGGATTTAACACATAGGATATGATCATGGCAATTAAAAAAGGCGCCAGCACGGCCTTTAAGAATCGGTATACGTCCATCAGCATCGGCCGCAGCAGCCATACGAAATATAAAATAATCAGGGAAAGCAGCACCCAGATCAGCAGCCTGAACCATTTGCTTGCACCCAGCTGATCCACAAGACATCCTCTCCTTCCACAGCTTTCAGAAGCCACCTGCCTTGTAAGTATATGTACGAGCCCTGCAAATTATAAAAAAAGAATCACACCCTGTGAGCGCTCATGCGCCATAAGGGTGTGATTCCCGTCATGATTCTATGTAAATCTGCGTCAGTTAGAAGCCTGCATGGGAGGAAAATCCTGCGCATATTCCTCGCCAAAGAACAGATCATCCAGCGAGCTGAGCGTTCCATCCTCTTCCACCTGATATACAGACATTTTCTCACCATTGACAGTTAATTCAATAAAGCATCCCCAGCAGTAAAATTGGTGCGAGCCAATCTTACCAATATCCTTGGAATTGCAATTTGGACATTTCAACATCCTAACCTCACCTATCCATTCACAGAATTAATGGCTTTCTCCAGTCGCTGTTCGCTGAGCGGGGGCACCATAACGGCACTTTCTCCAATACTCATCTCCGGGGTGCAAGGCAGCCATCTGCGGCCTTCAATCAAGTCCGATACAAATCCGTCTGAAATTTCGAGTCCTAGTACTTTATTGCCCTGTTCCTGCTCAAAATAAACATCCGAAATGCGTCCGAGCAGCATCCCGTCCTCTGTCAGCACCTGCATCTCTTTCAATTTCCGCCGCCCCAGCAGATAGGTATAGGGTATTTGGTCAGCATCCGTCTTCTCGATCACTTCTTCACTCCGGATCATGACGGCATCCTCTCCATAAGCCTCAATGTTGTCCCATGATACGGTTTTCACATGTGAGGAAAAGAGAGCCTTGCCTTCCAGCTCAAAACCGGTAATATTCCATTGTTCATCTAATATAAAATCGTGGATTTTCCCAATCTCCTTGCCGTTCTCCACGTCGAATACAGCGAGTCCAATCATTTCCTGAAGCTTCATAAGACTTGGATACCTCCTCATCCCTTTACGAATTCGCACGATGATAGCGATGGCCGCTGCTCGTGCTAAGGATGAAATGGACTACTGACACCTCCTGACCCATTTCAAGAGAGAATCCTTGAGGGTTATTTACGCAGCCGTTTCAGGAAGGTTCCAATTTTTTGTGATGTGTACTCCATTTCTTGAGTAGTATTACCCAAACCAAAACTAAAGCGAATCGCGGAGCGATAAACATTTTCAGGAAGGTTCATTGCCAGCAGAACATGTGAAATTTCAAGGGAGCCTGACGTGCAGGCGGAGCCGCTCGCCGCAGCTATGCCTGCCATATCCAGATTCATCAGCATCGTTTCTGTAGGGATGCCCGGGAAGCTGATATTCAGAATATGCGGCATGTAGTGCTCCTCGCTGCCATTGATGACGAACGCTTCTTCGCCGATTTCGGCGCGAAGTCCGGTTAGCAGCGTGCTGCGCAGTTCTTCTGCATGACCCCGGCGTTCGGAAAGGGAGGGCACGGCAAGCTCCAGAGCCTTGGCGAAGCCGGCTATGCCCGCCATATTCTCGGTGCCTGCCCGGCGCTTCTTCTCCTGCAGGCCGCCGTGCTGACGCGGTGCCAGGGAAGTTCCTCGGCGATGGACGAGCGCACCGATTCCCTGCGGCCCGTTCACCTTATGTGCCGAGAAGCTCCATAAATTCACCGGCAGCTCCCGGCACGAGATCTCCTCCATCCCCAGCGCCTGAACAGCGTCCGTGTGCATGACAATGCCGCGGCTGCGCGCCAGCTCCCCAATCTCGGCGATAGGCTGAAGCGTGCCCACTTCATTGTTGCCATACATAATCGTAATCAGCGCTGTGTCATCTTGAATGCTTGCTTCTACATCACTTACAGATACCCGTCCTGTCTTGTCCACCGGCAGATAAGTTACCTCCCAGCCCTGCCGCTCCAGCTCATGACAGGTGTGGAGCACCGCATGGTGCTCCACAGACGATGTGATGATATGCTTGCCGCGGGCATGATCTGCCGCCAACGTTCCCAGAATAGCCAGGTTGTCGCTCTCTGTACCGCCAGATGTAAAGATTAGCTCATCCGGATCACAGCCGAGCAAGGCTGCAATCCGGTCACGGGAGCCATTCACGATCTTTTTGGCTTCGCGGCCGAAGCCGTGAACGCTGGAAGCATTCCCGAAGTGCCCGGTCATGACGGACATCATCGCCGCTGCGGCCTCCGGGTGCATTGGAGAGGAAGCCGCGTGATCCAAGTAAATTTTGTTCATTCCTGCACCGCCTATATATAGAACATATAATTGTCCGAAGCGGACTGTTCCTGATAGTGAATCATGTTGTCCAGCGTTGTGGAGTCAAGCACCTCGGCAATACTGTCCCGAATGCGCAGCCACAAATCCCGCTTAGCCGGGTCATCCTCTTCCGTAAAATCGACCGGGGAAATCGGTCCCTCCAGCACGCGGATAATGTCACCGGCCGTTATGCTTTCCGGCTCCCGGGACAAAATATAGCCGCCGTAGGCACCGCGGATGCTCTTGACGAGCCCGGCATTGCGCAGCGGAGCAATGAGCTGCTCCAGATAATGCTCAGACAGCTGATTTTTCTCGGCAATGCTCTTCAGCGAGGTTGGCCCTTCTCCGAACTTGGCCGCCAGCTCCATCATAATCGTCAATCCATATCTGCCTTTTGTTGATATCTTCATTAAGGGGACACCTCTCTACAATGGTTGTTATATGTTTATTTCTTCCTTGATTTCATCGGAAAATGGAAAAGATTTCACACCCTCATTAACATAACCTCTTTATTCCGATCAAATACCTCTGTATATGGTAACATACCATTGCCGTTTGTGGGGAATTTTCAGGAGCTGTTCATCAAATTGTTCACCTGGAGTGGACAAATCATGTCCGTGTAGAGCTGGACAGGTTGTGATAGAATACAGGTATGGGCACAATTCAAATTAGAAAATGGTGATCAACAATGACAGAACAAGCAACTCGCAAGCGGATCGTCGTCGGTATGTCCGGTGGTGTCGATTCTTCCGTGACCGCGCTGCTTCTGAAACAGCAGGGCTATGAAGTGATCGGCATCTTCATGAAGAACTGGGACGATACTGATGAATTCGGCTATTGTACCGCAGAAGCGGACGCCGAGGACGTACGCCGTGTCTGTGAGCAGCTGGATATCCCGTATTACACCATCAATTTCGAAAAGGAATATTACGATAAAGTATTTTCCTATTTTCTGGATGAATATAAGGCAGGCAGAACCCCGAACCCGGATGTCATGTGCAATCGTGAAATCAAGTTTGGCGAGTTTCTGAACAAGGCTATCGATTTGGGTGCGGATTATGTGGCCACCGGCCACTATGCGCGTGTTGTGGAGAACGACGGAGTGTATTCTCTTCTCCGCGGCGTGGACAGCAATAAAGATCAGACCTACTTCCTGAACGCGCTCAATCAAGAACAGCTGTCCAAAGCGATGTTTCCAATCGGTCATTTGCCGAAGCCGGAGGTTCGCCGCCTCGCAGAGGAAGCAGGACTGTACACGGCCAAGAAGAAAGACAGCACAGGCGTCTGCTTTATTGGCGAGCGCAACTTCAAAGAATTTCTGGGACAATACTTGCCGGCGCAGGGCGGAGATATGGTCGATATTGTGACAGGGGACGTGAAGGGACGGCATGACGGGCTGATGTATTATACGCTAGGTCAGCGCCAGGGCCTCGGCATCGGCGGCTCTGGCTCCGGAGAGCCTTGGTTTGTGGCCGACAAGAACCTTCAGGATAACATCCTGTACGTCGTTCAAGGTGACCACCCAAGCCTGTATTCTACCGGCCTTGTTGCCTCCGGCCTGAACTGGATTGCAGGGGAAGCGGCTGTGCCCGCCGCGTCATTCACCTGCACCGCCAAATTCCGTTATCGTCAGCCGGACCAGGAGGTTACCGTCACCCGCCGGGAAGACGGGACTGCCCATGTGGCCTTTGCCTCTCCGCAGAAAGCGATCACGCCGGGGCAGGCCGTCGTCTTTTATGACGGAGAAACCTGCTTGGGCGGCGGAACCATTGAATTGTCAGAGAAAATCTCGTATTAACACAAAAGCACGGCCCGCAGATGAACTGCTGGGCCGTGCTTTTGTGTTAAGGATCATTTATTCATGCATCATCTGGGCGTTTTGGTACAAGAGGCAGAATAGATCATCCTTGTCTTTGGGCATATCATTCCCTCCGAAACAACACAGCGTCATAAGCTTCTGATATTACCGATGCAAAAAATCCGCACGATGCTCCCAGCCTTGCCCGGGATACATTGTACGGATTCTTCACTCCAGCTTTAAGAGAAACGCAATTTAGACCTTAGTAATTATTTTTCTGTTGGGTGGAGCCGTTAATGCTGATTGTGCCCTTAGTGTTCTTAACCCCATAAGTACCGGTTTGGATTGTGGCTCCCGTCATCGTAATATTCGCTGTTCCGCCAGATGGGTTTAACTGGAACAGTTTAGCGCCCGGAACCTGAATATCTACATCACTGATCGTGATGTTTTTAGTTGATGTGTTATTATTGTTCAACCAAGTAAATACGGCGAGATTGTAATAGTTGTTCGGACTTTTCCCGACCACCTTGAGGCCTGTAATGGTAGCAGTCACATTCTGATTGTCGTCATCATTCCATCCAAACTGGATGGGTGCGCCATTACGAAGCATGTGGATTTCAACATTTTCAATCGTCATATTGCGGTACAATTTAATGGAATCGTCGCCGGTTTTAATGAAACTGTTCTTGATCGAAGAACCATTAGATCCAATAAAACCGTCACTATTGTTCTGATCTCCACCACGATCATCAATCAGGCTTACACGGTCTGCATGGATCACTGTTGCAGATCCATACCCTGAAATATGATATCCTCTAGGATTCAGGGTCTTCAGATTTTTGACGTTCAGTGTCGCATTTGACATTAGAGCAATGGCATTATGCTCCCACGGATTCAGTCCGCGATTCTGAGTGTACTTTTGCTCCGGTGTACCATAAATGACCGAGGTGTTCTGGTTTTCCCCCTCAATTGTAGCATTGCCATAGAATTTAAAGGCGCCAGTAACCGTAACATTGCTTTTGATCACTACCTTCTTAACGGTAGTGGGCACGTCGTAATAAAAACCTTGGATGCTTCCTGTTCCTGTGAATGTCAACGTGCCTGTGGATGAATTCCAGGTTAATCCGCCCGAATAATTCAGTCCTCCCGGACCCGTAGCCGCATGAACATTTCCTGTAGCGCTCAACATGGATGCGCTGATCATAGAGAACACGAGGAACAATACGAGTGAATACCGGCTGTTTTTTAACAAAAACATCATTTCACCTCATCCTGTATAATTGAATGCGTTTTCACCGCGGCTGAAAACAACTTCATTATAACCCTCTTCCAAAATCAATATAAAGAGGAAAGATTATGTTTTGGAGGAAAATTGGTTGCTGCTTATAGAATCCTCATCCTTATAGATTGGTAATTTGAGAGTGACTCTGGCTCCATCTGCATAAGATGCATCCACCTCAAGTCCATAAGTATCGCCGTAAGTGAGACATATCCGTTCGTGCACATTAACCATTCCAAACCCATTGAGGTGCTCTTGATCTTGCTGGAAGGACGTATTCAAACTAGCAGGCTTGAATCCAGGTCCCGTATCTGTTACTTGAATAAAGTATGTATCCCCTTCAGCATAAACTTTAATTGTAATCTGCCCTTCAGGAATACTAGATTCCAATATGCCATGAATTACAGCATTCTCAATAATAGGCTGGAGCGTTAGCTTCGGCAGCATACAGGACAGAAGCGATTCAGGCACGTCTATTGATAAATTGCATGAATGCTCAAACCGGATATTTTGAATTTCTATATAAGCCTCAACATGTTTTAATTCATCCTTGAGACTCACCATATCCCTGCCCTTATTAAGTCCAAGCTTGTAATAGGTTGTCAGCTGCTTCACGGTATGTGATATTTCAGAAACACCATGCTCAGCAGCCATAATATTAATGACATCAAGGGTATTATACAAAAAATGCGGATTAATCTGAGCTTGAAGCGTTCTCAGTTCAGCATGCTTCAGAGCTTTACCAGCTTCAAATTTATCTTTCATCAACCTCTGGATCTGCTCAATCATATAATTATAATTGTCGATCAACTCTCCGACCTCATCCCTGCCGTGATATCCCTGTATGGAGAGAAACCGCCCCTCTGGCAGCCCTTTCATTCGCTGGATAAGCTTAGTAATACGCAACGTAGTAAGATTTGCAGTATATAAGGCCATTACATAGCCGATGACAGCAATGATGAGCATAGACCACAGCATTTGTTGGTTAAGCGCTGTGATATTCTTGAGGACACTGTTCATAGGAACAATGGTTGTCAAGTTCCAGGGTGTACCGCGAATACTAGCCTGGTTAACAAGCATCTGCTGATTATCATAAGTGTATGGTTCCCAAGACTGTTCGGGTTCAATTTTGCCGAGAAAGGAGGCCGCTTTGTCGATATCTGGCGTCAAAATCCCGGCTCTTAGTAGGATATGCCCTGGTGAATGCTCCAAGAAAACCTGGCTATCTTGATGAATAATGCTATTTTCAAGTATAGAGAGGACCATCTCCTCTTCTATTTTAATTTTGATAATGCCAACCTGACGGTTTAAATTGTTCAAGTCCCAGATTTTTCTGCTCACACTCAGGTACTTAACTCCGTTTTTAACATTTTGTTCGTTAAACCAGTAGGTGTTTAGTCCTTCACGCTCCATGATCTGGTACCAGTTTTCCTGCCGAGCACTGTAATATGTAAACGTATTCACATTATCAGACGTTTGCTCAAAAGAATCCTTCATATAGAGCTCAAGCCGAAGAGAGAACCGATTCGATTCGTATTCTTGAAGAGTATTCTCAATATAAAAATAATCCGCAATTTGTTGATACAATGTGGAATACTCATTTTTAGACAGAATCGTGTTAATCCCTTTATTAAGACTGACAGAGTTTAATATCTGATCCATATACTCTGTAATGTGATGCACCCCATTAACGGCCTCATCAAATGCCTGATCTGCATTTACAATAGTCTGATTTCTTAAGATTTCAGCAGCTTGATTGTATGAAATGACCGTGTAGATTCCCAAAGGTAGTACTAGAAACAAAGTAAAGCTAATAACCAGCTTGGTCCTTAGCTTTAGATTATTGGTAATTGACCTGATCCACTGGAGTACATACATCATGACCGCGCACGCTTCTGGTATTCCGAAGGGGTCACCCCTTCCGATTTTTTGAATACTTTCGTGAAATATTTAGGATCGTTGTAACCCACTCGCTCGGCCACTTCATGCATTAGCAGTTCCTCCTGAAGAAGCGCTTTAGCCAGCTTTATTCGAGCGTTCGTAATATAGTGATTGATTGTAACTCCTGTTTTTCTTTTAAAGGCTTGGCAAATATAAGATGGTGTCAAATAAAGCTCATGCGCCATTGTGCTGACACCCAGATTAGCATCTGAAATACGATGATTGATGATATTCAATACTGCGTCTGCCGTTTCATTAGATCCTGGCTCCTTGATTTTACCGAAAATCCAAGCGGTTAGACGCTCAACATAGTGTTTAAAATGATACATAGTAGGAAATTCAGCAACCATTTCCCACAAGTATTGATGCTCCGTATCCATGTCCTCTTCATGAAACTGTTTCAGATTTAACTGGTTACTATTGATATACTCTTGTATTTCAACCAATAACATGTAAAAGAACTGGCGAACCTGGGTCACTTGCTCCACTTCAGCTTCTCTAAGTACCTCAAAAAGCTGCTGAAAAAAAAGCTCTGTCTGCTCTGGCTGGTTTTGTTTGATGGAGGAGATAATGCTCTCGATCAACTCTTCGATGTTCAGGTTTGCCAGAGACCGCTCCCTTTCACCCCGCTTTTCTTGACCCGTTACACAGGCTTCCCCCAGGAAAAAGCTTTTACCCAAACCCTTTTGTGCTGCTGCAAAGGATTGCGGGAGGTTCTTGCAATCGGCAACCCGTGTGCCGACGCTTATAAACACGGAGGTCCCATGTGCTGATGCTTGCGTTAAGAGACGCCGACACATATCCTTTATATCCTCCATACTTATCGCAGAAGCCGCTGTGCAATGTACAACAATAACATCACCCTCTACAGCCGATGGAGCGAATATCATCTTTACATGGGCCATGAGACTTACAGCTTCTTGCGTAAGTATGCTCAATACTGCATGCGTATTGTTAGCCATTACTGATAAATGCTTCGCGGCCTGGAGCTGCTTGATCAAGATCGTTACACAGGGTACATCACCGGGAAACTGCAGCTTATTCAGAGCGCTGCTTAAAGAATGTCCATTGGCAGTCTCGTTACATAGATCGTTCACAGTTTTTCTCTGCAGAAGATTCAGATCCAGCTCATTCCGTTCTTGAATAATAGACTGTGCTGTCCTGGAGAGTAACGACGTAATTTCATCTCGATCAATAGGCTTTTCAATAAAATCGATAGCCTGCAGTTGGATAGCTGATTTCAACAGCGGCTTCTCTGAGTAAGCGCTTAAAAAAATAAGCTTGGATTGTATGTTGTTCTCTCTAATTCGCTTTGCCATGTCAATCCCGTTCATCTTGGGCATCATGATATCACTTAATATAAGATCAGGCTTAAACGTCATGGCCAGCTCTAGAGCCTGCAATCCATCCGGCGCAGTTAATACCGAGGTAACTCCAATGTCACTCCATGGAATATAACGCAGCAAAAAATCTCTAGTTCTTCTTTCATCATCCACAATTAATGCTTTGATCATACCTGCCTCCCACTGCTACTGGATTGGCCTTATTCAGGGTAGCAATATTATATATAAAAAAATCATAACAGTAAACTAACTCTTTAATAAAACATACTTAATACATATTTTTAACGTTTAAGAATAAATATACCTCTCAAGTTCAGAGCAATATTTTACTTTTCTGAATAGCAGCATTTTAGTCTTGAACCCTTCACCTACTCCATGTGATCATAAGATTATTAACGCTGCAAATGTAGCGATGATGAAAGGATGTTAACCATGACAGCTACAGTGGAAATCGCAAGCTCCCCGCCAATGGGTTGGAACAGCTGGGATTGTTACGGGGCTTCCGTAACGGAAGAAGAGGTCCTAGGCAATGCAGCATATATGTCAGAGCATATGAAATCTTACGGATGGGAGTATGTTGTTGTTGATATTCAATGGTACGAACCGGATGCAAACTCTTCCATATATCGGCCATTTGTACCGCTTGCTATGGATGATTATGCGCGTTTAATACCGGCCATCAATCGCTTTCCATCCGCTGAGCAAGGACGAGGCTTTGGGCCATTAGCTGATCAAATACATGGCATGGGACTCAAATTCGGAATACATATTATGCGCGGAATACCTAGACAAGCTGTTCACGCTAACACTCCGATCTTGGGAACATCACGGACGGCGCGGGACATCGCCTCTACTACGTCCATATGCTCATGGAATACGGATATGTATGGCATCGACGCCACAAAAGAAGGAGCACAAGCTTATTACAATTCAATATTTGAATTGTATGCCTCCTGGGGTGTTGATTTTGTCAAGGTTGATGATATTTCGTTCCCGTACTCGGAAGGTGAGATTGAATTAATCCGTAACGCTATTGATCATTGTGGTCGGAATATGGTTCTAAGCTTATCTTGCGGCCCAGCTCCGCTGGAGAAAGCTGAGCACCTTAAAACACATGCCAATATGTGGAGAATGACTGCGGACTTCTGGGATCGATGGGAAGATCTATTTGACGAGTTTTATAAATGTGCGCTTTGGCAGGAGCATGTCGGTCCTGGTCACTGGCCGGATGCAGACATGCTTCCGCTCGGACACATCGCACTTCGGTCCTATGAACATGCTGTGGGAGACCGATGGACTCGCTTCACAAAAGACGAGCAGGTCACAATGATGACTTTATGGTGTATCTTTCGTTCCCCATTAATGGTCGGGGGTGAATTGCGAGACAATGATGAGTGGACACTTTCTCTTCTTACAAATCCCGAGGTATTAAGGTTAATTACGCATTCTTTCGGTGGAAAACAGCTGTTTCGGAGCGGCAGCCACATAGCATGGACAGCTAAGGACCAGGATGGTTCAATGTATCTTGCTGTATTTAATACCGGGGTGACTGCTGATTATATTGAAATCCCTTTCTCAAAGCTTCAATTAGAAGGCGTTATCCATGTAAGAGATGTATGGGAGCGAGCTGAACTGGGTCAAGCTGAACATTCCATATCCTTAAGAACACTTCCTCACGGAGCAAGATTAGTAAAGTTAACGTAGTTGCAATAGCCGCCTCAGGAGATCATAGATCTCAGGGGCGGCTTATTTTATTTCTCATTTAATACTCAGATGATCGATAGGCATGAAATCCCTGCCTTTTCTAAACTTGCCCGGTGTAGTGCCTACCCATTGTCGAAATACCTTTGAGTAATAATTACCGTTGGAGTACCCTACTTCCTTTGCAATTTGCTCAATGTTCATATCGGACTTTCGCAGTAGTTCAGCGGATTTCTCAATTCTCACGCGGTTCAAATATTCGAGCGGGGTACAGTGTATATATTTACGGAACTGCCGCAAAAAATGATACTTTGAAATCCCTGCCATGCTCGAGATCTGATCTAAGCTTTCGATGTCCTTGAAATGAATATTCATGTATTGGAGTGCACGTTCAATAAACACCGGCATCTCGTCATGTTCTTGACTGGATGGCTGGTCTCTGAGAAGGGTCATGAAAAATTGATATGCCAGTTCAGCTGAATAATATATATTTTGAATTTGCTTGTTTCTAGCTTGTTCCAGCATCTGTCTTAGGCACCTGATGATTTCGGACTCCGAGTGATAAGCTTGAACGTTCCCTCGGTCCTGAGTGACCTGATCAACCCAGCGCGAGAGCTCCTTATCCATAATCATTACATAGATAAATTCCCAATGAGACACCGACGGCTCAAAGAAATATTCGTGCTCTCCCGGGATTCTCACCATAAATGCTTCCCCGGGCTGAAGTGTATGAACAGAGCTCTGAAGCATAAGCTTACCAGACCCAGATAATGTATATTGAAAAAGAACATGGTTGGGTTCTGCTCTATGCAGACCATGCCAGCGATAGTCGGGATCAGAAAGATGCTCCCATCCTATAGATGAAATTTGTGGAAGCGGAAAAGGAGGCGTATCCGTAAACAAAAAACCATAATTTTCACGATAATTAGTTTGGTAAGAAATGATTCCCGCCTCCTTTAAATCAATCCAGAATGATAAACAGAACATGATATACAGCATTATAACAAAATTTCAGACAGGCAGGGCAGCATGCGCATGGTTGCAGACGAGCAAGAGCCGGATGGAGGGCCATCCAGCTCTTGCTCGGTATATTATTGATAAGTTACACCAAATGCTTCTAACTGCTTCTGAGTTTCCTGAATGTATTCTTCAAAGCCCGCACTCTGTACCTTGGACCTTAGATTTTCAATACCTGCATCAATATCTTCCAGATATCCAAGCACTAAAGGCACGAAATATTGATCACTGATATCCTGAATAGCGGCTTCAATAGAAGCCATGTTTCCGATTGTTTTATCCATAGAGAACAGAGCTATATTGGATGGAACTGCTCGATCCTGTGCTTCTTTCAGTACACTCTCATACACCGGGAAGGTGTCCGCAGGCGTCAAATAAAATCTGGAGTCTCTCCATCCCCATGGACAAGCTGAATCCGGCGGGAAATTTGCGCTTTCAGGGAGTGATACCAGCCTGCCGTCTGAAGAAAGCTCCCAATGCTTCCCTTCAATGCCGTAAGTCGTCAATTGGTTATACCATTTATCGTTCCGGAGAAGATCTAGCAGCATTAATGCACGCTCTGGATTTTTGGATTTGGCATTGATCGCCATGCCGTTGTTGATATATGGATTCGCAACAATTGAGTTCGTAGTGATCGGGTAAAATTCCAGTTCCCAATCCGGCTGGGATTGCTTTAACGAAGTATAAGTTGAAGAAGCTTGAAGCAGATTGTCAATGAATGCTGCACTCTTGCCATTGACAAAAGAATCTCTAGCCGGGATTTTGTTCACCATAGCATTTTTCGACCAGTAGCCGTTCGTTCTCCATTCTTTCATTTTTACCAAGTAATCCTTCAGTTCCGGAATATCGAGGCTGCTTTGCACCTGAGCTCCCTCTTCCGTCTTTACAACGGTCTGAACACCACTCTCTTTACTCAGACGATTGTAATAGCCGTTATCCACGTATACTGCCGCTCTAAGCAAATAGTTGAAATCCTGTGCTCCAGTATCCCAAGGAATCATGTCAGGCTCGTTTTTCTTGATGACATCCAGGTAAGCACCAAAATCGTCCAAGCTCTTGATTTCGTTAATGTTATACTTTTTCCGGAGGTCACCACGGACGATGTAGCCGTCAACGGTAACCTCTTTATAGTTCATGGGCAAATTGTATAGCTTTCCGTCCACCATTGCGGAGTCGAGAACCTCTTGTGGCGAATTAGCTACAGTCTGGGGCGCATACTTATTCAAATTCTCTGGTGTGATTTCATAGAAGGCTCCGTTTTTCGCGTTTTTAAAATAATCCGACCATCTAGCTGAAGAAATTAAATCGTAATCCTCTCCTGAAGCCAGGATCAAAGGATATTTCTGTGCCCAGTCTGCCCAGGAAAGAAATTCTACCTTTACCGTAGCGTTTATATCTTCTTTTAATTTTTGATTCAGTTCATCATACACGACCTGCGCATCAACGGGTGTATCGCCCAGCAGAATCATTTTCAACTCCACTTCTTCTGACAGATCAGCTTCACCTTCATTTGTGCCTCCCGTTCCTTCTTTCTCGCTGCCTGTCGATGTCACAGACCCGTTGCCTTGCTGATTGCCTTTGTCAGGACTGCAGCCAAGGATGACGGATAGTAGAAGCAAAACCGATAACAAAATACTGGCCGTACGTTTTGTTTTCATTGCATTGACCTCCCAATTTGATTTATATATATAAAATTAGCCTTAGCCAATCCTATATCAGCCTTTTACTGCACCAACTGTCACACCGCCAATAATATGTCTTTGAACGAATGGATACACAAATATGATCGGAAGCACGACCAACGCCGTCATGGCAAGCTTCAATGTTTCTTTAGGCATCTGAGGAATAGGAACACCTGACATGGAGGCCATACGGCTTAAGGCATCCATGGAGTTTACCATCTTGTAAAGATAGTATTGCAGTGGCATGAGTGACTGATCTGTAATAAACAGCATTGCACTGAAGAAGTCATTCCAGTATTGTAAAGCGATAAATAAACCGATGGTTGCCAAGGCCGGGCCAGAGACCGGTAGAATAATTTTGAAGAAAATTCGCAGCTCGTTGGCACCATCCATTTTTCCAGATTCTATAATTTCAAAAGGAATGCCTGACATAAAACTCTTCATTACGATGATATAGAAAACGTTGAGCAGCAGCGGCAGAATTAACGCCAGGAAATTATTCTTCATATCGAGATAAGAGACCATCATAATATACCAAGGCACCAAGCCGCCACTGAATACAGACGTAAAGTAAATAAAGAAGGAAAAGAAATTTCGGTATTTAAAGTCCCGTCTCGACAAGACATAACCTGTCATAGCTGTCATTAAGAGTCCGGCCGCTGTACCGACGGCCACTACAGAGAATGAGATAAAATAAGCCTGGAACAAATCCTTGGGATTCTTAAAAGCTAGTTCATAGGCCTCCAGCGACCATTCTTTAGGAATGAGAGAAAACCCGTTGCGGATGACAGATTGTTCGCTTGTAAATGATCCTCCGAATATAAAAAGTAACGGTAGAACGCACAAAACAGCAAGGGCAATGAGAAACAAATAACCAGCTGAATGGAAAAGCTTCTGTTCTAACGATCTCGACATTAGCGCACCTTCTTTCTAAAACAAAGAATAATCGGAATTGTATTTTTTAATTGTAAAATTAGTTACAAGGATAATGACCAGACACAAAACGGCTTGATAAAGCCCTGCTGCTGCTGTCATCCCGATATCAGCTGATTGAATTAGAGAACGGAATACAAAGGTATCAATGACATCCGTTTGGTTGTAAAGCAAGCTGTTGTTACCCACCACATTGTAGAACAATTCAAAATTCCCTCTAAACAGCTGTCCCACTGCAAGCAGTAACAGAATCATAATTGTCGGCATCAGGAGCGGTAGCGTAATTAACCGAATACGCTGCATAATGCCTGCTCCGTCAATTTCTGCTGCTTCATACAGACTTTTATCAATGCTGTAGATGGCAGCCAAGTAGATCAGCGAATTGTAGCCGATGTACTTCCAATTATTGAAGAACACGATGATGTAGCTCCAGCTGCTGCTGCTGCTGTAAATATCAACCGGCTCCATACCCCAATCCTTCAAGTAGTGATTAATGATGCCATATTCAAAGTTGAATAAGTTGTAGATAAATGTACCCACGACAACCCAGGAGATAAAAAAAGGAAACAGCAGCGTAGTCTGTATATACTTCTTCACAAATTTCCGTCCTATTTCCGCAATGAATAACGCTGTTGCAAGCTGTAGTATCAGCCCGGTGGCCATAAATGCCAGATTATACAAAATAGTGTTTCTCGTAATAATCCAGGCCTTTCCGCTCCTAAAGAAAAAATCGAAATTATCAAATCCCACCCAAGGACTGTGAAAGATTCCTTTGTCAAATCTAAATTGCTTAAAGGCAATGACTATACCGCTCATTGGAATGTATTGAAACACAAAGAAATAAAGAATTCCGGGCAGCAGCATTAAAAACAACAGCTTGTTTTTCTTGAGCTCGTGCATCAAACCTTCTTTTTTCATTCTCTCTCTCCCCCATACGTGACTTGGTTTCTGTACTTGTCATAAATATAAAGCGCTTTCCGGATATCGTATAGAATGAATAATTGTCACTAGGTGGAATAAATATCACTGATTCAAATCATCCATCTTATCACTGCAAATAAGGTCTTTAGCCCACCACTTGTGGGCTAAAGACCTTATGTTGATTTAGCAGCTTACTCTATTCATTATTGATCTGCAACAAATTGTACAGGGCTTGCGCCGCTTCAGCACGGGTAACCTGATCTTTAGGTGCAAACCTTCCATTCCCCTTCCCCTGAAGCAAACCGATACTGATCGCCTCCGCAACGTTCTCAAATGCCCAGTCCGAAATTTGTGATACATCCTGAAAAAGCTCTCCGCTTACTGTTGGTCCAGATGCTTCACTGTGCCCACTCTGGTATTTATACCTGTACGCTCTTACCAGAACTGCAGCCATTTCTTCGCGGGTTAAGGGCTCATTAGGTGCAAAATGGTCATTTTGTCGTCCGATAATGATGCCGAGATCAGCTACGGCAGCAGCGTGAGCTTCGTACCAAATCCCTGCCTTTATATCGGAAAAGGAGTTTGCACTGGATGGAGGCAGTTTTAAAGCCCTAGAGATCAATACCGCTGCCTCTGCTCTCGTAATGGACGCCCCTGGCTTGAACTGGAGGTTGTTTACACCCGTTATGATATGTCTAGAACTCATTAACTGAACAGCAGGAAACACCCAATGCGTTGAAGGTACATCCGTAAATATTTTGGAGTACTCGAATAAACCATGCATTCCAAACTGGTTTAAGTACAGTGCCAGACTTTCTGCGTCATTCTTTGGCTCACGGTCCATATATGCCCATATACCGCTAGTCTCATCAAAATAGTATACTCCTGTGAGGTCGGCATTGACGTGATTGCCTTCCAGCGGGAGCACCACCCGGATAGCCTCCTTGCCAGGCTTCAATGTAATCATTTTTCCGTTATTTATTAGTGAAACGTTTAATTGGTAGACTGCTCCTGCTTTTTTTACAGCGGCTTGAAAATCCGTTTTCATCAGCATCGAGACTTTCTCTGTATCCAATGGCTGTAAAGTAATTTCCAACTTTGCATTCGTATCATTCGACCGTTGCATCGCCTTGATTTCCTCCAGCCACTTACGATCCAGCGTCATTGCTGCACTACCATTATTAATGGTTAGGGAACGCCCCTTTATCTCATGGAGAGGCACTTCAGCACGACCGGTACCAGCGTTTACCTGAATCACCCAGTCATCCCGATCTATCTCAGACTCGGGCTTTACGACCACAGGCTCTGTTCCAGACGGAGGAGCAGGGATTACTGGCGGAGTTACAGGAGCTGCAGTTTGACTGAAGAAAATAGTATATACCGAGCTCACAGCAGGGTCCTCCGCCGTTACTACAATTTCTGCTGTACCCGGTATACTGGCAGGCATATTGATCTTGACTGCAGCATTTGTATCGAAGAGGACCGGGACGACTGCGGGAATATTTATTCTGCCTGCTGGCAGTAAAACCTCGTATGCCGTCCTGCCACTCTCAAACCCGGGCAGATATGAACCGTCAATAAGAATATCCGCCAATGCTGCATCCGTAGACTTGGGACGTGATTGACGAAATACAATATCATCCACATACATAGGGGTGCCTTTTTTACCATCCACGTAAAGTTCAATGGTTGCTTCTCCTGATGTAACCTTAATCTCTTTAATACTTAGCTTGGTATAACTGTTAGTCGTATCTGTCAGCTCCACCTTAGCGTCATCACCGCCATAATTTTTGACTGCCGCGTATCCGGAGTTTAGACCGTATCCCTTATGCCAGACCTCAAACTCATACAATCCATCGGGAAGGTTATACACAGTTTGAGTTACCGTCACTTTATAAGCATCACTGCTGTAGAAATTTCCAAACTGAATGCCATTGCGATGGTTAGCACCATACTGGTTATCCATTGTATAAAAAGCTTTGGTATCGCCCGAAACAGACCAGCCGGTTGGTGGATTTTTGTAACCTTTATCCTCTTCAAACCCCGGATTAAATATCCGGTTTGGCATCACAGGATACTCTATGACCTTAAAGAGAATGGCATTTGTTTGTACGGCTGCTCCTTGAAGATGAATTGTTGCAGTAATATAAGCTATCCCTGGTGATTTAGCAACGACTGTACCATCATCTTGCACAGCAGCCACACTTGTGTCACTGCTGGTGTAAGAAAGATCGGCCGCGGCAATATTAGCTGCACGCCCATCCTCAAGCCAGCCTTTAATACGGATTTTCGTCGCATCCTGTCCTGGTTCACCAAGAACTAACGTCCTTTTCTCGCTATATATCTGTGCGGATTGAACTGCAGATTGCGAAGGCGGCCCGGATTGAAGTATAACGGTTCCAAGATATGAAGGTGTTGTGCTTGATAAGTTTTCAGAACCAGACCAGCCTGTTATGGATTGTCTGGATGCAGTGCCTTGGGTGCTGTCCAACTGAACATCAAACCCGATACGATCGCCTGCAGCATGAGGAAGCTTGAATGGTATTTTAATCATGACATGAAACCCCTCATCTGTGACAGCCGTGACGGATTCTACACCTTCCAGATCCATATTTTTAAAAGGTTGAATGTCATTCATATACGAGACAATGATATGTCTATCAAAGCTGCCGTAGCTCAAGCTCTTGCTATTATCTTCATCCACAAAAAACTCAGCTGCGTCCTTCTCCCAAATTTTTTGGTTCTCGTGATTTAAGACGTAACCGGCTTTAGCTTTAACAAGCGCATACAGATAGTCATCATCCCATAATAATTGAAACGTCCCGGGCAGTGGTATTTCACCCAGCCTCAAACGCTCAATGCTAACGGGCGGGGCAAGCGTCCATAATGGATCTATGGTTTCCGCATTCATATTTGGCGTACCTTGAACTGCAGATGCCTCAAATCCCACAAGCTTCAAGGTGCCCCACACGGCAGGACTTGCATCGGATAAATTCTGAGTTCCCGACCAGCCTGTAATGGAAACACGGTTCTGAGTACCCCCCGTACTGTTGATTTGACTGTCATAGCCTAATAGGTCACCCGCCTGCAGACCTGCTTCAACAGGAATCACTGCAAGCACCTTATAATTTGTGCCCTCAGCCTCGGCAACAGTGCGAATATTGTCTAATCCTACCTGGTCGAAGTTTTTAATGCTGTTTTCATAGTTCACAATAATATGACGATCTTCAGATCCATAAGAAAGCCTTCTGGATTTTACCGGATTTACAAAAAACTCAACGGAATCATTTTCCCAGATATTCTTATTTACTGCATTCAGCGCAGTATCTCCATAAACCTCCGCCAAAAGATACAAGTGGTGATGGTCCCACATCGCTTTGAGTGTACCTGGAGTTATGGAATTCCCCATCCGAAGCTGATCAATGTTTACAGCCGGCACCTCATTCCACTCTGAATCAATGATCTCACTTATAGTAGGCGTACCCATTATGGCTTCGGACTCGTATCCGATCAATTCAAGCTCTCCCCATACTGATGGAGTCTGATCTGATTGGTTCTGAGTTCCCGACCATCCACTGATCGACTGGCGAGAAGGGCTTCCGTTCGTACTATTGACCTGAACATCCATACCCAGGATGTCACCAATACGCGGTGTATCCGTGAACGGAATCTTTACTTCAGCAACATAGCCATTGTTAAGCAGTGAGGCAGCGGAGTCCATACCTGCAGTACCCAATACATCAAAGGCTTGAATTTGATTTTTATAGTCCATGATGATGTGTCTGTCATTGTCGTCATACGTCGGGGATTTTGAATTATCATGATCGAGAAACACTTCTACACTGTCACGATTCCAAAGGTCTGATGACTCTGCATTCAAGCTGCCGTTCACCGGAACCTGTGCCAGGATGTACAAATATTTCTGATCCCACATCATACGGAAAAATCCCGTATTCGATGAGTTACCCAGTCGCAGCTGATCACTCTTAATCATCGGTGCTTTTTCCCAAGCGGAATCAATCAGGCCATCTATAGCTGCAGTCCCCATAATGGCTTGTGCTTTATATGGAGAATCCGAAGAAGGAATCTGATACAAATATTGCTTGCCAAACACAATATGATCAAAATATATCCATTGCTCACCTATTGCTTGAGATGTGAACTTAATTTCTGCTTTTCCTGTTGTTACCTGAATATTTTTGATGGAAACTTTAGTCCATTCATTACTTTCCGGAATTTCCACAACCTGATTTTCACGTCCATGACCTGAGACAGACATCACCGCTTTTTCCTGTCCGCCACTAGACTTCACCCAAGCACTCAGAGTGTATTCTCCATCCTCGAGACCACTGATTTCTTGAGAGGTCTCTACATAATAATTTTCTGAGCTTTGATGAACAGCATATCGACTACCAAGCGCTGCTCCCAGCGGATTATAGACTTCCCGTCGTGCTTCACCCTGTTTCAGTTCTAGTCCGGGAGCCTCTTGAACAGAAAAAGCATTCTCATCCCCAGCATTAGACCACTCCTGAACAGACGAGTCTTGTTGCTCTTCAAAACTCCAATTCGCTGCACGGTTGCGGTCCACAAACACGATATCTTCCGAGGTTTGATCTGTCATGATTCCCGCTTCATTTAAACTGGTCACAACCTTCCCATTAATGACAAGATGGTCAAATACTAGATGGGACACTTTGCTGTCGGGGGCTTCCGAAGAAGGAAGACCGCTGATTAAATTACCACTGGAAGGCTGGTCAATCCGCAAGTCTTTAAAATACATATGCTCTATTTTCCCAAAATCTTTCCCGTTCGCAAATTGAGTCTTCGTAATGCTTAATCCAATGAAGCTTTTGGAGCTGCCATTAAACTCCTCCACCCTTACATCCTGTATCATAAAATTGCGAAGATCGCCTGGATTGCCGCCTCCATGCAGTGCAAGAATGACATGACCATTGTTGCCCCCATGCGTATCATAATGGATGACGTCAACATTGTTTACAGACACACGATCCGCATACTCTCCGTTCCAGCTAATAAGCAGGACCGATCCGTTCTTATGCTGCCAGGCAACCACGTCCTGGACATCCAGATAAGAAATACCTTGACCAATGTCAATGGCATCATCCGTTCCAAAAAAGAAGATGTCACGAACTGTACTGTTTCCGATCGGATGAATACCATCGGAATTGTGTCTCCAGCCAATCATTTTAATATTGTTATATACATTTAGATCAGCCGGATCTTCAGAGATTCCTGTATAGTTTGCAAGATTAAAACCCGGAGTATCGACAAGCGTTGGTCCATCCACATGAAAGTCATGAATGTTACGGAATACAAGCAGACCATCGACGCCCCACTTGCCGTCGTGTTTTTTATTCTCTCCCGAAATTATTCCTCGGCCCAAAATGGAGATGTTCCGCTGACCGTTACCTGTAAAGGATCCTTTAACGTAAGCACCGGGAGCAACATATATGGTCTGATTTGATCTCAAGCTGTAGGTCTTGTTATCTCCTAAATCATGGATCCCAGGCTCGAAATAAAGAGTTTTTCCTTCCGTCAATGCGTTATCCTGATCCAGATTGTGTGAACCGGATTCATATACCAGCACATGAGGATCCTGCTTATTCGGTATTAATTGCGGGTCCTCCGGAGGATCGGCGAAGATAAACATTTTATTCTTCAGGTCGCCGTCAAATTCTACAGATACTTTAGCGGGATTGTCTAGTGTAAATCGAACGGTATTGCCGTCTATAACCGGCGTAATGCCGAGATCCAAAGGCCTCACTACCGCTTTCTTCACAGGATCACCTGTCAACCTGGTCACTTCAATAGTGACAGGGCCATCTTCCATCGCAAAGCTAGTCCAGGAAGCATTATCTCCTTGTCCAGAAGTATACGTATCCGGATAATGATTAACACTTTGGTAGGTGTATGAATTCTTTCCGTTCACCATTACACTATAATAATTTGATGCAGGCAGTCCTTCCGGTGCCGGATACAAGGATATCGCCTCATGAAGAGGCGGCTGAACTGAAATTTCTTCTTCTGCAGCCTGTAGCTCGGCTGGCGTCCAAGGAAGCAAACTTACAATAAGCGCAATCACTAGCCATCGCACAAGCCCAGGCGCCCGTTTTTTCATTCTTGACATGTTTTCATCTCCCTGTAATTTTGTTAATCTACTAACCTTGGACCTCCCTTTTTATCATGGTATTTGGAAATGTGCTTTTTGTTGCTTTGTATGCGTTATCATTTCCAGCTTAGAACAAACATTAATATAAGGTTTCCGGTACTTCAATAGTAAATAAACGCTTATCTATTAGTCTTTTATTGCTCTGCAGGATTCATGAAAGTAACTTCCTAAGACCTGATTTCACTAACAAATATTCCTCCTCTTCCTATGATTTCTCCTCAATATGAATAAATAATAAAATCAGTCTCAAAGAGCTTGTGTATAAGCTATTGACGAAAGTTCAATAAGAAAGGCCGAAGCCACAGATTTATCTGCGGTGCGGCCTTTTCTTTTTTGATGAAGTAATGCAATTCCTAGAAATGTAAGTACGGATTAAAAATCAACAGCTGGTTTTTTCATCAAATCTTTTTGCTTTGTGGTGTAGAAATTATAAACGTCTTTCTTTAAGAATACGTCTGATTGTTTCTCTGAAGTAAACCACTGGTTATGGAATTCCAGAATCCGTTCACCACCGGACTTTACAAAAATATCCTCTGCATCCTTCAAGGCTTGATCTACCGTATAGGAAGCTCCGCTAACGATAGATTTATTCCTAATATCAGTAATTGTTTTGTTCATCGTCGACCCGATTTGATTGAGCTCTTTGGGCATTTGAGGCATGTAATTTCCATAAGTCAAAAAGCTCGGCTTGTGATCCCCGTTTAAATAAAATTCAGCAGCATCATTAGCAATTTGAATAAATGCTTCATCCATCGGATCTTCCGGATTTAACGTGCTGACGAAGTCCCGGCACGGACCGAATTCCATTTCTGGATACAGCCATTCAAAATACAAGCGATTCCATCCCACTTCTTCTGTATAAAGCGCAGAATCCAGGCTTTGTGGACATCCGTTCTCTCCGAGCTTCCAATGCTTGTCTTTAATTCCATAGCTCATTGTAATTCCAGTAGAATCTTTAATCAGAAAGTCTATATATTTCATGACCGCTTCCGGATTCTTCGCTTTGGAATTCACCATCACAAACATTTCAAAAGGTGGATTTAAATAAATCATATGTTTTCCAGTTGGAGACTCAGGAATTGGCATGGTCTGATAGGACCCATCAGGGTTATTGTTCTTAAAGGTTTTAAAAGTATCATACCCCATTGCTCTGGCTCCCTGATTAATAAAGGTGATGCCGAGCTTGCCATTCAGAAAATCTTGCTTTTCCTTATCCCCGCTAACATCGGTCAGGAAATCCTTGTCAACCACATTGTTATCGTACAGCTTTTTCATAAAACTCAGCGCCTGGCGGCTTGGCTCGTCATCTCTCGTTAGCTTGCCTTCTGTTTCATAATAGCTGGTAACGCCGAAGATATCATTGATCAGATTCCGGCTATTTTCGGATAACCCAATCCCATAAGTATCAGCTTTGCCGTTACCATCGGGATCTTCCTTCGCGAAAGCCTCTGCGACAGCGTATAGCTCCTCTGTCGTTCGTGGCATTTCAAGTCCGAGTTTTTTCAGCCAGTCGTCACGGATCACCATAATCCGGTTTGTTTTTAACCCGATAACACGAGTAAACTGATACATATTTCCGTCTGACTTGGTAGCTACCTTTTTAATTTCAGGATACTTTTCCATCAGCGCTTTGTATTCTGTGCTGTATTTCTCAATCAGCTCATCAATCGGCATCACCAGCTTCTGATCGATCAGTTGATTGATATATTCGTCACCAAAGGTCATGATGAGGTCCGGCGCATCCCCTGAAGCAAACAATGCATTATATTTTTCAATGCGCTGTGCCACAGGAATGTTCATAAATTCCACTTGAACAGGCGCATTCTCATTAATCCATTCCGTCCAGAAATTTTGCTCACCTGTACCCTGGCTGGTTGGAATGACTCCGAAATCTACAAAAGGGACTGTAATTGTAGGCTTATCCGTTGCTGCCTCGTTGTCTTTCACCGTTGGCGAAGGTGAATTGGCTTCATTCTGTGAACAGCCTACAAGCAGAAATGCGATCATAAGTACAAATGCCAATACTTTACTCAAAGAGACTGCCTTCCTTTTCAATTGCCCCACTCCTCATAGTGTAATCGTAAACGTTATACCAAAGTTGAGCTTATCCCTTTACCGCACCAAGCATCACCCCCTTGACAAAATACTTTTGCAGAAACGGATAGACCATCATCAATGGCAGCACTAGCACCAGAATGCCTGCCGATTTGATTCCAGCAGGTGTCAGCTTGATGTCAATGTTCGCAGAGTCCTGCCCTAATAAAGCGATCAGCTGCGTACTTTGAATCATTTGCTGCACCATTACGGTCAGATTGATTTTTTCAGACTCCGTAATATAGAGCAGAACGGGAAGAAACAAATTCCAATAATGTACTGCATAGAACAACCCCAATGTAGCCAGGACCGGTTTAGACAGCGGTAGAATCAGATGAAGCAATATTCGCCATTCCCCCGAACCGTCTATTTGTGCTGACTCGATCATTTCTTCCGGGATTTGTTCAAAAAATGTCCGCATGATCAGCATGTTGTAGGTGCTCACAATGCCAGGTAGCCATAAAGACCAATATGTGTTCATCAAATCCAGATTCTTGATCAGCATGAATGAAGGTATCAGCCCACCCTGAAATAGCATGGTGAAAATGATTGCCAATGTAAAAAATCTTCTGCCATAGCAATATCCTCGAGACAATGGATAGGCGGCCAAAATAGTCATGCCCAGGCTAAGCAAGGTTCCGACAACGGTCAAAATAACATTGTTTACGAGACCTTGTACGACCCGTGTTCCTTTAAGCAGCTGTCTATAATTATCCAGTGTAGCTTCAATCGGCCAAAAGCTTACTTTACCGGTCACAATTGCATCGTAGCTGCTAAACGAAACTGAAATAATATAAATTAAAGGCAGCAAGCACGATGCGCCTGCAAGGAACAGAATAAAGTAAACCATAATAGAGAACCAGCGTTCTTGCTTTTCATAAATCATCAGGTCATCCTCCTACCACAATTGTTGACCGAATTTTCGGGCGACCCGATTTGCGCTCAAGACCAGAACTAATCCGACGAATGATTCAAACAAGCCCATTGCAGTTGTTAGCGAATAATAGCCATTTTGAACCCCCATTGTGTAGATATACGTACTGATCACATCAGCCACATCTTTGACTGCTGAATTTTGAAGCACAAAAATTGGATCAAAGCCTACCTCCATAATTCGGCCCATAGCCAGAATAAGTAAAATAATCATTGTAGGCCTGATCGCAGGCAGTGTAATATGCCATATTTTCCTCAGCTTGCTTGCCCCGTCAATACTTGCCGCTTCATAAAGACTTGGGTTAATCGATGTTAATGCAGCCAAGTATATAATGGCGCTAAATCCCGCTTCTTTCCAAATTCCAGAGCCGAGAAAAATAGCGACCCAGCTCGTATTTTGGTAGAGGTAAGGGATTTCAATGCCAAATAGGTAACGAGTTACCGTGTTCACAATGCCAGTTTCCTGTGAAAATACGGTTAACACAATCCCACCGACAATAACCCAGCTGAAAAAGTGAGGCAGGTAGACCAGCGTCTGAACACTTTTCTTAAACCACTTCACTCTCGCTTCATTAAGCAGCAAGGCGATTAAGATCGGAAACGGAAAGCCGACGATGACCGAGAGCGTGCTGAGCACAAGCGTGTTTCTGATAATGTTCAGGCTTTGCGGATTACTGAACAGCAGTCTGAAGTTATCAAAACCCACCCAAGGACTTTTAAGAATACCATCGATTAAATTGTAATCCTTAAATGCAATGACAAGTCCCAGCATAGGAATGTACTTAAACACAATGTAGTAGATAAGAACGGGTGCAAGCATTACTAGCAGTGGAGCGGTTTTACTAAAGCTCGCTCTTCTTTTGAATGAACGATCTACAGCTTTCTGAGAATTACCGCGCATACGGATCATGCTCCGTGCCATAAGGTTTCCTCCTTTCAGTTATTGGTAGCCCTAATGTAAGGGGTTACAATAAATCCGGCAACATATAGTTTTCTGCTCACTTATACAAAAAAAACCACAGACCATAAGGGCCCGTGGCTGTTGAAAGAAGCAAAATATATGCATTAGTTTCAGTCGACCTCATTATTTTCAGAAGACTCCATACCCGTCAAGGATTTACGGTAATAGGAAGGAGAAATGCCATGAAGCTTCTTGAATGCCTGACTAAACGAGATTGCGTTTGTGTAACCTACCTGAATCGCAATATCTTGAATAGCTAAAGCAGTATCTCTTAAAAGCTCTTTGGCTTTCTCCATCCGAAGCTTTAACAATACGTCGATAAACTTCTCACCAAACGCTTCTTTAAACAATTGACTTAAGTACTTAGCATTAATATTAAAGCGGTCACTCAACACAATTAAGGACATATCTGCATCGCTGTAATGATTCTCAAGATATGCCCGCACGTCACGGATCACGGAATAGTGCTGTAGAGTATGAAGCCGGTCTGCAAAGCATAAACGGCATTCTTGCAAAATCGTGATCCACTCTTTCAGCAGCTCGTCAAGGTGCTCTGCGCGGTCCGCTGCCTGATTTAATCGTTCATACGCAGCCGTATTCCATTCCTGGTACCATTGTGGGGGCAGCTTACGCATCTCTCGTTCTAAGTAATAGATGAAGTAATTCAGGAGACTGCGCATGTCTTCAGATGAAAACCAGTCCACCTTCAGGCTGTCAAACAGCTCGGACAGCTTATTTTCCCAATGATCTTTTCCTAGACGATACAAGTCAACGGCACTTCTCAGCTGGATAAAGTTGTTATACAGTTCTTCTTTTTCACCCACCGGTACATCCCGATAAGAGATCAGCATACCTGTCCCTAGCACCAGCTTATAACGAGCAGCCTCCAGTGCTTGTTCATAAGATTCGACCAAAGCTCCGGGCTCATGAACAACTTCCCCTAAGCCAATCGTGACTGAAAAGCTCAAATGCTCTTGTGCCCAGCTTTGAAGCTGCTTGTAGACATGGAGCACATTTTCTTTTGCAGACAAAGAGTTAAACCTTACAATAGCCGTAATCCTCATCGGTGCGATCCATTCCTGCCATAGATGCAGCTGAGGCTCCTTTTGTGCGGCCTCTTGGTGGGCTGTTGCGAGCACATATTTCAGAAGCTGTTGATCTCTGCAATTATACTGTGTTTGGAAATCTGTATAATGATCAATTTCTACATTAACCACCAATGCAAATGACAATTGTCCCGGCATAGCATAGGTATGCATAGCTGCATTCCACTCGTCATGACCGATCCTCCGGCTCCCCTCAACAATCTCTCGGAAAAAATGCCGACGGCTCAACTGCTGGACTTCATTGGACTGATTCCAGTATTTTTTTGAAATGTCCACCAGCTCGTCCAACGACTTCTCAAATATACCATGATCGTTGACAGGGTCATCTGGCGGGTTAAGGTTGGTGCGCATATAAAAGGATCTTAATGTATCGCTTATTTTTCTAACCGGGCGATAGTTTCGAATCGAAGCATAGAAAATCAGGAGCCCTCCAGCAAAAATCAATAGCAGTGCACTGAACACCCACCGGTTGCCAACCGAGAACCACCACATCAATCCCCCTTCTGTAGAACGGGCACCACTCAATAGCTTCCATCCGGTATAGGAAGAGGACAGCTCTGTAATCGGCGGCTCTTTATGGCGATTCATATCGCTTTCAAATATTTGATTGCCCTTCGCATCATACAGTTCTGTGTAGCTTACTGTATCCTGCTGTGCTTCCATTAAGAACGACCTTAAATTTTGCTCACTGATATTGATCACTACACCGCCGTATTCTCCACTAAGTATTGGATATCTGCGGAACAATGAAACCACATTTTTTAACTTCTGCGCTTCTAGTTCGTGAAATTCTCTAAGGCTTGTCCAGTTCTGATTTACTTCAGATCTCATATTATTCATGAAAAATGCCGCGTCACCAAACTCGTTTAAGTAAGTACTCGTGCTGCTGGTTAAAGTCTTTCCATCCGTTACCCTCACAATATATACGCTGTCGATAAGCGGATATTGCAGCATCAATGAACGAAGCTTCCTAACCATTTCAAGGTGAAGAAGCGAATCATCCCCACTCGATTCAAAAAAACGTGTAAACAAGCTGCTCGTCTGAATTTCGTCAATGATGCCTTGATCAATGCTGCGCAATTGAAATTCAACAGCCTGCAGCACATATGCTGCGTAGCGGGCATTGAGACGCTCCATGTCCTGTTCCATCATCTGTCGAATAAAGATATAAAAGATCACACACAGCAAAAAAATGACACTCAGAAAAATAGAGATGTAGGATATGAACAGACGCTGAAACCAATTTCGCAGCATGAGATCACCACTTACTATCAGAATAACTCACACATATACCACTACAAAGATCGAGCAACCCGAAACCCGCAATTGCCTGTTGAGCTGTCCGGCGTGTTGGAGCTGCGCGCAGCCACCCGGTACCGATTGCAGTATGAGCGGTGACATAAGTAGGATCCGCCCCGCATGGAGCGCTTTCCGGTAGAACGACTATAGCGGGGGTTGTCCGCGGAAGTGGTCTGATGGTAATCCGGGCTGAACCAGTCACTGCACCACTCCCACACATTTCCTGACATATTATAAAGACCGTATCCGTTAGGCAAAAAGGCATCCACCGGTGCGGTGCCGACATAGCCATCCAGTTCACTGTTACGCACGGGGAATTTGCCCTGCCAGATGTTACAGCGATGCTCGCCGTCCACCTTCAGCAGATCTCCCCATGGATATGTTCTGCGCTCCAATCCTCCGCGGGCCGCATACTCCCACTCCGCCTCCGTAGGCAGCCGGACTCCCGCCCAGCGGCAATAGGCATCCGCATCATTCCATGAAATATGAATGACCGGATGATCCAACCGATCCTCCACATGAGACCCCGGACCCTCCGGAGCATTCCAGTAAGCCCCTTCCACGACATACCACCAGGGAACATCCCGCGGCACATGCTCGACATGCTGCTTGATCTCCTCGGGCACCAGCAGGTGAAACACATAAGACCAGCCAAAGCTTTCAGCCTCTGTAACATAGCCTGTAGCATCCACAAAAGCCTTATATTCCGCATTAGTGACCGCATATGGAGCGATCTCGAAGGCATCAAGCTGGACCTTGCGCTCTGGCCCCTCTCCGTCGGCCGGAAAGCCGTCCGTAGAGCTCGTACCCATCCAGAAGGCTCCGCCAGGCAGGCTGACCATCGCCCCGGCATGCTCTTTTCCTTCGCCTGGCAAAAGAGTGGCCTCTGTCACCACCTGCTCCTTAACGGCTTGATTGGCGTTGCTGCGGCTAGCGGCACAGCAGTTACCGGATGAACTCATATCTCTTCCCCCTTTAATATGGAAGCTTTAATTTAATTTAGAATAACACAATGCCGGCTGCAGCGGCTGCCAGAATGAGCAGCAGCGGATGCAGCTTGTAGCGGATCAGAAGCAGCAAGCTAAGGCCGCAGATGATCAGGGTGCCAATGCTGCTCCAGGTCACAGCAACCTCGCCGTTACCGAGAAAGCCGAAGTGCAATGCGGCATAAACGATCAGCCCGGTTACGATGGGTCTTAATCCATAGAATGAGGAGCGCACAAGGCTGTTATGGCGAACCCGGAAAAATAAAGTGGCAAGCGTGACAATAATCAGCAGCGAGGGCAGTACAATCCCGGCTGTGGCAGCCATGGCCCCGGCTGCGCCGGAGGTCTTGAAGCCGATCAGCGTCGCCGTGTTCGTGGCAATCGGTCCCGGCGCCATTCCGGCCAGCGCCACCGTACTCTGAAACTCGTCGTTCGACAGCCAGCCGTACTCGGATACCTCGAATTGAATGAGTGGAATGACGGCATAGCCTCCACCAAAGGAGACAAAGCCTATTTTAAGAAAAGTAAGAAATAATTGCAGCAGCATGCGTAATGAACCCCCTTTAATGTAAAGCCGTTACACCGTTAGATATAATACTCCGGACTGTAGGATTGAGGGGTTGCGTTCACAACGATTTCCTTCTCAGTTTGAATCGACAGCCCGATCCAGCGCTTGATCTGAATAAACACAATACCTGCCAGAATGCCGAATCCAATCATATAAATCGGACTGATCGGGAAGACGACGAGAATAATGACTGCGGAAGCCATCATGACGGCCGTTGATATATCAAATACCGACTGCTTTGCCATCCGATAAGCGGCTAAGAGGATAAGTGCAATGACGGCCCCTTGAATGCCCTGCAGCGCAGCCTGGGTCTTCTCATGGTCATGAAACATCAGGTAGAACACGCTCAGTAAAATGACAATGAGGAAAGTAGGAAGCGTAATGCCGATCACTGCTGCCGCTGCGCCGGGAACTCCAGCCTTGCGGTACCCGATAAATGCTGCTGCGTTAACGCCAACGCCTCCCGGTGCTGAGCCGGAGAGGGAAATCATATCTGCCATTTCCTTTTCATCCATCCATCCCCGCTTCACCATAATCTCCCGTTCAATGACAGGCAGCATGGCGTATCCGCCTCCGAATGTAGATGGTCCAATCTGAAAAAAAGCTTTGAACAGATCTATAATTAAACGACGCCGTTCGTTAGACAAGGAAGGTCACCTCCAAAGATGTTTGCTTTCATACCTCTATTGTAGCACCTTTATTCCATTTTGGAATTAAGTATTTTGACCATTCTTGAATTTAAAGCATTTTTCATTTTAATTCAGAGTAAGTTCATCAAATTTGTAGTTATTTAAACCACTTTATACATCTTTGGAAGAAAGACTTTTCTTGGAAAAAAAGGCCTGCTTTCGTTATAATCATACATAGAACTTCCACAAGGAGCCTAAATCGCTATGCAGACTGAAGATTTGTACACGCCATCATCCAAAATGCTCATATACTCTCTCATTGCAGAAGCCGGCTCCATCACTAAGGCTGAGCTCCAGCACAAGACCCTGATCAAGAGCAGCACCCTGACCCGGCTGCTGGATGAAATGCTGGAGCAGCACTTGATCGAGGCTGCGGATCTTGGTCCCTCCCGGGGTGGCAGGCGTCCCATACTATACCGGATCACACCGGATTATGGATATATTTTTGGACTGGAGGTATCCCGGATTCATTCCTCTCTCGGCCTGTTCGATATGCAGCTGAATCCTAAATCCTTGATTCACTGGCATATGGATGAGGGCATGACACCGGAGCGGTTCAAGGAATATGTGCTGCGCCATATGCGGATGTTTCTTCGGGACCATCAGATCGCACCGGAACGCATCCAGGGACTCGGGATCGGGGCCGTTGGCCCATTGAACCGGTCTACAGGAACGATTTTGAATCCGCAATATTTCCCGGCAAGAGGCTGGAGTGATGTTCCGATCTGCCAATGGTTCCAAGAGGAAACCGGCTTTCGGACGATTCTGGAGAACGGGGTCAATTCAGCGCTCATTGGAGAGCAGTGGTCACTGCGGCATGAGAACATCCAGCACGTGCTGTATGTTCACGCCGGCGTCAGCCTCCGCTCTGCCATGATGTCTCATGGCCGCATCGTTCATGGGGCCATGGATATGGAGGATGCCATCGGACAAATGATTGTCCAGGCAGGGGGATTAAGGCTGAATAATACGGGGAATTATGGAGCGCTGGAAGCCTACGCTTCCATTGAAGCCATGGAGCAAAAGGCTCAGTCCGATGCCAAAATGGGTCGCGCTCTGTTCCGGCAGCAAAAGGAGCTGCCCCCGGAGCAGATTAATTTTGATGTGTTGATTCAGGCGCTGAAGGCCTCTGAGCCCTACGCGGTGGAGCTGTTCAGCCAGTCCGCATCCTATTTTGGCATCGGGCTTAGCAACCTGATTCATATATTCCAGCCGGAAAAGGTCATATTGGGAGGCGCCCTGATCCACTCCAATACGATGTACTACAATACGGCCATACAAATTGCGGCTGCCAACACTGGCTATAACGCACAGTACAAGCCGCAGTTTACCAAGGGACAGCTGATGGAGGCTGCCTCTGTAACCGGCGCCGCGCTTCATTTAAGAAACTCCATTGAGCTGTAAGCTTCAGCCCCTCCACCCGCGACGGATCTGAGGTGCTGACAATCGTGTGCATAACAAAAAAGAGCTCCGGAAGGCGAGAATTCGCCCTTCGGAGCTCTTTTTACAATGATAGAAGACCGTTATGAGGCCGGCATCGGCGTCGGAGTTGGCTTTGCATAGCCGTTCTCGTATTTGGCATCCACAGCCTCGCGAATCTCACTCAGGCTCTTCCCTTCGGATTTCAGCTTGGCGGATTCCACAGCAATATCCAGGCAGACGCCGCAGCGCGTACCATGATCATCCCACAGTATGCTGCCGTCTTCCCGTACCTCTTTAATGAAGCAGTTCAGATTGCTCTCGTGTCCCGCGCTTTCCCCGCAGCCGCAATAGCACGGGATGTACGGAAGCACATCTGTAATTTGGGCAGCGATGCTGTAGACAGCGCGAATGTCATTGCTCTTGCCGTCCAGAAAAGAAGGCAGCACCTCACCCGATGACGTCAACTCTTGAAGGTCTCCATTACTCAACTTGTGCTGAGAGCCGTGCTCCTGCAGATGATGGTCAGCCTCATGTTCCGCTGCATGCTCTCCCGCATGATCATCTTGAGCCCCCCCGTTGCCGCAGCCGCTAACCAGCAGGACCGCTGTCAGCAGCCATAGAGCCCCTGATTTACGCATGATGATTCCCCCCTTTTGCATTGTAAAAACCGGTATACCCCTTTACAGGATCAGTCGTGAAGCATAATACCCTGCCGCCGCACCTGCCAGTCCCAAAATGAGCGTGACGGCCACGTAAAGCCCAGCCAGCCGCCTCTTCTTCTGCATCATCAATGTCACCGTCTCATAGCCAAACGTGGAAAATGTAGTGAACGCTCCACAAAAGCCGATGCCCAGCAGGGCATACAGCTGCGGAGACAGCGCCTGCTCATTCGCGACAATGACGCCAAGCAGCATAGATCCCGACACATTTACGACGGTCGTGCCCCTAGGAAAGCCCTTGCCTGAATACCCGAGACGCAGCCCGGCCGCATATCGTGCTGCCGCACCGAGCATGCCTCCTACCGCAATATATAGCGCAATCATCGGCGATCCGCCTCCCTCAGAGGCGTACTCTTTTTTCCCAGCCAGAGGCCTCCCCAGGATAGCAAGAGTCCGCCTATCAGACTACAGGCGATATAGGCTAGTGCAGACAAGTGCTGTCCGCTCTCTAGGAGTCGAAGTAACTGAACACTAAAGGTGGACATGGTTGTGAAAGCCCCCATTAAACCGGTTCCCAGCAGCAGCTTGGCCTCTGCCGGAAGCTTCACAGCAGCTGCGCCGCCGCCCAGCAGCCAGCCCAGCAGGAGGCACCCCGCCAGATTCACAAGCAGGATGCCCAGCGGAAAGCCGGAGGCGGGTGCAGGAATTGCGGCATCCAGACCAGATCTGGCGAGCGCCCCTGCGGCCCCGCCGACAGCGACGAGAAGTATATTTTTGCCCTTGCCCGGAATAGAGCCCGTCACGTTATTCTCCTTGGCGCAGGCGCTGATTGTGAGCAATCTTCTGCTCGCTTCCCTGCTCCGTTGCCCGGTAAAACACTTTGTTCTGGAGCTCCCTCGGGAGATACTCCTGCTTCACGTAGTGACCGGGATAGTCATGGGGATAACGATATCCCTCATGCCCGAGCTTCACGGCACCCTTGTAGTGGGTATCCCGCAAATGCAGCGGCACCTCCGCGGAGGAAACCTGCTCTATTGAAGCCATGGCCGAATGGATCGCGGTATATACGGCATTGGACTTCGGGCTTTCCACGCAAAAAAGAATCGCCTGGGCAATATTCAGCTTGGCCTCCGGCCAGCCGTTATTGCGGTAGGCCTCCAGTGCGCTCACGGCCTGAACCATCGCCTGGGGATTCGCCAGGCCAATATCCTCGCTGCTCGCTGCAATCAGCCTGCGAATAAAAGTCATGGGATCCATCCCAAGCTTCTCTACCGCATATAAGAACCAGAAGAGCGCCGCATCACTGGAGCCGCGAATGCTTTTGTGAAAGGCAGACAAGACGTCGTACTGGGTAGATTCGTCCGCCTTTACAATCGGGCGCCGGATGGATTCCTCAGCTACGGCCAGAGTAACATGCACAGTTCCGGTGGCGTCCGGCGGTGTGGTCATGGCTGCTAGCTCCAGCGCATTCAAGGCTCTGCGGATATCTCCGTTCGCCATAGCTGATATATGAGCCAGTGCGTCATCATCTGCCACAAGGTCCATAAATCCCAATCCGCGTTCGTTGTCCTTCAGGGCCCGGTGCATGGCCTCCAGTGCATGCTCCTTCGTAAGCGGCTGCAGCTGGAACAAGGTGGACCGGCTCATCAAGGCTCCGTTAACATAATGAAACGGATTCTCTGTCGTCGCCCCGATAAAAATAATCGTCCCCTTCTCTACAGCAGGCAGCAGCGCGTCCTGACGGGCGCTGTTAAAGCGGTGCACCTCATCCAGGAATAGAATGGTCTTGCTGCCGTACAGGGAGCGATTATTCTGGGCCTGCTCAATCACCTCTCTGACGTCCTTGACGGAGGCGTCCACAGCGTTTAATCGGACGAACGTCCCTTGGGTATGCCGGGAAATGATATGCGCCAATGTGGTTTTACCGCAGCCCGGAGGTCCGTACAGCAAGATGGACGAGACCTGATCCCCTTCCACAGCCCGGCGCAGCAGCTTGCCCGGTCCTATAATATGCTCTTGACCTATATATTCATCGAGGCTTTGAGGACGCATCCGATCGGCCAGCAGCCGTGCGGCCGCGTCCTCCTCCCGCCCAATGGAGAACAAATCCATGCGAACACTTCCTTTTGTACATCGTTGAGGTCATGCTGCATCTATCATAACACACTTACAGCGCTTCTAGCTCTGCCGGCCAGCCCTTCTCTCCAGCCGCTGATCCCAGGTATGCCGGCAGCTCTTCCTCATACATCAGCCATAGCTCATGCAGAGCACGCGTGCAGCCCACGTACATCAATCGGGCATCCCATTGCTTCTCCGGATAATGCCGTCGATCGGCATCCGCCAGGATGACGGCATCGAATTCCAGCCCTTTGGAGAGATACACCGGAAGAATGGATAAGCCGCCGTGATAGGTCCCTTCGCTTCCGTCGATCAGGTTGAGGTCACGCCATTCTGCTGCCAGCGCAGCATGAAGTGCTCCTGCCTCCTGCAAGGTACGGGTCAGAATGGATACGGTCCGGTAGCTCCCTTTTTGACTTAAATGCCGCAGCGCCCGCGCCAGCTCCTTTACTCGGCTGCTGGATCCCGGATTTCCATAAGGAATGAGCCGCACAGGATCTCCGCTTCGAAATACAGGCACCGCCAGGAGGGGACTGTGAACCCCTTTGTCCAGAATCATATTTCCGAACTCGATAATTTCCATCGTAGAACGGTAGCTTCGAGTGAGCGCAAAATATGCCTGATGCTCCTCGTCAAACCAGGAGCTCATTTCTTCCCAGGCATGCACGCCCTTATAGCCGTGAATGCCTTGCGATAAATCTCCCAAAATGGTGAAGGAATGGCCTTGCACAAATTGGTCCAGTAACGCGACTTGAAACGGCGAGAAATCCTGCGCTTCATCAATGACTACATGATGAAAACGCTGCTCTCCTTCGATCTCATGAAGCAGGGTATGAATGTACACCAGCGGCGCCAGATCCTCCTCCCGCAGAAGCCCTTTTTTCAAATCCTTGCGCGCCGCAGAGCGAGTGGCCTCCGGGATGCTGCTGGTCATATCCGCTTCCCAGAATAGAGCCTTTGTCACCCCGAAAATTTGCTTATACAGATTTAGCGGCTCCAGTTTCGGCCATTGGTTGGCATAGGACTTTTCTCGCTGCGAGGCTTTCTTCTTCCGCTCTTTGAGAGCGGCTGGCGATGGCGATTTCTTCAGCTCCATTTCTACCCAGCGATGCATTCTTGCAAGCACTCTTTCCTTGCGCTTCGCGAGCGGATACGGCTTATATTCAGCCTCATACCACTCGCGTATGGTTTCCTTACGGAGCAGGGCCCCTTCCCACGGTACGAAATCCATGTCCGGCAGCGCCGCATGCTCCAGCTGCTCTATACAGCGCTGAATCAGCTTCATGAACGAGATCGAGCCTTTGTACCGTCCACTGATCTCATCACTCAGCTCCCGCGTGCCTTTCCCTGGCTCGGTTTCAAACCAGTAGGCCAAGGTATCTGCACCTTCCTGCTCCGTCAGCGACATATCCAGCAGCTCTTGCGCCCAGCTGGTAAATGTTCGCTGCTGAATATCTCCAACGCCAAGCTCTGGCAGCACCTCTGAAATATAGTCCAGAAACATACGGTTTGGCGCGAAAATAATCATTTTGTCTGCGGACACCTGCTCCTTATACTGATACAGCAAAAAAGCAAGCCGATGCAGCGCCACGGTCGTCTTCCCGCTGCCCGCCACGCCCTGGATAATCAGAGCCGTGTTCTTGGCGGCACGGATAATCTTGTCCTGCTCGGCCTGAATCGTTGATACGATATCCCGCAGCTTGTTATCCTTGTTCTCCCCCAGACGGTAGACGAGAAATTCATCAGTGACAGCAGGCCCGCCCCCTCCCCGCTGATAGGTGTCAGATACTCGTTCCAGAATCTGCTTGCGAATCATGACGTTGCGTTTCAGATACACCAAGCCTTCGATCAGCCCCTCTGGAGCTTCATAAGAAGCAGGCTCGTCTCCACCGGTAAAGGAGTAGAACAGGCTCGCCACAGGAGCCCGCCAGTCAATGACCACGGGATATTCCCCGGCCTCTTCCCGGTCAAAGCCCGTCTTGCCTATGTATAATGCATATTGCTGCTCTTTGCCGTTCTCATGGAAATCAAGCCGGCCAAAATAGGGCTGAACTTGGCTCTTGGCAAGCGACTGCCTCCGTTCCTCCCGGCCGGCCTCCAGCAGCTGCTCTGTAAAATCATGTCCCGTATACACAGGCACACTGCGCAGCCGTTCCAGCTGCTGCTCAATTTCATGAAGAGTTTTGTTTAAATGCCGCTCTTCTTCTTGATAGGCACTTTGAAAAGCATCCGTCACCTTCAGTTACCTCCTAAGAATCTCAAATGTATCCTGACTTGTATCATGTATCATGAATCCTGATCAGGAAAAGGACACTCATTGTAGCACATGGACTTCACGGCGACAAACTTTTTTAGAACCGAGTAAAAGACAAGAAACAGGCGCTGGAAGTCCGCTCTGACACCTGCGGTCTTCTAACGCCTGCAATCCTGTGATGCTATGTTGAAATTCCAGCCTTCTCCAGCAGCTCCCGCACAGCTACCGACACCATAATCAGGCCGGCAACCGGGGGAACAAATGCATTGCTCGCCGGAGGCTGCTTTGCTTTGCGGATTTCCGGAGCATTCTCCGGCACAATCTTGTCGGTTACATCCTTCCGCGGCTTCATCGGCTCTTCCAGGGAGAAGACCACCTTGACGCCCTTCTTAATCCCGTCCTTCCGAAGCTTGGTACGGATCACTCGTGCAATGGGATCCATCGACGTCTTGGAGATGTCGGCCACCTGGAACTTGGTCGGATCCATCTTATTGGCTGCGCCCATGCTCGAAATGATCGGAATGCTGCGCTTCAGGCACTCCTTGATCAAATGAATCTTGTACATGATCGTATCTGATGCATCCAGGACATAATCCAGATCATATTTGAACAGCTCTTCATACGTCTCATCCGTATAGAACATATTCAGCGCAATCGCTTCGCACTCCGGATTGATCAGCTTCACCCGCTCCACCATCAAGTCGGCCTTCTTCTGCCCGACGGTCGAGGTCAGTGCATGAATCTGGCGGTTGATATTGGTAATGTCCACGACATCCTTGTCGATCAGAATAATGCGGCCTACGCCCGTGCGCGCCAGAGCTTCGACGGCAATCGAGCCGACACCGCCGATGCCAAGCACAGCTACCGTGCTGTTCTTCATCGTCTCCAGCCCTTCCGGGCCAATCGCAAGCTCGGTGCGCGAAAATTGATGCAGCATGGATTTGTTCCTCCTTCTTACATATGGTTAGAGCGCTGTATCTTCACAACGAGCAGCGCAATACTATCCGTTGCTTTCTTTCTTCTCTTCTACCGGCTTCTTGGCCAGCTTAATGTGCAGCTGCTCCAGCTGACCTCCATCCACCTCGGACGGAGAATCCATCAGCAGATCGGTTGCGTTCGCGGTTTTCGGGAACGCAATCGTCTCACGCAGGTTCGTACGTCCAGCCAACAGCATAACAAGCCGGTCAAAGCCGAAAGCAATGCCGCCATGCGGCGGTGTGCCGTATTCAAACGCATCCAGCAGGAATCCGAACTTCTCGTAAGCTTCCTCGGGAGACAAGCCGAGGGCTGCAAACATTTTTTCCTGAACGTCACGCTTGTAGATCCGCATGGAGCCGCCGCCAACCTCATAGCCGTTCAGAACCAGGTCATACGCCTGTGCACGAACACTGAGCGGGTCGCTCTCCAGACGCTCGACATCCTCATCATTAGGACGAGTGAACGGATGATGCTCTGCTACATAGCGCTTCTGCTCTTCATCGTAGCTTAGCAGCGGGAAGTCCAGCACCCAGGCAAATTTGAATTCTTTATCGTTGATCAAGCCCAGCTGACGGCCAATTCGCAGACGCAGTGCGCCCAGAACATCCGCAACGACCTTTTTCGTGTCCGCCGAGAACAGCAGCAGATCGCCTTCTTCCGCGCCAGTGCGCTCCTTCACCGCTTCAATCTCTTCGGGGGTAAAGAATTTCACGATCGGCCCCTTGAATTCGCCTTCCTTCACTTGAATCCAGGCCAGGCCCTTCGCACCGTAGCGGGCAGCAAATGGTCCAAGGTCATCAATTTCCTTACGTGTCCATGTACCGCAGCCTTTGGCGTTCAGGCACTTTACTTCGCCGCCTTTTTCGATCACGGAAGCGAACACCTTCACACCGCTGTCAGCTACGATATCATTCATTTCAATCAGCTCCATGCCAAAGCGCAGATCCGGCTTGTCCGAGCCGTATTTGCCCATCGCGTCCGCATGGCTGATGCGCTGGAACGGAGTCGCCAGCTCAACGCCAATCGTTTCCTTAAACAGGCGAACCATCAGCTGCTCCATCATCGACAGCAGGTCATCGCGCTCCATGAAGGAAGTCTCGATGTCGACCTGTGTGAACTCCGGCTGACGGTCAGCACGAAGATCCTCATCCCGAAAGCAGCGGGCGATCTGGTAATAACGCTCCAGGCCGCTGACCATCAGCAGCTGCTTGTAAATCTGCGGGGACTGCGGAAGTGCAAAGAACTCCCCTGCATGCACGCGGCTTGGCACCAGATAATCCCGTGCGCCTTCTGGCGTGCTTTTGGTCAGGATCGGCGTTTCGACATCTGCAAACCCTTCTCCATCCAGGAAGTCGCGGAAAATCTTCGACGCCTTGGAACGAAGCATGAGCGTCTGCTGCATTTCCGGCCGGCGCAGATCGAGGTAACGGTACTTCAAGCGCAGCTGCTCGTCCACCTCAACACCGTCTTCGATAAAGAACGGAGGCGTTTTGGCGGCGTTCAGCACTTCAATCTCGGTAACCTGAACCTCAATTTCACCTGTAGCCAGGTTCTTGTTTACGGTTTCCGGATCACGCTGAACGACTTTACCGGTTACTGCCAGCACGTACTCACTGCGAACCTTGTCAGCCACAGCCAGCGCTTCGCCGGAGAAATCCGGATTGAATACCACCTGCATAATTCCGCTGCGGTCGCGCAGATCAATGAACAATACGCCCCCCAGGTCACGGCGGGTTTGTACCCAGCCGTTCAGTGTTACCGTCTCTCCGATGTTTGCAGCCGTCAACTGACCGCAATGATGCGTCCTTTTTAACATGATTTCATCTACCCCTCTTCATATAATTAAAGCCATTATGGCCGGGTTAACCTAACACAGTTCTCTATGCAGCTCATCAAGCCTTACCGTCCGCTGCTCTCCGGTTTCCATCGATTTCAGGGCAATCTCGCCTTTGGCCAGCTCATCGTCCCCCAAAATCGCCGTATAGCGCGCCTGCAGACGGTCTGCTGATTTCATCTGCGCCTTCATCTTGCGTCCCTGGTAATCCCGCTCTGCGGAAATGCCGGCACTGCGGAGCTGGAAAATGATCTTCGTAATTTCCTTCTCCGCCGCTTCTCCAAGCGCTACAAGATACACATCCAGCGGTTTAACCGCATTCAGCTCAATGCTCTGATGCTCAAGGATCAGCATAATCCGCTCCAGCCCGATGCCAAATCCGATACCGGTCTGATCCGGACCGCCGATCTGTTCCACCAGTCCATTGTAACGGCCGCCGCCGCCCACCGTATCAATCGCACCAATTCCCTGTGCTTTGAATTCAAACGCGGTATGGGTGTAGTAGTCCAGGCCGCGCACCATTCTCGGGTTGACCTCGTAGTTGACCTCCATCGCATCCAGATAAGCCTTCACCTGTTCAAAATGCTGACTGCAGGCTTCATCCAGACTCTCCAGAATGGAAGGCGCTCCGTCAAACTTGTCCTGATCCTTCTTGCAGTCCAGCACCCGCAGCGGATTGCGGTCCATGCGGGATTGACAGTCACTGCACAGCTGATCCTTCATCGGCGTCAGGAAGGACAGCAGGCGCTCCCGGTAAGCCGCCCTTATTTCCGGTGTGCCCACGGAGTTGATTTCTACCTTGACACCGGACAGCCCCAGCTCCTTCGTAAACGAGTAGCCCAGAGCAATAACCTCCGCATCAATAGACGGGTCCGCAGCTCCGAACACCTCGATGCCGAACTGGTGAAACTGGCGGTATCGGCCGGCCTGCGGACGCTCGTAGCGGAACATCGGCGCAATGTAATACAGCTTTGTGACATCGGGCTCGCCATACAGCTTGTTCTGAACGTACGCACGAACGACACCAGCCGTGCCTTCCGGACGCAGGGTCATGCTGCGGTCTCCTTTATCCTTGAAGGTATACATTTCCTTCTCTACAATATCCGTCGTTTCACCTACGCCGCGCTCGAACAGCTCGGTCTGCTCGAACAGGGGTGTGCGGATCTCCCGAAAATTGTACCGCTGACAGAGGTCTCTTGCTTTGCCCTCCACGAACTGCCATTTCTCGACTGTACCCGGCAGCAGATCCTGGGTTCCGGTCGGATTCTTGAACTTCATCTCCGCCATGTTTCATATCCTCCAATTCATCTTTCTGTTCTCTAGAAATCAAAAAATCCCCCGCCCCGTTGTAACAAACAACAACAGGGACGAGAGATTGTCATCAATTAAATCACCCGTGGTACCACCCACATTCCGAAAAATCCCTTATACCGCGTCTGGATTCTTCGCTCATCCGGATAACGCCCGGCCTGCGCAGAGCGGCTACTCTTGCTTGCAGCAAGCATTTCGCCGTCTGTTCTCGGGGAAGTCATTCGTCCATTCATCACGGAAATCCTTGCAGCCTGGAGGGATTTCTCTCTGATCGTGTGGGGATGGATTACTTGGTCCCGTCATCAAATCATTATGACATGCAACCCTGTTCTCTACAGTGTTGCCTAAACATTATATTTTAAGATTGTAATGAACCGCCACGTTAAAGTCAAGAAATTCCTGACGAAATGAAACGATAGAGGTTGCAAAAGCTCAAAAAAAAACCTGCGATCTCATATCGCAGGTCCAAAAGAGTATATTAAAAGGGGGTCATGCTGTTATTATAAACCGCATATATTATCAGAACATGTAACTCATATTACAGTTATATTACAGTGGTGAAAGCGCTGCTATATTATAAGGATATCATGAAGGACAGCAAAAAAGCCGCCATTGCTGGCGGCTTTATTCCAAAGCATACTATTCGTTCTCAAATTTCTCGATGAAAGCGTGGTTGGAGCGCAGCTTGTGCACGATCTGATCAAAATCAGCATCGCTGACCTTTGCTGTCAGCACATATCTAAGCTCATCGAAATCAACGTCATCCAGATCAGCCTCGCGGTAATCGTCTGCATGTCCGTCCTTATCGCCCACAGGAGCATCCTCATGGTCACGATCCTCAGGCACACCCTGTACGTTTACAGCCGCACCCGCGCCTGCCGTATATCCGCCAGCGTAGCCTGTTCCAGTTGTGTTGCTGCCGGCGTTAGAAGTACCGAATGGAATTAGCGGCACCAGGATATCAACCCGGCGTCCCACTGTTTCTTGCAGCTCACTGACTTCAAGCTGATCGGTCTTGTAGGTTAAAAGCGTTGTTTTAGCGCTTTCTGCTTCGTCTTCAGATCTGAAATAGGCTTGGAGATGCTTGGACATCATAAATTCCTCCTTTAGGATCAACTAGGATTATCGCTGTGATTGTAACGCTTTCCTTGCTTCCTATTACCCGCATCCCTCCATTTTCTAACATGACAATGCATCCCCGAAGGATGAAAAAGAGCTATTCCACAAGATCATTTTCGCGTAAGAACGTTCCTGCCCTCGCTGTTTCTCCAAATTTCATCCTTAACGATCAGATAATATAAATAAACCGCTCTCGGGTTAGATGGGAAGTGACTAGCCACCATCTAAAAAAGAGCGGTTTTATTTCTTCATTACATATACCGTGGATCAGCTTGATCGGCCGTTTGCTGCTTCAGGGATGACTAGCTGTTTACCTTCGGATTAACAGGTCTTTCCCGCTTGCTCGTCGATCCGGACCGCCGGGCTGGGCGGGGGCATGCAGCAGGCGATGTATGTGTAAAGCCTCGTGCATACCGGATGTCATCCCTAAAGCTGACTGCTTGCTACGCAGAAATTGAGGTGAATGCCGCATGAGATGCTCCTTTTTACATAAAAGTGCTTCTACACAGCATGCCCCTGTCTTCCCCGCACTATACCTACTGCTGCCGATTCTTCCAAGACTCATCTTAACTGCGACTGTCTAAGATCAGCGTCACCGGTCCCCAATTCGTAAGGGACACATCCATATCCGCTCCAAAAATTCCGGTTTCCACGCTAAGCCCTCTGCTTCTGAGCTCAGCATTAAACAGCTCGTACAGCTTCTGCGCCGCCTCCGGCCTCGCAGCCGCCATAAAGCTGGGCCGCTTGCCTTTTCGGGAGTCACCATACAATGTAAACTGAGACACCGACAGAATGGAGCCGCCCATATCCTGCACACTCAGGTTCATTTTGTGATCATCGTCCTCAAAAATCCGCAGTCCTGCTACCTTTTCCGCCAAATAAACGGCATCCTTTGTCTCATCCTCATGGGTAACACCCACGAGCACCATGAGTCCCTGCCCGATTTCGCCGGTAACCTGTTCACCGACAACGACCTGGGCATGCTTGCATCTTTGAATGACAACCTTCATGCCTGTTCCCCCTGGTAAAGTCACTGCATAATCCGATGGACGGTGTACACATCCTTCACACGCTTAATCCGCTCCACCACCGATTGAAGATGGTCCGTGTTGCGAATCAGAATGGTCATATGAATCATGGCCATCTTGTTCTTGTCCGATCGGCCGGTCACTGCTGAAATATTTGTCTTGCTCTCAGATACTGCCTGCAGTACTTCATTTAGCAGACCATTGCGGTCATGTCCCGTAACTTCAATATCTACGCTGTAGCTAGCTTCCACCGTTGATTCCCACTCGACCTCAATCACACGTGCCGCATCTTCCCCATCACCAGTAGCAGGAATGTTCGAGCAGTCTGCCCGGTGCACAGATACCCCGCGACCGCGCGTCACATAGCCGATGATTTCATCGCCTGGCACCGGGTTGCAGCACCTGGCAAAGCGCACCAGTAAATTGTCAATGCCTTTAACCGTAACGCCATTGGTAGGACGGCTGCGCTTCTCGGGCGCCTTGATCTCCTTCATCTCGGAGGTCAGCCCGATTTGGTTCGCCTCCTCCTGCTCCTTGCGAAGCTTCTCTGTGAGCTTGGTTGTAATCTGGGCGGCTGTAATGCCTCCAAATCCGACGGCAGACAGCATGTCTTCGATATCGTTGAAGGCAAACTTTCTCGCCGCATCCATCAGCTTGTCATCACTCAGAAATTCAGAAGCCTCCAGACCCTGCCGTTTCATTTCCCGTTCCAGCAGGTCCCGGCCCTTTTCAACATTTTCTTCGCGCTTCTCTTTCTTGAACCATTGCTTGATCTTACTCTTGGCGTGGGAGGACTGGGCAATCTTCAGCCAATCCTGGCTCGGGCCATAAGAGTGCTTCGAGGTTAAAATCTCAACAATATCGCCGGTCTTCAGCTGATGATCCAGCGGGACAATTCTGCCATTCACCTTCGCCCCAATCGTCCGGTTTCCAACCTCGGTATGAATGCGGTACGCAAAGTCCAGCGGGACGGAGCCAGCAGGCAGCTCAATGACCTCCCCTTTAGGCGTAAACACAAAGACGAGATCTGAGAAAAAGTCCATTTTGAGTGATTCGACAAACTCCGAAGCATCCTTCGCCTCATGCTGAAGCTCCAGAATCTCGCGGAAGAACGTAATTTTGTTATCAAAATTAGCCGCCGCCGAGCCTTCCTTATATGCCCAGTGAGCCGCGATCCCGAACTCTGCGGTACGATGCATTTCCAGCGTCCGAATCTGTACCTCTGTCGGCTCTCCGTTCGGACCCACTACGGTGGTGTGCAGAGACTGGTACATATTCGCTTTCGGCATGGCGATATAATCTTTAAAGCGCCCCGGCATTGGCTTCCACAGCGTGTGAATAATGCCCAGGGTTGCATAGCAGTCCTTGATGTTGTCTACGATAATCCGGATGGCCAGCAGATCATAAATTTCATTAAACTGCTTGTTCTTGACGGACATCTTGTTAAACACACTATAGATATGCTTCGGACGACCCGACAGGTCCGCCTGAATTCCCATTTCATCCAGCTTCTCCGCAATCCGTTCAATGACATTGTCGATGAACTGCTCCCGTTCAGCCCGCTTCTTGTGCATCAGATTGGCAATCCGGTAATACTGCTGAGGATTCAAGTAGCGGAGCGCAATATCTTCCATTTCCCATTTAATAGCGGATATCCCGAGACGATGAGCAATAGGACAGAAAATCTCCAGGGTCTCATGCGAGATTCTCCGCTGGCTTTCCTCCGACTGGTATTTCAGCGTGCGCATATTGTGCAGCCGGTCCGCCAGCTTGATAACAATCACGCGAATGTCCCGAGCCATGGCTATGAACATTTTGCGATAGTTTTCATTTTGCTGCTCTTCCTTGGAGCCGAATTTAATTCGCTCCAGCTTCGTCAGTCCATCCACCAGCATCGCACAGGTCTCGCCGAACCTCGACCGGATCTCCTCGAGCGATACAGTCGTGTCCTCAACGACATCATGAAGCAGGGCAGCAATAATAGACAACGTGTCCATCTGCATGTTGACGACGATGTCTGCTACCGCAAGCGGATGTAAAATATACGGTTCTCCCGATTTGCGAATCTGCCCGTGATGAGCCTGCTCTGCAAATTCAAAAGCTTCCTGAATTCGAAGAAGATCGGGTTCTTTAATATAGGCGCCTGCCTTTTCAAGTAATCGCTCTATGCCCATTGAGAAGTCCTTTCTGATTGCGACGATGACTTTCTATATAAAACGAAAACCCGCCCAAGTCAAAACGCGCAGGTTGTTCTTCCGTGATGATTTTCCTTCCATTATGACGCTTTGTGCCGTATACGTCAACACTAGCAGCCAGGTACATTCAGGGCGTCACAGCCCTTTATGATCCATATCATGACAAACCTATCATGAATTGGAGCAGATATGAAAATTGTGATTGAAAAAACGAACATTTCTATATAATCTAGATAAGATCATAAAGAAATGAAGCTATGGTTAAACAGATCTTGAGGAGGAATTGGTTTGCAACGCGAAATTCAAGTAGATGAGAAACTGCCCTTCGGACCCGGCTTTCTGCTGAGCCTTCAGCATTTATTCGCCATGTTCGGAAGTACAGTGCTCGTCCCGAACATCTTTGGCGTCGATCCGGGTATGATACTTCTAATGAACGGAATCGGCACCCTGATTTATATTCTGTTATGTAAAGGAAAAATACCGGCGTATCTGGGCTCAAGCTTCGCCTTTATTACTCCGGTCAGTCTGGTGCTGATGGGAGATCCAGGTGCCAACTATGGCAAAGCGCTCGGAGCCTTTATCATTACAGGTGTGATCTTCTGCGTAATTGCGCTGATCGTTAAATATGCCGGCACCGGATGGATTGATTTCGTCTTCCCTCCTGCGGTTATGGGAGCAATCATCGCCATGATCGGTTTGGAGCTCGTTCCGGTGGCAGCGAATATGGCGGGGCTGTTGCCGCCGTCGAACCCGGTAGAGGCGGAAGGGTGGAGCATGAATCCTGAGGTCGTTACCGTCTCGATGGTGACCCTTGGCGTGACCGTGCTGGGTTCGTTGCTGTTCCGGGGCTTCCCCAAGATCATTCATATTCTCATCGGGATTGCATCAGGCTATGCGCTTTCCTTCTACCTGGGACTTGTAGAGACTGATAAAATTTCCGAGGCTGCGTTCTTTACCGCGCCTACGTTGACGACGCCGGAGTGGGATATAGCAGCTATTTTTACCATTATTCCGGTTTCGATCGTCGTGATTGTAGAGCATATCGGTCACCTGCTGGTTACGAGCAACATTGTGGGCAAGGATCTGTCCAAGAATCCCGGGCTTCACCGCTCCCTGCTGGGCAACGGTATTTCAACCATTCTGTCCGGCTTCGTCGGATCGACGCCAAACACCACGTACGGGGAGAACATCGGCGTAATGGCCTTGACCAAGGTATATTCCGTTCGTGTCATTGGCGGCGCGGCTGTCATTGCGATCGTGCTCTCCTTCTCAGGCACCTTCTCTGCCATCATCGCCAACATTCCAGCTGCAGTGATGGGCGGCGTCTCCTTACTGCTGTTCGGCGTCATCGCAGCCTCCGGTCTTCGGATATTTGTCGAGAAGAAGGTCGATTTCTCTAGAGCCAGCAATATGATTCTTGCCACGCTTGTCCTCGTTGTCGGCATCAGCGGAGTAACCGTGCGATTTGGCGATGTTGAGCTGAAGGGCATGGCACTATCCACCATTGTAGGTATGCCGCTTGCAATCCTGTTCCGCCTGTTTGATATTCTCGGCCTCTCGAATGAGAAGCCAGAGGAGCAGCCGCTCCCGGAAAAAGTAACCGAATAAATCTAAAGGACCCCGGACTGCAGCGCAGCTCGGGGTCCTTCGTTATTTCCCGGGAAACTCCCGGTCCATGTTCTAGTAGTTCATGAGCGTGTAGACATCAATATCTGGAAGCTTGTCACGTCCATTCAGATCTGACAGCTCAATCATAAAAGCAGCTCCTACGACGTTTCCACCCAACTGACGAACCAGGTTCACTGAAGTCGAAATCGTTCCGCCGGTAGCAAGCAGATCATCGGCGATAAGGACGTTCTGCCCTTTCTCGACGGCATCGATATGCATGGCAAGCTGGTCTTTTCCGTATTCCAGATCATAGCCTACTTCAATCGTTTCGTAAGGCAGCTTTCCGCTCTTACGGATCGGCGCAAAACCGACCCCCAGTGCATAAGCCAGCGGCGCACCGACAACAAATCCCCGGGCTTCCGGACCTGCAATAACATCAATGTGCAGATGCTCTACCATTTTTTTCAGCTCATCAATCGCTTGCTTGTATACGCCGCCGTGCTTTAACAGGGTCGTAATGTCCTTAAAGCTGATTCCCTCGTGGGGAAAGTCAGGTATAACGCGAATGTAATCCTTGAAATCCAATACAATCTCCTCCTGTATCTCAGTTCTAATGGCTTGTCTTTACCTAAGATGCGCCTGCTGTACGGCTGTACATCCAGTGTCTCACTTGATCAGCGCTTCCGAATTTCATGTACTGCTCCATCTCGGCCAGACGGGTCAAGGATCTGAAGTGAGCCGAGGCTTCCAGCGGCTTCTTCTCCGGCTTGGGCACGAAATAAATATGTCCCTCCGACACCTGAATAAATGCCAGCTCCTCAAACACCTTCAATACCTGAGATAGCATGGCGTCCGACAGAGCAGAGTGTTTCTTCATTGAAGCCACGACATCTTTGCTGGAAGCAGGACGAGAACCCAAGCCGGCTAATACGGCATAGAGCGTTTTGAACTGCTCTCGGGTCGGCACCTGAAGCCGCTCCTGCGGGTCCCGAGCCGAATGCAGCAACACGATGTTGGGAACATCCCGGAATGCCGCCAGCAATGAATCCAGCTCATCTAAAGAATCCGGTAAATCCACCATGAACATGACCGATAGATCCTCCAGGCGGCTCTCTTTCGCCAGAGAGCTGCCTGGACGAAATCCGGCTGTTCTATCATATACCCAAAGGGATAGATTAGACAATTCCTCTTTCACTTCTGACAGCCGGCTTTCTTTCATAACCACCGCACAGCGGGGCTCCGGACAGCGAAGCTCTCTTTCCCATTGTGCCCGAAAGCGCTGCAGCTCTCGAATCGGTTCTGCCGTATTCCGCAGATCAAATACCTGCTTCTGCGGGACAGCCAGATCCTGAATCAAAAGCTGCGGTTTTCGGCTGCCGTTCCATTCGTTGACTGACATTTCTCCCAGAACACTGATTGAGGTTCCAGAGGGAAGCACGTCAGCCAGATGGCCGTAGCCGAAGCCAACAGCTTCAAGTACGCCTTGTTCCTGCTGCAATCGAAGGCGGAGATGCCGGCTTTCCTTGCCCATTTTTCGGGCCTCGATGACCGTAACCTCCCGAAAAACCATCTTAGGAACCGTATTGGACATACCATAGGGACCTAACAGCTCCAGCTCGTCCAGACCCGCCAAAGTAATCTCACGGATGGAGCATTCCAGATCCGCCTGCTGTACGGGAATCAGGTGATCGTCAGTCAGTACCTGCTTCGCAAAGCTCCATAGCCCTTCTTCCAGCATTGGCAGCCGGTCCCGGTGCAAACTCATGCCGGCTGCTGCGGGATGACCTCCAAAATGCTCCAGGACATCCTTGCAGTGATGCAGCGCCTCATAAATATCCAAGCCCGGGATCGAACGGGCGGAGCCCTTACACTGGCCGGATTCAGGATCAATCCCCAGCACAATGACCGGACGATAAAACTTCTCCAGCAGCCTGGAGGCTACAATGCCGACGACACCTACGTTCCAGCCTTCACCTGCAACGACAAGCACCGGCGGGAGCTGTTCCGGGCTAAATCTGGATTGAATCAGCCCCAGCGCTTCATCAGCGATGTTATCTACCGTCTGCTGACGCTTTTTATTCAAAGCATCGAGCTCCCAGGCCAGTCGCTCTGCGTCTTCACGGTTTGAGGTCGTCAGCAGGGTTACTGCCTTACCAGCATGATCCATCCGGCCGGCGGCATTAATGCGAGGAGCCACCGAAAAGGCGATATGAACCGATGTCACCTGAGGAACATCAATGCCGCTCACCGACAGCAAGGAACGAAGACCTTCATAGCGCGTCGTCCGCATGGATTCCAAACCTTGTCGTACCAGCATCCGGTTTTCCTCCAGCAATGGCATTAAATCCGCAATTGTACCGATGGCAACAATCTGAAGCCATTCCTCCGGCGGGTCCTCTACCAGAGCCTGTGCCAGCTTGTATGCTACGCCTACTCCCGCAAGGCCCTTGAAAGGATAGCGACAGTGTGGCAGCTTGGGGTTAATCAATGCGTAAGCGTCTGGCAGCACCTCTGGAGGCTCATGATGGTCAGTGACAATAACATCTATACCAAGGCGGTTTGCATATGCAATCTGCTCTACGGCACTAATTCCGGTATCTACTGTAATGATCAGGGATACTCCCTGCTGGTATGCCCAATCAATCGCATGATTATGAAGACCATAGCCCTCGTTCGAACGATGCGGGATATATATATCATAGGATGCCTCGAGATGGCGCATAAGCTGAATCATCAGCGTAGTGCTGGACACGCCGTCTGCATCATAATCCCCGTAGATGAGAATATGCTCCTGCTCCTGAAGTGCTTTTCTTATTCGAGGCACAGCCTGCTCCATCCCATGCAATAGCATAGGATCATGGCTGTGCTGTGCTGAGCCATGCAGAAACTGCTCTGCAGCTTCTATGCTCTCGATCCCGCGGACCGCCATCAATGAAGCGGTCAGCGGAGAGATGGACAGCTCCTCGGCCAGCCTTCGGGCTGCTTCTTGATTCGGCGGGGGCACCCGCCATTCATACTTGGGGTACAGCACGATTGTCTTCACCTTTCTTCCCTGCCTGCTTTATGCTTTCACAGCGGATGTTATTTATTGCGGCAATGTCGGCAGGTTATTATCATTTAAGTCCATATTCGATTTATAAGGATATCCCGTTTCGTAAGGTGCCGTGATCATCTGGATCTTGGTAACCTGGGGAAACCGCTGCTGAAGCAGCCGCGACGCACGATCGGCAATTTCATGTGCCTCAATCACTGTAATTAAAGGATTCACGCTGACCTTGACCTCCAGCTGGATCTGCGCTGATCCCAGAGGCTGCACCTTTAGCTCCTCTACGGTAATGACACCATACACGCGTTGGATGGTCTCTACATAGTCCATCCCGTGATCTTCACATAAAGCCTCCACCAGGATGTCCTCTTTATATATCGCCTCTCTAAGCAGCTTCAAGCCTCTCCAAATGACAAGAGCATAGACCATCAAAGACGCTGCCAGATCACAATACAGCAAGACAGGGACCTCGCCGTACTCCCCTGCTAAGGTCAGGCCCGCACCCGCAATGACAAGGAGTGAGGAATAAATGCCTGCCCGATGATTCCGGGTATGAGCCTGCAGCAGCGGGCTGTTGGCCTTGCTTCTGCCGGCATGATAGCGAAAGACCGCTTCATTGAGGAGCAGCGCTGCCAGCACAATAATAAGCGCGAAGCTGTCCGGAGCTTCAGGGCTGCCGCTCCATAGCTGTCCTACACGATTGTAGACCATGAAGAGCGCTAATGTAATCAAGACAAGTGGAATCAGAAGCATTGTCACTTCATAAGACTGCATGCGTTTCCCTGCACGGTTTCCCTGGGACCGCGCTCCCTCCTCGACGCCGGTTTTCCATAGCGTTACTCCCTGAGCCGCCGTATGCAGACTATCTGCCATGAGCGCCAGGCTGCCCAGGAACATTCCCGCTGCTCCTTTAACCAGAGCGAGGGTAAAGTCACAAGCTACAGCCACGCTCACCGCTTTGCTGCCGCGCTGCACCTGAACATTGTTCACCTAAGGCCCCTCCTTGGATATACTTTTGCCTTGGTATTTACCAGCCGGTAACTTAGAAAGCCGCGTCGCCTGCGACACGGCTTTCTGTCTTATGGTATTGAGCTTTACAGAGTTGACTACGCCTTCAGCTTCAGAAGGAGAAATATCTAGACCTCCGAGGTGGAAGGCTTTGGTGCTTTGGGCTTGTTCACATTCTTCCCTTTCAGCAGCAGCCACAGCGGACTCGCAATGAAAATGGAAGAATAAGCACCGAACAAGAGACCAATCACGATCGCGAGCGAGAACATGCGGATCGACTCTCCGCCCATCATGAGCATGAGCAATGCCGCAATCAGCACGGTCAGGGCCGTGTAAATGGAGCGCTTGAACGTCTGCGCCACACTTTTATTGACCAGGTCCACCAGATCGCTGTGTTTCTTGATTTTGGCGAACCTCAGATTCTCGCGAATCCGGTCAAAGATCACGATGGTATCGTTAATGGAGTAACCGATAATGGTCAGGACCGCGATAATGAAGGTGACATCCACCTCCAGCCGCAGAATGGAGAATACGCTGACCACAACAAAAGCATCATGGAGCAATGCAACAATTGCCGCTACAGCAAAGCGCCATTCAAAGCGGATGCTGACATAGATAATGATCCCGATACACGACAGCAGCACCGCATAAATCGCATTTCGGCCCAGCTCTCTGGCCATCTCCGGATCAACCGTGTTAACCTCAAAGGAAGCACTGGCGTCCAGCTGTAGAATGCCTGCTTTCAAAGCAGCATCCTGCTGCTCTGACAGTACGTCACTAAAGCGGATATTAATACGGTCTGAACCCGGTGTAATCGTCGTCTGATCACCGACATCAAGTCCATCCACGATCGGCTGCAGCTGTGCCTCGGTGAGGCTTTTCTCTGTCGTCACATCAACGTTCGAGCCGGAACGGAAATCAACGCCGTAATTCAAGTTGAATACGGACAGGAAGATCAGGCCCGCCACGGTCAGTGCAATGGAAAACATATAAAAATATCGGCTTAACCGTACAAAATCAAAATTTTCAAAGCGCACGTATCTCACTCTCCTTTACACCAAACTGGCCCGGCTTGCTTGCCCAGCCTATTTTGACTAGGAGGTTCAGCAGGAAGCGGGAGAAGTATACGTTCGTAGCAATACTCACAATAATTTCAAGAATGAGCACAATCGCAAAGCCCTTTACAGATCCTGTGCCGAAGGCAAACATCACGGCAGCCACGATGATCGTAGTTACGTTGGAATCGATAATGGTGCGGAAGGAGGATTTGCCGCCAGCCTTAACAGCGGAGGAAATACTCTTGCCACTTCGCATTTCTTCACGAATCCGTTCAAAAGTAATAATGTTGGCATCCACTGCCATCCCGATCCCGAGAATAAAGGCTGCAATGCCGGGCAGCGTCAGCGTAAAATCCGCCAGCACGAAGATAAGAATGAGCAGCCAGGTATGGACAATGAGCGCAAAGCTGGCGATCAGTCCCGGAATCCGGTAAATGATAACCATGAACAGCAGAATAATCGCGGAAGCGATCAAGCCGGCTTGGAGCGTCTTGTTCAGAGATTCCATTCCTAGGGTTGCCCCCACGCTTTGGGAATACTTCTCGGTCAGCTTCAGCGGCAAGGCACCCAGGTTAACAGTGTCGCGAAGCTGCTGAGCCTCTTCTCTTGATTCTGATCCGGTAATCATAGCATTGCCGTCGGTCAGCACAGCTTGTACCGTTGGAGCAGACAGCAAGGTGTCATCCAAATAAATCGCCAGCTGCTTTTGGAGCAGCCGCTGCGTAATCTCAGCAAATTTAGCCTTGTCCTTGACTTGAATATTCACGACAGGCTGATTCAGGCCGTCTACGCCGATCGAAGCTGCATTTTCCACAAAATCGTCGCCGCGAAGCTCAATTTTGCAAAATTCCTCGCCTTCAGCGCAGCCGTCATTACTGCGGAACGTCAAATTAGCCGGTTCCTTCATCGTCTTGCGAATCTCTTCCTCGTTCGCCACTCCCGGAACCTTTAGGCGAATCCGGTTGCTTCCCTCCGTCGTAATCTCCGGCTCCGTCGTGCCTATTGCGTCTGCACGCTTCTGCAGGCTCTTGGCGGTTTCCTGGAGAGATTCGGGAGTTACTTCCTGCCCCTCTGCCAATGGCTCTGCTTCGTACAGGATTTCAAAGCCGCCCTTAAGATCCAGACCCAATCGGACGTCTTGAACCAATCCCGGACTCGTGAATATCATGATTCCGGTAACCACGAGCACGGTAGCGATGAAACTGATGATTCTTTTCATGCCGTCCCTAGTTCCCCCTTTTGTCTCAATATTCCTATTATAGCCATGCGCCAAAACTCAGTCAATTTATCAAAATTTGTCGCAAGCCTCGCCGCCGGCCTCTCGTCACAGCAAAGAGACCTGCCTCTCAGTATTGAAAAGGAGATCCCTTATATGCGGCAATGGTCATATAATTCATCAGCGCTGTCGCCTTTAGCGACAAGACGTCATTCACCAGCTTATGCAGCGGCGGGATACCGGTCTTCTCATATTTACTGCTGACACAGCGCCAGATATCATCAGCCGTCACCTGCTCATACCCGATCAATCGCATTTCTTCGGCTTTGCTTTCGCAAATCATATTTAGGGCTTGTACCCATTCCTCGTTCTCAAACGGTTCCTTATCCATACCGGCTCAGCCCCCTTGTTCATGTTGTAATACCTTAACACATTCGACTGCCAGTAAGGGATTCCTTCTTTTTCTCACCTCTGTCCTTTCAAAAAAGTCATGTCATGAGTTGGGACAGGTCAGGCATATCCTATACAACACATCCATTTCATGATAGAAGCCGAGGAGTTGGATTATGCCTTGAACAAGCAGTCATTTATTAAAGGAACGATCATCCTGCTGACAGCCGGGATTCTGAACCGACTTCTCGGTTTTATACCGCGGATTGCGCTGCCCCGGATTATCGGTCCTGAAGGAGTCGGTATCTATCAGCTCGGGTATCCTTTTTTCATCGTACTCGTGACTTTGATTACAGGCGGCATCCCGCTTGCTATTGCAAAAATGGTAGCGGAGGCCGAAGGCGCCGGCCAAACCGCCCGCTCCCAGCAGATCCTCCGTGTCAGCCTGATCCTCACCTTGACGCTCGGTACAATTTTTATGGGCATCAGCCTGTGGCTCGCGCCTTGGATTACGCAGGTTATTCTGCCGGATGAGCGTGTCTATTACACCTTTGTCAGCATGACACCCATGATGATCATTATTGCGGTCTCAGCCGTATACCGGGGTTATTTTCAAGGCAAGCAAAATATGGTCCCTTCTGCCGCTTCATCCATCATTGAGACCATCGTCCGAATTGTTTGTATGCTGTGGTTTGCTCATCTGCTGATGCCCAAAGGGCTGGCCTTCGGCGCAGCCGGGGCGATGCTCGGCACGGCCGTCGGGGAGCTGCTCGGTATGTTCGTGCTTTTGTGGCAGTACAGCAAGGAGCAGCAGCGACTGCCGAATATGACCCCGCCTGTCCAGAGCATCACCGGGCAGTCCTTTGTCGATACACAGAGCAAGCGAAGCCTGCTGTCCCGACTCCTCGGCATAGCACTACCTGTTACGGTCGGCAGAATGGTCGGTTCGTTATCTTACTTGCTGGAGTCTATCATCACGGCCAGAAGCCTCGCCCTTGCAGGCATCGCCACGGCGGCTGCCACGGCGCAGTATGGTGCCCTGCAGGGAATGATTATTCCGCTGCTGCTGCTGCCAGGAGCAATTACAATGTCACTCGCGGTTGCGCTGGTTCCGTCTCTATCAGAGGCTGCTGCCCGTAACGACCGCGCACTGATCCATAAACGCATGAACCAGGCGCTGAGGCTGGCGATGGTGACGGGTGCGCCTTTTGCTGTCATTATGTACGTGCTCGCGGAGCCGCTATGTCTGTTGCTTTACGATAATGCAGACATTGCCGGGATGCTTCAGCTAATGGCGCCCTTTGCTTTATTTCTTTATGTACAGGCTCCGCTGCAGGCTGCGTTACAGGCCCTGGACCGTCCAGGCAAGGCATTAATCAACACGCTAATCGGGGCTTGTATCAAGCTGGGGCTCATTCTATACCTGTCTTCTAATCCGGAATTCGGCATTCATGGAGCTGTCATTGCCATTATTGTCAACAGCATCACGGTCACCTTGCTGCACAGCATCAGCGTGTCCAGAATGATCGGCTTCCGTTTTAAATGGCTTGATTATGTGAAGACCCTTGCTGTCATGCTGATGATGGGGGCAGGCCTGCTGTATAGTTATTTGCATCTGCCCTTCACCGAACGGCCATGGCTCCAGTTTATCTGTGCAGCAGGATTCAGTGTGATACTGTATACGGCTGCGGTTTTTGCTACACGTTTAGTGACAGCCCGCGATCTTTCCCGTATGCCTGTCTTTGGCAAATGGTTTCTGCGCTTCTAAACGACGACAGCGCTATTTGTCCTTGGTATCAATGTAAATTCTTCCTTTATGATCAAGTGAGCATAAGAAAATATCTTTGAAATCACGCACTCCATGCTTTCGTATTTCATTTTTCAGCCAGAATCGGTTCTTATCCACCATGCTCAGGTTCTCATCCTGCACCTTGCCATCCATAATGAGCGGGACGGGCAGACCCTGATACTTGATTTTTTCATACGGGATAGGAACCGGCTCCTCCTTATATCCTGTCTTGCGGCGGTTGCCTGCTGAAGTTCCCGTTTCTTTGCTGCTTTCCTTGTCTTGGGAAGAGGATGGTGAAGATGAACTATCGTCCTTTTGAATGACCGTTAGCTGTCCGCTGGTTTCCAATACCGCAAATTCCACATCAGCCAAGCTATCAACATCCTTACCTCTCAGCTGCTGCATCAGGTCATCGAGGTTATACCGGAGCTTGCTCATTTCCTTACGGTTCAGCTTTCCATTCGATATAATGACACTCGGCTTGCCGTCAAAAATCTGCCTCACCTTTCGGTTATTCAATCCCCAGAAAGCCAGCAGCACCTGGACGAGGACCAGCACCACAATAGGAATCAGCCCTTCATGGAGCGGTTTGCTGACATCTTCAATAACAACCACCGCAATTTCAGCAATCATAATAGAAATGACGAGATCAAAAATGGACAGCTTGCCGATCTCTCTTTTCCCCATAATCCGCATCATGAGAAAAGTTACGCCATACATCAGCATGGTTCGTAAAATTAACACGACAATAGGATTTCCAAATACATCCTTAAACATGAAATGCCCTCCCTGCCTGCAATAGAGACTGCTAAGGTACTGCTATTCTGACCTGGAAGAGAGCTTTCCATTCGAAGGGCGGTGTTCAATTAATGGTAATCATGTAAACTGTTTATTTGTACTATCTGCAGGGGCTTGGCCATACAATGAATTACAACCAATACTGTTAATGAAAGGGGCGGTTATATTGGAGTCCATCCGGCGTTTGATCACGCTGCGCATTACGAACCCCATTTTGTCGGGACTGCTGCATGCGTTCATTTGGATGTTCATAGGAGCTTTTGCACTTTCCATGCTGCTGTGGGCAAGCAGCCTATCTGAGGAGGACCTGAGCCTCTATACCTTCGTAGTCCATGGAGCAGCGGCATGGTTCGGCGGGTTGGCGAGCGGCAGGCGCTCCGGAAGCAAGGGCTGGTACTATGGGCTGGTCACAGGACTGCTCTATGGAATTCTCCTTTTGATCATTGGCTTCTTGGCACTGAACAGCTTCATCTCGGCCAGCGATATGACCCTGCTTGGTATCGTCATCGGAGCGGGAGCTTTAGGCGGAATGTTTGGTGTAAACCTGCGTAAATAAAATGTTAATTCTATGGTTGAGTTTTGTGATAAACTTAAAGGCGCTGTCTTACATAAAATAAGAGGGGGCCTTTGTTTTACCGTGCTGTACCAATCCATGGTTACCATTACCTTATTCACGACGCTGAATGTTATTGTGCTGTTGTGGCTGGGGACGCTGGCTAACCCATTCAAAGCGCTGTATGCGCTGCTCAGAGAATTCATGACGAATATCCGGTTTCTCCTCCTATTCCTTTCTATGCTGGGCATTCTTGTGCTGAATAAGCTAGAGCTTAAATTTGAAATGAAATATCCGGTCCATTATGATTTTACACCGTTGCTATTCCGCTTAGAGGGGCAAGTCGTGAGGCAGATTCAGGATCTGTTCTATGCCCCCTGGCTTACGCATGTGCTTGCATTTTTCTATGTTCTTGTCTTCCAGGCAATCATCATCGGATCACTCGGCGTTTATCTCATTCAGCAGAACAAGCCTTTGCTCTACGCGGCCTGCTATGCTATTTTGTTCAATTATGCGCTGGCCATTCCGTTCTTTCTGCTGTTTCCTGTCGATGAGGTATGGTCCTACGCACCAGCGGGTGTCACCTTTCACATGCTAGCAGTGTTTCCTGACTTTGAAGCCGTTTACCGCCCGTTATCCGGCCTGAACAATTGCTTCCCGAGCCTGCATACCTCCTTATCCGTTACCATGGCGCTGCTCGCCTTCCAGTCCGGTAATCGGCGCTGGGCCTGGATCACTGGAGGAAGCGCACTTATTATTATCTTTACAATTTTTTATATGGGCATCCACTGGATCTCCGACATGCTTGCGGGAGTCACACTGGCTTCGTTTGCAACGGCAATGGGCCTGTATCTGGGCAGAGTGACGTATTCCAGATCCAACGACCTTCCCGTTCTTAAGAAGACAAGCAGGGCTGCTTGAGACAGACTTCTAGAAGACCTTTTCTTGTATCCTGCATACCTGAACCTATGACAAAAAAGCTGTTCCATTGCTGACTAGCAGCGGAACAGCTTTTTTGGTGCCTACAGAGCAGGTCATGTTTGCCCAATCGGGCCGAGACTTACGCCTCCGAAGCCTGACTTACACTGTGGCTGATGGAGCTCCGGTCAAAAGTAAGCTTCGTGACGTCATTCACCTTCAAGACCACGATATCATCCGTAATCTCTACAATCGTTCCGTGAAGGCCTCCGATCGTTACGACCTTATCCCCCTTCTTCAATGCGCTAAGCATTGCGTTGCGGGTCTTCTGCTTCTTCTGCTGAGGACGAATCAACAGGAAATAAAAGATCACAAACATCAACACGAAAGGCAGAATCAAGCCGATCAAACCACCTTGAGCCGTTTCTCCACTTGCTAATTGAAACATATCTTTCCCCCCCTTCATGGACCATCCATGATGGTAACCTCTTAAAATCCTTTTTCGTTGTTATGCAGACCGTATTTGTCAAAAAACTCATCGCGGAAATCCAGCAAACGGTCTTCCATAATACTCTCCCGCACATTCTTCATCAGATTAATCAGGAAATGAAGATTGTGATACGTCGTCAGGCGAAGCCCGAACGTCTCGTCACTCTTGATTAAATGGCGGAGATAGGCACGAGAGTAGTTACGGCATGTATAGCAGTCACACTCCGGATCCAGCGGCCCAAAGTCCCTTGCGTACTGTGCATTGCGAACGACAAGACGGCCTTGGCTTGTCATGGTCGTCCCGTTGCGGGCGATCCGCGTCGGAAGCACGCAGTCGAACATATCCACACCCCGGATCGAGCCTTCCAGCAGCGCATCAGGCGAGCCGACACCCATCAGGTAGCGGGGCTTGTTCTCTGGCAGCAGGGGCACGGTGTAATCCAACACTTCATACATCAATTGCTTGGATTCTCCCACACTAAGTCCACCAATAGCATAACCCGGGAAATCCATGGAAGTCAAATCCCGGGCGCTCTGTACGCGGAGGTCTTCGTGCATGCCCCCCTGAACGATAGCAAATAGTGCCTGATCCTGCGGTCTGGCATGGCTCTTAAGGCATCTTTCCGCCCAGCGGGAGGTCCGCTCTGTGGATTTCTTAACATATTCGTACTCGGCTGGAAACGGAGGGCATTCATCAAATGCCATCATAATGTCTGATCCCAGAGCGTTCTGGATTTCCATCGCGACCTCCGGGGACAGAAACAGCTTGTCTCCATTCAGATGGGAGCGGAAATGTACGCCCTCCTCTGTAATCTTCCGCATTTCCGCCAGACTGAACACCTGGAAGCCACCGCTGTCTGTCAGGATTGGCCGATCCCAATTCATGAATTTGTGAAGTCCGCCCGCTGCCTGAACGATGTCATGTCCCGGTCGCAGAAACAGATGATACGTGTTGCTTAATATGATCTGGGCCTCCATGGCCTTTAGCTCTTCCGGACTCATGGTCTTTACCGTCGCCAGCGTACCCACAGGCATAAAGGTCGGGGTATCGATTACGCCGTGGGGAGTATGTACCCGTCCCAGTCTGGCCCCCGATTGCTTGCAAGTTTTAATATGTTCGTATGTCACTGCTGCTGTCATGTTTGACAAAACCTCCGAGTTAAAAAATAAACATCGCATCACCGAAGCTGAAGAAACGGTATTGCTGCTCTACCGCTTCCTTGTAAGCGGCCATAATATGATCTCTTCCTGCCAGCGCACTGACCAGCATAACCAGCGTGGATTTCGGCAGATGGAAGTTCGTAATGAGTGCATCCACAACCTGAAATTCATAGCCGGGGTATATAAAAATATCGGTCCAGCCGCTGCATTCCTCCAGCGGCTGTCCCTTGAACTGATTTCCGGCCGTTTCCAGAGTGCGACAGGAGGTTGTCCCGACCGCCACCACTCTACCGCCCCTCGCCTTCGTCTCATTCAATATAGCAGCTGTTTCCGAGGAGATCATGTAGTACTCTTCGTGCATCACATGGTCTTCGACCCGCTCGACAGACATCGGACGGAAGGTGCCCAGACCCACATGCAGCGTTATAAAAGCAATATCGACTCCCTTGCTGCGAATATTCTGAAGCAGTTCTTCTGTAAAATGGAGCCCTGCGGTCGGAGCGGCAGCGGAGCCTTCGTTCTTCGCATATACCGTCTGATACCGGTCTTTATCCTCCAGCTTCTCTTTAATATAAGGAGGAAGCGGCATTTGTCCCAAAGCATCAAGAATCTCCTGAAAAATCCCCTCATAGGAAAAGGTGAGCGTACGCGCCCCCATATCTCCCTCCGATTCGATCGTCGCGCGGAGCTGCCCGTCTCCGAACACGATGACGCTTCCGGTCTTCAGCTTTTTGCCCGGCTTGACGAGCGCTTCCCAGGTATCACCTGACAAATTTTTCAGAAGTAGCACTTCAGCCTTCGCTGCCGTATCCTCCTTCACGCCAAACAGCCGCGCCGGAATAACCTTCGTATCATTCAGTACCAAGGTATCGCCCGGTCTCAGTTGTTCAAGGATACTTGAGAAATGCTCATGGGTGGTTTCTCCCGTTTCTTTATTCAAAGTAAGCAGCCGGGAAGAGCTGCGCTCCAGTAAAGGCGTCTGCGCAATTAGCTCCTCCGGAAGCTCGAAATCATATGCATCGACATTCATGTCAGTCAGTCCTTAACTATAGTGGTATTGCGGTAATAGTGTTGCAAAATCTGTTTGTAATCATACCCTTCATCCGCCATGCCCTTTGCTCCCCATTGAGAGAGGCCCAATCCATGGCCATTGCCCTTGCCTACAAAACGAAATCCCTGGCCGCTCTCCAAAGCGCGGGATTTACCGGCTCCGTTCATAATAATCATGCCGGCTGCTGCCGGTCGCTTCGCCTGATCTGCACCAAGAATGGTCAGCGGCGTAGAGCTTGAAGCGGAAGCAGCGCCGTTTGCGCCCAATACAGTATAACTGCCGGTTGGCTCAATATCAAACATTGTGCTTGGCAAGCCTCCCAGCGCCGAGCGGAACATATCCGGATAGCTGACCTTTAAAGCCTGACCGTTCAAGGTCAGCTCCGTCACTCTTCCGGAAGGCCCCCGACCTGTAACCTCCAACGATGTAATAACGGAAGGCAAAGATGTGGACGTCCTGCCCTTGAGACTTCCCAGCAGCTGCTCCGACGTAAAGGGTCCTCGCACCCAGTCGTAGCTGCCGGATTCAGAGACGATATCCAGAACGATGGCAGTCTGACCCGGATTCATTTGAGTCAATGGCTGCACTGAAGACTGAATCATCGGAAGTGGCCGGACGTTGGTGGAATTCGCCGTGACCGTCATCGTTTTCAAGCCGGACAGCGTGCTTCCCGTTTCCTTCACATTATCTTCACGCACGTATCCCGTCTGTCCGCTTGGCAGCAAAATGGCATACCATTTCTTCAGCGCTGCCTGCGCTGAAGCATCGCCCGGACTTTCTACCGCTGCGAAGAGATTGTTGCCGCTGTTCCACACCTCAGAAGGATCGGCCGTGACACCTCCGCTATTGGATGAAAAAACCGCTTCAACAATACTGCCGCCGCTCATCAGGACTTCCCCCGCTGTAGCGTTAACCGCTGCTGTCGTTCGTTCAGCCTCTGAGCTAATCCCGTTATAGGCTTGTGTCAATACGGTGTCTACAACATGCGCCACCTCAAATCGCAGCCCCTGATACAGGGCATAGCTTCGAGCAGCCACAGCCTGTGCCTTAAGCGCCTCCATAGACCAGCTGGAAGGAACCTCGGCTCCCACCACCGAGTACAAATATTGTTCAAACGGCACCGTATTTACGAGATACAGCTGCCCATTCTTGCTGCCGGCCTCCATGCTGCCGCGGTAGGTTCTTCCGGAACGCTCCTTGACGTTTATTCCAGCCCCTGTGCCAGCAAGCCACAGCTTGGAGCCGGGGCCTGATATCATGTAATGCACCATACTTTGCGGTGCAGCCGCATCCAGCCCTGCATCCTCCCGCAGGATCAGGCCAACGGGATGGTTTCCTGTCGGCACCATGGTGATAGCCGTCTTCGAGACCGAGCTCTGGAGCGCACTGAGCTCAGCTTCATTTACAGCCTCACCCGCCCAGGCTTCATAGCTCACACCTTCTCCGGCAGGAACGATAGCCTTAAATGCATCTACTCCATTATACTGCAGGGCACGTACCATCGCTTCTGCATCAGCTTCTGAAGCAAGAGGACCTGTCGTCAGGTGCATGCTGCCTTTTGCAGACGGAATTTGACCCTTGAGATACACTGCTGCAGCCAGTGCGGTTCTTGCCGCCGCTTCCTTGGCTGCCTGCTCTGAAGCATACATCCCTGTATACAGCTGGTAGACTTTTCCTTGCTCGGTATAGGAGCTGAACACTACAGGCTTATCAACGGTTGCCTGCAGCTTCTTTACGGCTTCCGCGATAACTGTCCAATCCTTGGATTCCATCACCTTAACACGGTAAGAATTGCTGCTAAGGCGAGTCTGCTCTCCGGCGTTAAGCGCAGCAGCCTGGATATTAGCATTAGGGGTAACAAAGGATGCTGTCAACGCCTCCTGCGAGCTGATCGTTACGGCCGGGACCGTTGATTTATATTTGCTCCCCAAATCCAGAAACAAGGCGACACGGATGCTGTCCATGCTGGCAGCCTGCACCTGTGCTTGAGGGGCTGCCGTCCAGACTGTACTCATGACTGCACCGGCCAGCATGATTCTTAGCGCAGCCTTCAGCGCTCTTACTTTCCAGTTACTCCTGCTCATTATCCCATGTCCTCCTTGAACTTTAACTATCTAGCGCCGATCCTGTGGATACGGAATACCGAGATGGCCGTAACCGGCCGGTGTGACCATTCTTCCCCGCGGCGTCCGCTGTAGAAATCCGATCTGCAGCAGATAAGGCTCATACACATCTTCAATGGTCTGGCTTTCTTCCCCGATCGTTGCAGCAATCGTATCCAGGCCTACCGGCCCTCCCCGGAAGCTGTGGATCATCGCATGAAGCATTTTGTGATCAATCATATCCAGCCCCATCGGATCCACCTGAAGCATCTTAAGCGCTTCTTGGGCCATGTCCGGTGTGATCATCCCGTCCCCGCGAACCTGGGCGTAATCCCGCACGCGCTTAAGCAAGCGGTTCGCAATCCTCGGTGTACCCCGGGAACGCAGCGCAATTTCGTTCGAGGCTTCTCCCACAATTTCTACATTTAATATATCGGCAGCCCGGGACACAATATAGCTAAGCTCATCCACAGTGTAGAATTCCAGTCTGCTGACTACGCCGAAACGGTCTCGAAGCGGAGCCGACAGGAGTCCAGCGCGTGTTGTGGCACCGATAAGCGTAAATGGAGGCAGGTCCAGCCGGACGGATCGCGCACTGGGACCCTTGCCAATCATAATATCCAGGGCAAAATCCTCCATCGCCGGATACAGCACCTCTTCTACCGTTCGGTGCAGCCGGTGAATCTCATCAATGAAGAGCACATCACCTTCCTGCAGATTGGTCAGCAGAGCCGCGAGATCCCCCGGGCGCTCAATGGCAGGTCCAGAGGTCGTTCGGAGACTTACGCCCAGCTCATTCGCAATAATATTAGATAATGTCGTTTTACCAAGCCCTGGGGGTCCGTACAGCAGTACATGATCCAGCGCTTCCTTGCGCATTTTGGCCGCCTCGATATAAATCTTGAGGTTCTCCTTCACTTGGTTCTGGCCAATGTATTCGGCGAGATAGCGAGGACGGAGACTGAGCTCGACCGCCTGGTCTTCCATCATTAGGTTTGCCGTGATGATTCGGTCATCCACCCTTCAACACTCCCTTCCTGTATGTGAAGCTTTAACCTGCATATAACAACTGGAGCGCTTTTTTCATGAGGACATCTACCGATGCCCCCTCTGCCTGAGCTTTAAGCTGCTGCCATACTTTATCCAGTTCCCCATCCGTGTAGCCCAGCGCCTTAAGGCCTTCTCGTGCCTCCGGCCAGTAGCCGGCTTCGCCCGCAGTCTCTTCAGGCATCGCAAACAGCCCGGTATTAACGACGGTCGATTGGAAGCCCTCAAGCTTGTCTTTCAAATCCAGAATCATGCGCTGGGCCGTCTTCTTTCCGATCCCTGGCAGCTTGATTAAGAAGGAGATGTTCTCTTGATAAATGGCAGACACCAGATGATCTGGCGACCCTCCACCCAAAATACCGAGCGCAACCCGTGGTCCAATCCCTGAGACCTCAATTAGCTTGCGAAACAGCCGCTGCTCTTCCCGAGTAGAAAAGCCATACAGCAGAATGGCATCCTCCCGCACATGATGGTGCGTAAACACCGTGACCTCGCCCTCCTGCTTCGCAAAGGCAAAGGGATTAGGGCAGAACACCCGATAGCCGACGCCATGGACGTCCAGCACAATATATTCATTTTCCAGATGAGCGACCTGGCCGCGTAAAAAATCAATCATTTTCGCAATACCTCATTCAATTTAGAATTCAACGTAGAGGAATGGGCATGGCAGATCGCCACCGCCAAAGCATCCGCGACATCGTCCGGCTTCGGGACAGTCTGAAGCTTGAGGAACATTCGGACCATTTCCTGAACCTGCTTCTTCTCGGCCTTACCATATCCGACAATCGCCTGCTTGACCTGCATCGGGGTATACTCTCCTATAGGCAGCCCGCGCTGGACTGCTGCCAGAATCAAGACGCCGCGAGCCTGTGAAACCGCCATCGCATTCGTGACATTCCGATTAAAAAACAGCTTCTCAAAAGCGACCGCATCCGGCTTATATTGATCAATCAGCTGAACCATGCCTTCATATACGTGATGCAAACGTTCCTCTTCAGGAGTATGCGCCTTCGTCTGGATGCTCCCATACTGCACCGGCGTCAGCTTGCTTCCGGCCTTATCTACAAATCCGAACCCGACAATAGCTATGCCAGGGTCTATTCCCATAATACGCAAACCTAACCTCTCCCTTGAAGCGAACATATGTATCGTTATTCCATTATAACAAAACTTACGCCCTGCGTTGAGGAAAACTTTGCTCATTTCAAGAACATTCTACATCGGCTATGACACAAAAAAAGATCCATCCTTTTCAGGATAGATCATCTATGGCATTCATTAATGTGCTTTCATACCATCCTCCGCTAAATCCCTGGCATAATCACTGAACGTAGACAGCACGCTGTTGTACTCCTCTATATCCTGTACCCGGATACCATGCTGCAGCTGCCTGACCACATCCACTGGCAATGACGACTCCATAGATCCAATATCAAGCTGGAAAAAGGTTTGGATTACCTTATCCTTCTCCGGTGGACCGTCAAAAAGCGTCAGGTTACCCTCCTGATCCACACTGATGTAAGCCTGTTCTTTACAAGAAGGAGATAAATCGTCGGCAACAGCCTCCTCCAGCCACACTTCACCCTCCGAATCAAAGCTGCCCCTCAAGGCCGGATTTTGATTCATCAGAGCGTAAATCCCATCAGCGCTATGCAGCCCTAGGCTTTTCTCCTCGACACCGCACACATAAACCGTTCTTAGATGCACCTGCATCTGGCCTTGATTCTCATTCAGTGTCTTCATGAATTGCTGCTGTTCTTCAACGAAATCTGCCTGCTGTTCTGCTTGCGGGTCGATCTGAAGCTGCAAAAGTGTTTCCAGAGCAATGGGAGCCGGGTGCGTGTCCTGTGTCAGCAGCTCCTTCATGCGCTCGGTCAGTTGATTTCCCGAAAAAGCCAGCAGACCAATTCCAATGAACAACGAGCAGGTCCATATCGCTCTTCTCCAGCGTTTCCAACGCTTTCTCCACAATTTTCGGATTTGAAAAATGTCCAAAGTAATCCCCTTCTGTCCGTTGTTTTTTTATAGTTTGACCGCAAAATCTGTCAAATATGCAACAGCGCAACAGAGGTATAGACAGAAAAAAACCGTACATCGACAAGATGTACAGTTCTTCTCTCACTTCAAAAATCGGGACGACACGATTTGAACATGCGACCCCCTGGTCCCAAACCAGGTGCTCTACCAAGCTGAGCTACGTCCCGAAAGCGATAGAAATATTATATCATAGCGCTCTATGGTGTGACAAGCATTTTGTTGATGAGATGAATTTAATAAAAATGTTTCTGATGTCGTTTATGATTACGATACAGCATTATTACCGGTATCATGGCTAACACCAAATATATGAGAATGAATCTATTCACAGGCAGCCACATTTGATGTTCCACCCAGCCCATCATGATAAAGATTAGACCAAGGCATACACTAGGTAAGGCCAATCCTCGTTGGTAAGAGGGAATGGCTTCAGCTCTAACATGGCCTTTCATTCGTGAGCTTCTAAGCTTATTCCATTTCAGAAAGTGGCCCACGCCTATACATATCCAGAACATTCCTAAAAAGATCTGCGCAAACATAACTCTGCCCCCTTCAGCAATACAGCTCATATACTATAACGGTACGCTCAGGTAAAGAGTTCGAAAATTCCTACAAAACAAAAAAACTTCCAATTGGAAGTTTGAGTTCATTAAATGGCGTCCCCTGAGAGATTCGAACTCCCGACCTTTTGATTCGTAGTCAAACGCTCTATCCAGCTGAGCTAAGGGGACTTATGGAGCGGACGACGGGAATCGAACCCGCGACCCTCGCCTTGGCAAGGCGATGCTCTACCGCTGAGCCACGTCCGCAAATAAAATATTGTGGTGAGCCATGAAGGACTCGAACCTTCGACACCCTGATTAAAAGTCAGGTGCTCTACCAACTGAGCTAATGGCTCATACAAGCAAAAAAAATACGGGAGCTTGTCCCAATAAATCTCACGGGATTCTCATCCCTGTTGCTATTCAAAGATGGCGGAACTGACGGGATACTCTCTTCGTTCGAGACTGCGAAGCTTATGCTTCCGAAGAGTATGCTCCGACGAACCCAATATCGGATTCTCATCCCTGGAGCTGTTCAAAGATGGCGGAACTGACGGGATTCGAACCCGCGATCTCCTGCGTGACAGGCAGGCATGTTAGGCCTCTACACCACAGTTCCATGAGGCATAATCGCTATGCGATATAATTGGTTGCGGGGGCAGGATTTGAACCTGCGGCCTTCGGGTTATGAGCCCGACGAGCTACCGAGCTGCTCCACCCCGCGTCATTAAATTATATGGTGGAGGCTGAGGGGATCGAACCCCCGACCCTCTGCTT